>CACZPK010000133.1 GCA_902783035.1 Oscillospiraceae bacterium
AAATATGTGTGTCACTATGACGGTCTGCGCGTGTAAAGGCGGCGTCGGCAAGTCAACGACGACACTGAACCTCGGCGCGGCGCTTGCGTCAGCGGGTAAGCGCGTGGTCGTGGTCGACAACGACGTGCAGGCTAACCTGACCGCCGCGTTGGGCTTTACGCCCGCAGAATTGAAAAACACGCTTGCCAAGCTCCTGCTGGCAGCCATTGACTCGCCGGAGGATATCGAGCTGCACCTGCCGCGGACAGTTCTCCATACGGACAGCGGCATAGACCTGATCCCCGCAAACGCGAAGCTGTCCGACGCTGCGGCGCGGCTCCAGGTGATGCAGCTCTCGCAGTATGGCGCGATGGGTGAAGCGGATCGCCCCTGCGAGAAGATCATGGCGGAGCTGCTGGAACCCCTGCGGAGCAGCTATGACTACATTATAATAGATTGTGGTCTCAAGCATGAGCTGCTGACGGTCAACGCTCTTGCAGCGGCAGACTATTGTATTCTGCCCGTGCAGGCGCATTTTCTGGCAAGCGACAATCTTCCGGACACCCTTGAAATGGTGAAAAAGGTGCGCTCACGGTTTAATCCCGCGCTGAAGATCGCCGGCATCCTGCTGACGATGTACCAGTCGAGGCCGCAGCTTTGCAAGAGCGTGCGTGAGAACGTCGGAGAGCTCTACGGAACGGAGTTTCACGTTTTCGAGCGTCCCATTGAGCATACCATCAAGGTTGCCGAGTGTCCCGCGGCGGGCATGAGCATTCTCGACTACGCGCCGAAGAATCCCGCCGCCGAGTCCTACCGCAGCCTTGCGCGGGAGGTGATGCGGCTTGGCTAAGCAGAACATGAGCGAACTGCTGAAAAACCGCATGACGTCCACCAAACAGGCGTCGGAGCTTGCCGCAAGCGACGAAGCGTATGAGAAGATCTTCCGTGAGGCGCCGCCCACGACGCCCGCAAGGATCGCGGAGCTGCCGCTTGACCTGCTCGACCCGTTCAGTACGGCGGACATTGGGTTTCACCCCTATTCGCCGCAGAAGCTGAAGGTCTTTGCCGAACAGCTTCGGGAAGAAGGACTGTTCGTCCGCATTATCGTCCGTCAAAAGGCTGATGGACGCTACGAGATCCTCGCGGGGCATAACCGCGTTGCCGCGGCTCGGCTCGCCGGTTGGTCTGTGATTCCATCGGAAATTGTGGAGGCGGACGACGCGCGCGCCATTACCATCGCCATATCGACCAATCTGCTGCAACGGCTCGATCTCTCAATCGTCGAGCGCGGCAAGGCGTACAAGGCGCTGCTGGACGCAAAGAACCGAAATGGGCAGCACAACGCGGCGAGGGAGACCTTTGGCGACAGTCGCCAAAGGTACAATGCCCGCCAGATCGTCGCCGAGTTCTTCGGCGTGACGGAGTACGAGATCCGCAAAGCCGTTAAGCTGACGAACCTCCTGCCGGAGCTGCTGGAAGCTCTTGAGGACAACACAAGGCTGCTCAATCTGGCGAGCGCCGACATCATGGCGGACTACGATCAGGAAACGCAATCTGCGTTCGTGGAGCTCTGTGTGGACTATGGAAAAAGCGTCAACAAGACGATCATGCAGCACATCGCCAAAAAATGCCCGCCGCCTACAGCAGATCGGCAGGAAGTCTTCGCGGCGTGGCGCGAGGCAGTAGCCATCGAAGAACAACGCAAGTACGCGCCGCCGAAGAATATCACGTTTTCCCGTAAGGCGTTCGCGCCATATCTGGAAAAGCTTGGCAGCGATGCGGAACTGGAGAGGATGTTCCTTGCCTTCTTGCAAGAGCGGGTAGGATAATCAATAATTTTATATAAGGGCAGTAAAGGCTCAGCGTAAACCATTTTGGTTGACGTTGGGCCTGTTTTCATGCCCGGAAACGGAGGAAGTATGCGAAAAGAAAAAACTGATCAACGGAGGTGGTGTGATACATGAGAGTAATCAAGGTCTACCGTCCGCCCGGCAAGGAGGGGTCCCCTTTTGAGATATTCCTCACCCAGCAGGACCCGAAGCTGCGGCGCAAGCTCCAATGGACGCTGTTCCGGCTGGCACAGGCCGAGGTCTGCGAGCTGAAGGAGCCACACTTCAAGCACTTTGCGCTGGAACGCTACAGCCCGTTCTACGAGATGCGTGAGAAACACAAGATCCTCGTTCGCGTCGTTTTTACGATTAGCGATGAGGATATTCTTTTGCTCACGCCGTTCATCAAGAAGGAATCGCGGGATACGATGCGGGCGCTGGAGCAATCCCTTCGTATGCTGGCGGATATCCGGGAGCACCCGGAATACGCTGCAAATTATCGCTTCCGCGATAATTCATGATCGCCATTTCGATCACCGCTTGCGCGGCAACCGCGAAATATGGCTAAAAAGACTTTATGGAGGAAAAGAAACGAGCATGAAACGACTGATGACAGGGGGTGCCGCGTGCGCCCTCGCGCTGATGTGTACGGTCAGCGCATGGGCGATGGAGGTGCCGAACAGCACCGTCGTCCAGAACCTCAACGGCGTACAGCAGTACATCAAGACCTTTACGGTATCGGCGGAACTCGATCCGCAGGTGCTGGTGGAGGAACCCTTCGACTATGAGGGGTATCGTTATAGCTTCACGGACATCACCAAGCAGGAAAACAATTTCGAGGCGGAGAAGGAGCACACCGAGACGATCACCGTTGAGACGAAAAAGAAAGACCTCTCCGCGATCCTCGAAGTGCTGGAGCCGACAATGGAGTACGACGACGGGCATTACTCCGGCACTCTTGCCCTTGACCACACGTCGATCAAGACCGAGGCGGCGGGCTATACGTCCGGCAGCTACACCATCCGCGAAACCAAGGAGATCGCTAACTGCGACAGCAACGATATGGCCTACGTTCCCCAGACCACCGTGAAGGACGGCAAGACCATCTCGCTAGAGAGCGTGGACTGGAAGGTGCAGGGTACAGCGTTGGTAGATGACACCCTCGTCCCGTCCAGCTATGTTGCCATCGCCACCTACTCCGGGAAGGGCAGCTACAGCACCCCGACCGGCTATGTGAGTACCGCAGAGTACAAGGGGACTGTCGCTTGCAAGGAAATCAAGGACGTGACCTACACCGTACTCTACACGGGTGCGAAGACGACCCGCCCCGTTGAGGAAAGCGTTGCCGAGGCCACGCGGTCGCTCTCAGATACCGTGGCGGCGAACCGCACGCCGTTTCTCATCGGCGGAGGCATTTTGCTGGCACTGCTCGGTGTGGGCACATTCCTGCTTCTGAGGTCAAGAAAGCCCCGCTACGCGGGATATGTGGACTACAGAGGCAGCGAGGAAGATAAGGAGGAAACGGAACATGAAGAAGATGAAGACTAAGCCCCTGGGCGCGGCGCTGGCGCTCAGTCTGTTGCTTGCCGCGCCCGCTTACGCGGCAGATTACGATTTCAAGGGCGATGACGGCACGGACTACTATAAACCGACCGAGTACGCGGACGTTTACGGCGCGCAGTACAACTACGGCGGGAAGAACGTGACTGACTTCCAGACGACTGAGTTGCCTTACGGCGTTTACAGCAACACCGCCACCGGCGCGATGGAGAAGACGCGCCTGCCCGGGCAGACGGCGTCCTACGGCTCTCTCGCCATCGACTACGTCGGCATCCCGGAGATCCTGCGGATCAGCGACGCCGCCGCGGCGACAACACCGACGCCGCAGACCGTGACAGTTTATCAGAAGACCGCATACACCAGCGTCGCGGGCATGAGACGCTCGGACGGCAGCATCGGCACGCTGAAAATTCCCTCGCTCGGCATTTCCATGAAAGTCTGGGAGGGCGAGACGAACGAGAGCATGGCGAAGGGCGTCGCGCACTACAGCTCCACCACCGGCTGGGACGGTAACATCGGGCTTTGTGGCCACAACCGCGGGACGAAGTACGCCATCGGTGCGATCAAGGATCTGAAGGCGGGTGATACGATCACCTACACGACGGTCTACGGCACGCGAACCTATGAGGTCAGCGTGATCGAGACGATCTCCAGCACCGACTGGAGCCGCTTGCAGGCCACGGCGGACAATCGCATCACGATCACGACTTGCCTTGCCAACCAGCCCACCAAGCGCGTCGTCGTGCAGGGTATCGAGAAATAAATATGTGTGCCGATAAAAATAATTCGCTGTAAAACTGCCGAAAATATGCCAAATACTATTTGAAATGATGTGAGACTGCAACGATTTCGCGGATTTTTATTTTATCGGCAAAGACGTTTCAAATAAACCTTTGACAATGCCGGTTTTCTGATTTATGTTGCAGGTAGAACAAGGAAAGGAGGATATCCGCTCAAACCTATAGCAACACAAATCGAACGGAGGAAAAGTACCATGAAGAAAATCGGTTATATTCTCATTGGCGTCCTGATCGGCGGAGTCCTGCTGAACGGGAATGCGATCCAGGCGGCGGTCGAGACCGTCGCGGCACAGCGCAGCACGATGCTGTTTTTTCTGAACGGCTCACCGGTGGAGGTCGAGGCGTATGTCATTAACGGTAACAACTATCTCAAACTCAGGGACATCGCGGCGTTGGTGGACTTCGGTGTGTCGTACAGCGAAGCGAGCCGCGCCGTCATGATCGACACGATGGTCGGCTATACGCCGGAGGGTCAGACACAGGCGCAGCCCACGCAGCCGGTGCAGCCGCAGGAAGCTACACATGTCTCATACAGCGACGACGCCAACCCTGCGGCGTTCACAGCGACCTATACGCGTACGATTTATGACGCACTGCGTCAGGCCATCGTCACAGGGCAGGACTCCGCGCCCTTCGCATTGACAAGCGAGGAGATGCAAAATGCGTGCCGGGCCGCCGACGCTGCTGTGCATGTGTGGCCGGCATACAATCTGGAGAGCATGGGCAATGGAATGGCAAAGTACATCGTTCACTATTCCAGCTCCTATCAAGCGGCCGCCGACTACTGCACGCCATTCATTAACGGGCTTGCAGGTAAGACCGACCGCGAAAAGGTCTGCGAGATGGCGTTTTTCGTCTGTGATCGCCTGACCTACGACAGAGATTCGACCTCGTCGCCGCGGACGGCGCTTGTGGACAGCAATGTGCATAAGGGCAACTGCATGAGCTTTGCGCACAACTTCAAATTCCTGTGTGACATGGCAGGTATCCCCTGCGTGTTTGTCCACAGCGATATCCACCAGTGGAACGAGGTTTATCTCGAAGGCAGATGGTGGAGCATTGACGTGACCGGCGTAGATGTCGGTTATGACCCGGCTGTTCGGGAAACGAGATATGTACTTCACGACCAGTCGTATATGCAGGGTTACGACTATATCCAGTCCGATCCGGCGCTAACCCGTTTTGCCAAAGAACTTCTCGTTCCGGGCTCCACCAAGTAACAATCGAATACAACCCGAAAAGGCATCGTTCATCCGAACGGTGCTTTTTTCACGCAAAAGAAAGGAATTTTATGAAACATAAAGGAATCTTCAAACGAGCGCTGGCTCTCCTGCTTGCGCTCACCACACTGCTCTCGCTTCTGACCGTTGGCGCGTCTGCCGCGTCCATCGAGGATGGGAGCAAAACCGCGGCAATGACGCTCGGCCCCAGCCACCACTACCTGACCACCACGGCTGGTACCAGTCTCGGCGCATGGGCGTACAGCTACGCTACCAACGACGGTATTACGGGCGTCGCGTACTGTATCAATCATGGGCTGCATTTTACGGCAAAAACGCTGCCAATCACGGGTAAGTACACGGCAAGTCCCAAGACCGCCGGCGTCTTTGCCAACGGGTATCCGCAGCACTCACTGGACATCTTTCTGGGGCGCTATCTTGCGGACAACGCCATCCTTTCCGGCTTGACAGAAGCGGAGTACGCCTACGCGACGCAGTGCGCGGTCTGGGCGACGCTCGGCCAACTCGGCATTGATGGCACGGCGTTCACGGCGGGGCGCGAGAAGGTGAACCAGCCCACGGGCGATGTGCAGCAGGCGCGTGTGTTCCGCGCGATCCAGCTGCTCCTTCAGGTTGCCGAGTCGTGGAACCGGCTTTACACGACCGGCATGTATATCCGCGTAAAGGAGAACGAGCTGGGCGGAAATGTCGCCGTCGCCCCAGATATGACTTTGGACTATGCCGCGAACAATGAAAAAGACGGATTCAAGCGTGAGGTTATCAACGGCGTTTCGTATTATACGCATGAGTATATTTTCGCGTCGGCAACCAGCACCTATTACGATGAATACAACATCGAGCTGTGGGCTACCAATGCGCCGTCCGGTACGATCTTCACGGATCTCGACAACGTGGAGCTGCCGCATGGCACCTACAAGGAGACCGCGACATGGTCCCTGCCGAGCAAGACCCACGCCACCACCGTAAACTCCAACGGCTATGAATATTGGGGCAAGGCTAAACTCTGCATTCCTGTCGAGACCGCCCCCAACAGCGGTGAGATCACGCTGCATTGCGGCTCCTATGTGATGCAGTACAACATCTACCTGTGCGAAAACATCACCAGCACGGAGCAGAGTTACATCATTGCGGACCCCAGCAAAGGCACTGTTACCGCGGATGCTGTCCTGAAATGGGGCGGCCCGATCACGGAGAAGGGCGAGCTTGAGGTCCTGAAGGTCGACGGAAACGGCAACCCGCTTTCCGGCGCGGAGTTCACGCTGCGCGGTTCGGACGGCTCCGCGCGCACAGGCGTCTCGGACGAGAACGGCAAGGTGAAGTGGACAGAGCTGAGCCCAACAATCACTTACACGCTGGTCGAAACCGAGGCACCGGCAGGATATGCCATTGTCAACCCCATCAATGTCACCATACAGGCAGCGCGCACAAACTACGTTACCGTACCCAACACAACTGTCAAGCACCTCATTGTCCGCAAGATCGACAAGCAGAGCGGGTACACCCTACAGGGCGTTGGCATCTGTTTTGAACAGATCGACGGCTCCTTCAAAACTGTCGCGTACACCGATGCGGCGGGTATCATCCAACTGGATGCGGATCAGCTTCCTGTCGGCAGCTACAAGGTCTATGAGGTATCGACCATCCCGGGCTACCTGCTCGACGATACGCCACAGACGGTCAACTGGGACGGAAAGCGCGACGCCGAGCTGCTATTCAAAAACGTCCGCGATACCACTTTGATTCTTTATAAAAAGGATCGGGAAAACGGTTACGGCCTTTCCGACTGTGTGCTGGAGGTCTACCTCAACGGCCGGTATTTTACGACGGTCACGACCAATCAGGAAGGTCTCGCGTATGTTCACGGGCTTTCTAAGGGCTATGTCACCGTCAAGGAACTGATCCCGCCCTCGGGCTATGTGCTGTCGGACAAAGAGTACAGCATCTACATCGACAGCTATAACCCCGCCTCGACGGACGACCCGCGGCTCGTTATACCTAACGAGGCCCAGCCCCAACTGCGGATCATTAAGCTGGACCGCTCCAGCCGGAACCGTCTGGAGGGATACACCTTTGAAATCTGGCACGATTCGGTTTCTTTAGGCGATTTTATCACGGATGCGCAAGGTGAGATCCATGTAGCTGACGGCCCTGGCACCTATCTGGTGCAGGAGAAGGAAACGGGCGATCCCAGCCATATCATCGATCCGAACCCGCAGCAGATCAAGCTCGCCGCAGGCGACAAAACGACGCGCGAGCTGGTATTTTTCAACGATCTGCGACCCGGGATGCACCTCATCAAGCTGGATTCTTCGGATCTGAAAACAGCAATTCCCAACGCACGCTTCCGTTTTGAAACGACCGATGGAAGCTGGGGGCCGCAGGAGCGGAGGACAGGCGCGGATGGAACCATCGACCTGTCCGATATGCCCGTCAACACCGCGCTGGTCGTGACGGAGCTGGAATGCGCCGGTTACGTCGTAGACGATGCGCAGCGCATCATCCAGCTCAAGCCCAATCAGGACTTTGAATTCGTATTCACCGATTCCAAGCTGCCCAAGCTCAAGCTCACGAAACTGAGCTCGGACGGCTCCCGGCTGCCCGGCGTCACCTACAGCCTGACGAAGATCGAGGACGGCGCGCGCTCCATGGACAGGCAGACCTCGAGCACGGGTGAGATCATATGGGAGAACTTGCAGCCCGGCCTGTATTCCCTGAAGGAGACTGCCACGGACGTCCGGCACATTCTCGATTCGCGGGAGTACCACATCGCGCTGGTCGCGGGCAGGGACAGCACCATCGTTCTGCAAAACGACGTCCGGCCCAATCTCTACATCCATAAGAAGGACGCGATCACCGGCGACCCGATCAAGGATTGCGTCTATCTTGTAAAATCTGCGGACGGTCACACACTGGCGGAGGCGAAAACGGACGAGACCGGCACGGCGGTTGTAAAGAACCTTTTGCCGCAGGTGGTGGAAGTTGTTGAGAAGTCCGTACCGGAACCCTATCTGCTTTCGAAACAAAGCCAGCTCACGACCCTCTTTCCGAACCAAGACGCTGACGTCTACTTCGAGGACTATGAAAAGCCCACGATCATCGTGCGCAAGATCAACAGCGTCACCGACGAGCTGATCGAAACCCCGGCGAAGTTCCATGTGGTCTACAAGTCCAACGACACCGATACCGGCGAGATCAACGACCTCGGCTACCACTACACCGAGCACGGCGTCTTTACGCTGGAACACGAAAAAGATGGATGGTACACCATCACGGAGATCGACCCGCCCACCGGGTTCGCGCGGGAGGAAACGCCGCAGCAGTTCTACCTCAAGGCGGGCGAATCGAAAACTATTACGGTGAAAAATACGCCGCTTTCCGCAATTGTTGTCTGGAAATTCGATAGTGAGACGGGCGTGGCCTTGAGCGGGTGCCGTTTCGATTTGAAATACCTCTCCGGCGAAAGCTCCGGCACGGGCGGCACCGTGGTCGCCAAGGGCGTTACGGGTGCCAACGGCAGCATTACCTTCACTGGCATTAAGAAGGGCGTCTATCAGGTGGAGGAGCTGTCCAGTGACGCCAATCATGTCATTTCCGAGGCGCCTCAGACCGTCAACGTGTCCGGCAACGATCAGGACGTGGTCGAGGTATTCGTCGGCAACGCGCCGAAGGGCGGCGCGCTGATCCGCAAAACAGACGGCGATGGCAAGCCGCTTTCCGGCTGCGAGTTCATGGTGACGGATTCCGGCGGCGCGGTCGTCGGCGACGCGAACGGCAAGTATGTGACGGGGACGGACGGCACCGCGCTGATCGACGGCCTCGACCCCGGCACGACGCTTGTGATTAAGGAAACCAGGGCGAAGGATGACAGCTATGTCCTCGACGACGTGGCGCAGACCGTCCGCATCAAGCCCGGACGCACGATCCCTGCGGATTTCATCAACTATAAGAAGGGTAATCTGCTGATCCTGAAGCAGAGTTCGCTGGACAAAAAGACACCCATTTCCGGTGCGCTGTTCGAGCTGCGTTACGCAGACGGGCGCTATGTGGACGCAGCGAACGGAAAGCTCTCCAGCAACGGGCAGTATTACACCGACAGCGAGGGCAAGATCCTCGTGACCGGCATCTGCGGCACGGTCGTTGCGACGGAGTTTGCCAGCGCGCCCGGCTACTCCATCGACGAATCGACGCGCACGCAGACCGTCGTGGTGCGTCCCGACGACACCCAGACATTGCGGTTTTTCAACGTTCCGTGGCAAAAAATTATTATTCAAAAGTATGCTGATGACGGCAAAAAGACGCCTCTTGCCGGGGTCACGTTCCTGCTGACGGACGCAAACGGCGCGCCCATCGGCGGCGGCAGCGGCGAGTACACCACCAATTCCGCGGGCCAGATCGTGATCTCCGCACCGGTTGGCACGACCATCAAGGCAAGGGAGATCCGCACGGTCAAGGGTTACGCACTCAATACGGAGGTGCAGACCATCACCGTGCAGGGCGGGAGCACGGCGCAGACCGTGATCGCCGGCGCGGTCAGCAGCACAAGCAGCAGCGCGACGGTCATCAACAGCGGCGACGGCTCTGGCAGCCAGATGAATTTCTACAACAAGACGCTGGGTAAGGTCGAACTGGTGAAAACCGACGCTCTGGACAAAACCAAGCGCCTTTCTGACGCCAAATACGAGATTCGTAAAATGGATCAGGGCGTTGTGAAAACTGT
This sequence comes from Oscillospiraceae bacterium, assembly GCA_902783035.1. GTDB lineage: Bacteria > Bacillota > Clostridia > Oscillospirales > Oscillospiraceae > Hominicoprocola. The sequence continues at coordinate 10,127 of CACZPK010000133.1, forward strand.
CACGACCGGGAAGGACGGCCGCGTGGTGGCCGAGCTGGGCGAAGGCGACTTCTATGCCGTAGAGATCGAGGCTCCGAAGGGGTACCAAATCGACCCCACGCCACACTACTTCACCGTAAAGGACGGTGAGACGACTCCGCTGCCCTTGACAGACAAGGCGATCTGTGGCATCGAAATTCATAAGGTGTCCTCGCTGGACGGCAGCGGTATCTATCAGGCGAAGTTCCTCGTCTATGACGCGAACAACAAGGTCGTCGGCGAGCTGACGACGGACGACCGCGGCTACGCGCGCATTGAGGTGGACGCAGGCAGGTATCGCCTGCGCGAGCTGGAATGCGAGGGATACGTCGTAGACACGATGCTCCGTGACATCGTGGTCGAGAGCGGCAAGGTCTCCATCGTCGAATGGGAGAACACGCCGCAGAGCGGTCAGATCATGGTGACAAAGTACGCCGCGGAGGCGAACAGCGTCACTGGGCAGGCGGCAGGTACGCCGCTGCAGGGCGCGACGTATGAGATCGTGAACCCGCGCAACAACGCGGTCATTGCCAACATCACGACCGACGCGCACGGCATCGCGGCGTCCAAACCCCTGCCGCTCGGCAGGTATCAGGTGCGCGAGGTGTCCAGCCCGGCGTATTGGCAGCTCTCCAGTCAGGTATTTGACATCACGCTGGAATACGCGGGGCAGATTATCAAGCTTGCGGCATACGATAAACCCTCGGAGCTGGGTGTCGTGCTGACAAAGACGGGCATCAAGGAAGTTCTCGCAGGAAACCGCATGGCGTACACCTTCACGGTGGCGAACACGTCGAATGTGCCACTTCAGGAGTTTTATTTCCACGATAAGATCCCGTATGACGTGACGAGCGCGACGGCGATCACCACAGGCACCTAT
>CACZPK010000134.1 GCA_902783035.1 Oscillospiraceae bacterium
ATAGGGGTACTCCATCTCCTCGGGGTCGCAGAACTGCTGCATGAACAGCACCAGGCCCTGCGCGCCGGACTCCTCGACCAGCTTCGCGACAAACTCGCCGCGGCGGTTCTGGGAGCTCTCCTCGTCGTAAAGCAGCACGTCGAAGTCCTGATCCGCGAACTGCTGGCACAGCGCCATCATGGGATCGCCCTCTTCGCTGGCGTCCACGCGGATGGGGCGGGACTCGTGGGCAACGTCGTCCGCCGCGATGGCGACCTTGTTGTCCTTGAGCACCTTCAGCAGCGCCGGGGAATCCACCACGATGCCGGAGGTCACAATCTTGACGCCCTTCCACTTGCTCGCGGGCAGCGCCTTGAGCTCGGCATTGAGGGCCTCCAGCTTCTCGGTGTGCTCCGTCTTGCGCATGAACCACGCGCTCTTGAGCACCGCGGAGCGCATGATCGGGTCGATCACATCGCAATGCTCACTGGCGAGCTTGACGAACTCGCGGCGGGCGGCGCGGGACTTGTTGTAGACCTTGATGGCGTTGCGGATCTCCTCGTCGGTGATCTCCTTGCCGCGGATCTTCTCCAGCTCGGTCTTGACATGGGTATACTGCGCGCGGCAGAACTCCAGGCCGAACGCAGGACGGCGGAACTGCGGATGCGCGAGGAAGATCGTCGGCAGCTTGCCCTCCATCGCCACGCGGATATTCTGCGTCATGGGACGCAGCGTATCGCAGATAGCGGGGGTGATCACGCCGTCGAGCAGATCGCAGGTGCCGTCGAGCAGCATTTCAAGATCGATCTGCGCGATGGTGCAATAGAACGTCGCGCAATACTCCTTCGCCTTGGAGATGGTCTTCTTGTTGCTGCCCCACATGCCGAGCGGCACCATACCGGCAGCCTCAACCAGCTCCTCCGGGGCGTAGTAAGGCATCACACCGATGCACTTATAGCCCGCATCCTTATACTTCTTCAGTTGATTCTTGGGGCTGGCGGCGATGGCTGCAAACTCCTGAACCATAGATTCGATACTCATCGTTTCCGCCCTCCCTTACTTCTTGTTCGCCTGCATGGCCTCAACCAGGCCCTGCACGCGGGTCTCATACTGCGCTTCGTTGAAGTTGCGCGGGTCGGCCTGGTCGCCGTCGAAACCGGCGCAGGGGATACCGAGGTCGCGCGTGAAGCGGCGCTGCATCTCCGCCATGTAACCGGACCACGGCTTGCAGGAGCGGTTGTAGTGGACAAGCACGCCGTCGACCTTGTTGTCGCGGCAGATGCCTTCGCGCCAATCGACGCCCTGCTCAATACATACCGAGTTCGGCGCCTTGCAGTATGCCTTGACCATCTCGTCGTAATTGTTGTAAACGAAACCGAAAGCGGGGGCATACACGACGGCGGTGACGTTCACGCCGTTCGCCTTGAGGGGCTTGAACAGGTTCGGCAGCTTCGGCCAGCAGGGGATACCCTCAAACATGACGCGGTACTGCTCCGGGAAGGGCAGCGTGGAGGTGCCTTCCTTGATGTTCTTGTCCAGATCCTTCTCCAGCTGTTCAAAGGCGTCCGCCGCAGCGCTCTTGCCGCGCGCGGTAACAACGTCCGCCATGTGGTTGAACAGGTCGAAACCGCTCATGGGCGCCGGCTTGTACTGGAGGTAATCGCAAACCTTGAGCCAGTTCTGCGCGGTGCGGTTGGCGTGCTTGCACGCTTCCTCGAACTTCTTCTCATCGAACTTCTTGCCCGTGAGCTTTTCGAGATCCTTGATCGCGTTGTCAAACTGGGAACGAATGTAGGCGACATAGTCGTCGTTGACTTCGACGGTGTTGTTGTACGGCACGTCGATCATAATCAGCGGGATGTTGCACATACGCGCAATGTTCTCATACCACTTGGTCATGCAGTTGCAGATGTTGTTGCAGCAAAGCACGAAGTCCGGCTGCGGAATACGCATCTGCTTGTAGGGCTGGATGGCGTTGAGACGAAGCTCCTTCTCACGGCCCTCGGGCAGCGCCTCGATCTCATGGATATCGTCGAGGACGATGTAGGGCTTCATGGTCTTGGGGTCTTTCTTGGGCTTGCCGGTGGCCTCGTCGATGACGACGTTGCCATTCTCGTCCTTGAGCGGTTTGCCGCTGTTCGGATCGATGACAAACTCACCGGTTTCCAGATCGACCTTGCGCGCCGCGCGCTTGCCCGCCGCATAGGCGAGACTGATGCGGGCGTAGCCGCAGATATCGTTGTCGAAGCCGAGATCCTCGGCGGCCTGGCACATGATCTCACCGTCGCGCTGGGCGGCAATACCGGCAGCCTGGTTCTCCGGGTACATGACGTTCAAATCGAACGCCTCCGCCAGCTCACAGGGAAACTTGGAGCTGGACCATCCGACGAGCTTGCCCTGCGCCTTTGCTTCGCGGGCGTCCGCATAGACGTCGTCCACGACCTTGCGCAGCGCGAGTACGCCGGGGCTTACTTCTTTGGCCATAACAAATCTCCTCCTGTTTTATTCCGGTCCAGAACCGCTTTGCCATGTCCTGAACCGAAGGGTTTTCGCTTTCCGCACGCCAATGGCGCACGGGCACTTTGCGTAAAGTGTTTTCCGACGCACATGTCGTCAGAAAAACGGATTTGCTCTCTTTTGCGCCTGCGGGCGCAAAATCACGGTGTCTTCGTTTATTTGCTTGCTTTTTGATACGCAAACAGCGCGGCGCCGAGCGCACCGTTGTACTGCGTCAGCGGGCTTGTGTGGATATCGTGCTGCAACTGGTTTTGCAGCGCGCGCACAATGCCATGGTTCTGGGCGACGCCGCCGGTCATCACGACCTGATCGCGCACACCGACACGGTGGCACAGGCCCACCACGCGCGCCGCAACGCTGCGGTGAATGCCGTCGATGATGTCACACTTGTCCGTGCCCATCGCAAGCTGGGAGATGACCTCGCTTTCGGCGAACACGGTACAGGTGGAGCTGATGCCGATCTCCTTCGTCGAGCGGTCGCCGAGGTCGCCGAGATCACGGGTGTTGACCTCCAGCACGCGCGCCATGACATCGAGGAAACGCCCCGTACCGGCGGCGCACTTGTCGTTCATGACGAAGTTCTTCATCATGCCGTTTTCGATCTCGATGACCTTGACGTCCTGACCGCCGATATCAATGACCGTGCGTACCTCCGGGAACAGGAAGGTCGCCCCCCTTGCGTGGCAGGAAAGCTCTGACATCTGCATGTCGGCAAGGCCCTCCAGCGAGTTGCGGCCGTAACCGGTGGCAAGGATAAAATCCATATCCCCTTTCTTCATCTGCGCATCGGCGAGCACGCCCTCAATGGCGCGCTGCGGGCCGGACGTACCGGTGCCGACGGCGACAAGGGACTTGCCGACGATCTCCTCACCGTCCCGCAAAATAACGCATTTCGACGCAGTGGAACCGACGTCGATGCCCATGGTAAAAATGCTCATATTTTTCTCCTCGGCGGGCGGCTGGCGCCGCCCGCTCGGTGTGATGTTTCCTGTTTACTTGCCCGCGTAAAGATTGTTGAAGTCGCGGATGATGCGCGGCAGGAGCATCTGGTGGAACGGGCAGATGCTCTCCGGGTTCTGATAGCAGGCATTGACAAACGCCTGAATGTACGGACGCATGTCGTTCATATCGACGATCTCGTCGCACATGCCCAGCTTCGCGCAGTACTTCGGACGGGACTTGTCGCTGTACTCCTGAATGAGCTTGTTCATCTTGTCGATGGTGGGCTGGAGGTCGTTGCCGGCCTTCTGCTCCTTC
>CACZPK010000135.1 GCA_902783035.1 Oscillospiraceae bacterium
AGCTGCATCCGGCGGGGTATCTGCTCAAGAGCGTGAGCAGTGCCGAGCTGATGAAAAAGGTCGAGGACGTCCTCGCGGGGGCGTAGATATGAATATCTGAACGCAAGAGGCAGCGGTTCACAAACCGCTGCCTCTTTGAATTTGATCCGCTCGCCGCAAAAACGCGGCGCCAGTTCCCAAAATGACTTGTCGAAACAAGCCGTTTTTGCATCAACCGAATAAAACCCCTATAGTATTCAGAGTAACGGTAAACAGCGTTACTCCACTTTCCAAGAGAAGAGGGAATGCAAAAAGCGCACTGATTTCCGTTTCTGTTGATGTCGAAGGAACCGCGCAAGGACAGTCTTTGATTTACAACAGCATCTCAGAACTCGCACAATTCTTGGTTAATTCAGTTCATAGTGATCGTATTGACAGCTTTGAAGAGTATGGGAAAACTGAAGAGGACGCCGAACTTGAGCGAAGTGTAGAAAGCAAAAAAGCCCAATTTGTCTCATCGGTTACAAACAGCATGGCGTCTATAAATGATATTTCTAAGATTGTTGTTCAGAGAAAATACAGTGTCTGGGGCGAGGGCGTAGAGCTTGTACCGCAGAATGACTGGGAATTGCGTGAACTAGCCGAAGCGGCAATCTCAACATCTGGCGCAAAGCAAAAGGAAGCACTAAAGGGCCTGCTTGACTATATTCGCACATCTACCACTAACCGTTGCTGCGGTAATTTTGGCGAAAAATATGACATTTTTCGATACGCGTGGAATGGTGACGATAATGATTTGCTGGAGTTGGCGAAAAAAATCTGCAGCGATGAATGCCACGAAACCTGCAAAGGGATTGAGCATAATGAAATTGATATTGTCAAAGGAACTGTAGAATCCTATGCCGAATATGATCTTAACAGTTGTTTGGCTGAAATCTATGATTAGAAGAAGGCGATTGTGTAAGAGTTGTGACGGAGTTGCATTGAAAAGGTAAACGTCATAGAAATCTCCACAATAGCGACTTATTATATGGTGATGTTATGCTTTCGCTAATTGTTTCTTCAGTATCTGCAATATTTGCTGTTGCCTCAGCCGGCTTTTCTATATATACTTATCATCAGAACGTAGTACATGATCGAAAACGCGATACACTTGATGCTTATAACACTCTTCAGCAAGAGGTTTTCGATAAGTTAAACAGGCTTCCCCCAGCGTGTATAAGAGAAATTGCAAATCACCCAACTTCCGATGACTACAAGGAGTTATGCGGATATATTGCCCGAATTGAGCATTTTTGCGTTGGCGTGAACATGAAAATCTATGATCGTGAAACGGTTTATCAGTTGGCACACGGGTATTTTGACAGCAAAATAATCACGGAGCGTATTGAACCGATCATAGAAAGAAAACTACAAGGCACAAAGTTCGATTATTACGAAAACATCCATAAAACAATTGATTGGATGAAGCAAAAAAGCCAATCCAAGCAATAATGAATAACGGTTTCATTTTACAGAGGAGTTTGCGGACTATGAGATTTATCCATCTCTCTGACCTCCATCTCGGAAAAATGCTGCACGGCGTTTCCCTGCTGGAAAACGGCGACCAGCCGGACTGGGTCAAAAAGTTCCTGGCGCTCGCCGAAGAAAAGAAACCTGACGCCGTGGTAATCGCGGGCGACATCTACGACCGCAGTATGCCCTCCGGTGCGGCGATGCAGCTTTTGAGCCGCATGGTCACGGAGCTGTCAAGCCGGAGCGTGCCCGTGATGATCGCGGCGGGCAACCATGATTCCGGGGAGCGGCTCTCCTGCTTCAAGGACATCCTGTCGCGCCAAAACGTCTACATAGCGGGCGAGGTGCAGCGGGAGCTGACGCACGTCACGCTCAGCGACGAATACGGATCTGTGACCTTCTGGCTGTTGCCGTATGTGTTCCCCGCAGCGGCAGCACAGGCTTTGGGCGACGACACGATTCACGACTACGACACCGCCGTGCGGCGGATGCTCGCGGAGCAGAACGTCGACTTTTCGCAGCGCAACGTGATCGTCGCCCACCAGAACGTGACGAGGGGCGGCGTCGAGGGCATTCGCGGCGGCTCGGAATCCATGGTCGGCGGCGTCGGGCAGGTGGACTATACCGCCTTCGACGGCTTCGACTATGCCGCGCTCGGTCACATTCACGCGGCGTATGCCGTTGGGCGCGAGTCCATGCGCTACGCGGGCTCCCCGATGTGCTATCACTTCGACGAGCTGCGCCAGCCGAAGAAGGGACCGGTGCTGGTCGAGCTGGGCGCAAAGGGAACGGAGCCGGTCATTGAAACACTGGCGATTCCGCCGCTGCATCCGATGCATGAGCTGCGCGGGACGTATGACGAGCTGCGCGCAAAGGCATCTGCCGTTGAGAACGGATCATATGTGAAGCTGGTACTGACGGATCGTCCAATGACGCCGGAGATTAGCGCGTATTTCCAGGCCTTGTTCGAGTCGCGCGGCAGCGTCCTGATGGATCGGTTGAGCGAGTTCCGGCGCTTTACCGACGTTGAGAGCGGCCCGGAGGCGCATGATCTGCGGGAAAAGCCCGTGGAAGAGCTGTTCGCCGAGTTCTATACGGCGCGCAGCGGAGGCGAGTCGCCGGACGAGGACGACGCCGCGCTGCTGCATTACGCGGCGGAGCTGCTGCGCAACAGCGACGCGGGCGCGGACGGCAAATCCGTCGACCCGAAGCTGGCGGATCAGGTGCTTGCATTTTTGGCAAAGGAGGTCGGTTGAATATGAGACCTGTATCCCTGACGATGAAAGCGTTCGGCTCCTTTGCAAAGAAGACAACTGTGCCCTTTGAGAACTTCCCGAGCGGACTGTATTTGGTTGTCGGCGAGACCGGTGCTGGAAAGACAACCATCTTCGACGCCATTGTATTCGCACTTTTTGGTTCTGCCAGCGGAAGTAATCGAAAGCCGGATATGATGCATTCCGACTACGTTGATAAATCGGAGGATACCGAGGTTTGCCTCGTGTTTGACCACGGCGGCAAGCGCTACACAGTCACAAGGACGATCCACTTCCGCAAAAAACGCGGGACGGATGACGAATACAGCGACGGCACGCTGTCAGCGGACCTGATCCTGCCGGAGGGACCGCCCGTTAACGGGCACGCCGCCGTCACAAGGCGCTGTGAGGAGCTGCTGGGCCTGAACGCCGACCAGTTCCGCAAAATCGTCATGCTGGCACAGGGAGAGTTTCGTGAGTTTCTGGCAGCAGACTCCGGCAAGAAGAGCGAGATTCTCGGCAAGCTCTTTGACAGCTCGGAGTATGTGCGCTATCAGAATCTGCTCGGCAGCGCGCGGGCGGCGCTGGACGCGAAGCGCAGGCAGTATCGGGATTCGGTGGACGCAGTAATGCGCACGACATTCCGTATGCCAGAGGATGCGGAGGAAGCTGACAGCTTTCTGTACCATGCAAACAATCCGCAGCTGATCGACAATCTGGACCGCCTGATTGAACGCGACGCGGAAAAGACGGCGGGGCTCGCGGAGCGGAAAACCGCCGCACAGAAGGTCGTGGACGAAATCAACACCCGCAAGGGCGCGGCGGAGAGCAATAACCAAAAGCTCGACGAGCTTTTTGCCGCACGGGAACATGAAGAAAAACTGAACGAGCAGCGCAGCGAGATGGAGCGGCTCTCCGGGCAGTGCGCGCAGGCGGAGAAGGCGTTGCACAAGGTCTGCCCCGCGCGGGGCAAGTGGCTCGCGGCAAAAGAAACCTTTGAAGAAGCAACCGCGGGTATTCGATTGTTAAACGACAAAGTGTCGGAGCTGCAAAAGCAATGTGAACAGGCAAAAGCGGATGTCGAAGGCGACGCGGACGCAAAGGCCCGCATCGTCGAGATCGACGCCGAGCGCCGCAGGATTGAAGAGAGCCTGCCACGGTACGATATGCTTGCGGAAAAGCAGGCCGCGTTGGGCGCGGGAGCGAAGGCCGCAGACGAGATTCAAAACAAGGTGCAAACCGCGCAAGAGCGGCGCGACGAGGGCAAGACCACGTTTGATGCAGGGCAAAGCGAACTGCGCGAGCTTGAAAACGCGGAAGCGGACGCCGTGCGTGCACAGAAAGAGTATGAGCAGGCAAAGAAGGATACCGATGAACTCGGCGGCAAGGATGGCATTAAAAGCGACGTCGACGCCATTCGGAAGGATGAAAAATCGCTTGCTCAGGAGGAGAAAAAGCTCTCGGAGCTTGCTGCTGAGGCGGCGGACGCGGAAAACGCGCACCATCAAAAATATCAGGCTTTCATCAGTGGACAGGCGGGCCTGATGGCGGCAGAGCTGGCACGCGAGCTGGCGGAAAACGGGAACGCCCGCTGTCCCGTCTGCCATGCCGAGTACCGTGCGGACGAGGCGCACGACTTCGCACAATATGTGGACGGTACACCGACGCAGGCAGAGGTCGACGAGGCAAAGAAAGACTATGACAGCCGTGAGAAAGCGCGCGCCGCGCAGCAGAGCGCGGTGGAACGCAAAAGCGGCGATCTGGACAGCCGCAGGGACGCTCTTACTGCGCGGGCGAGAAAACTGCTCCCGGACTGCGACGGTTGGGAGACGCTGGTCGGGGACGGGTATCTTGACGGCGTGATCGACCGCTTTGACAGGGCGGAGAAAAACGCAAAGCTTGCCTATGACGACGCCTGCCGGAAGCAGAACAGGAAAACCGAGCTGAAAACAAGCTGCGACAAGCTCGCCGAAGAGCTGGAAGAACTCAGCCGGGAGATTGACGAGGGCAAAGCCGCGCAGAGCGAAGCTGAAAAGCACGCGGCTTCCTTGCGCGCTGAGGTGGACGGGCTAAAGTCCAATCTGCCGTTCGAGACACGTGCAGATGCAGAGAAGAAGCAGAATGCGCTCAGCGAAGAGCGTGGCGTACTTGAAAAACGCGTGAACGATCACCAGAGTACGTTTGACGCTGCGAAGGAGGCCATCAACCAAGCGCGGGGCGAGCTAACTGGAAAAGAAAAAGCCCTGCCGGAGCAGGAAGCGGCGGCAGAGACGACCAAGCGAGACTATGACGCAGCGCTTGCGGCAAACGAATTTGCCGATGAGGACGCGCTCATGGCAGCACTCACGCCTGTTGGCGACGCCGACGGCGAGGAATGGCTCGCGCGGCAGCGGGAAAGCATTAACGCCTATCGGAACGACTGTGCCAACACAGCAGAGCGGATCGCCACGCTGACGGAGCAGACAAAGAATCTGAGCTATACGAACCTCGAGGAGCTGAAAAAGGAACTCGGAAAGGCGGGTGAGCTGCGCGATACGGCGGACAAGGCCTACACGGAGCAGGAAAAGCTTCTGGACAACCACAGAAACGTCCGGGAAAAGGCTTCGTCCGCACTGGACGAGCTGGCGAAGACCAATCATGCGTGGAGCCGACTGGACAAACTCGCCGATCTCGCGTTGGGCGCGAACGCCGAGGGCGGCAAGCTGAGCTTTGAGCGCTACGTGATGGGCACGATCTTCAAAGAGGTACTGGAGATGGCGAACCGTCGCCTGGACATCATGAGCGGCGGCCGCTACTCACTGGTCCACAGTCTGAGCGCGAGTCGTGCGAATGCCGCCGCAGGATTGGAGATTGAGGTGCTGGATATCGCGACGGGCAAGCAGCGTGCCGCAAACTCCCTCTCCGGCGGAGAATCCTTCCAAGTCTCACTGTCCCTCGCGTTGGGACTCTCCGATGTGGTACAAGGTCATGCAGGTGGCATCGGCCTCGACACCATCTTCATCGACGAGGGCTTCGGTGCGCTGGACGGTGGCGCGCTGGACAATGCAATTACGGTGCTGAACCAGCTGACCGAGGGAAACCGGCTCGTCGGCATCATCTCTCACGTTGACAAGCTGGAGGAGAGTATTCCGCAGAAGCTGCGTGTGAAGAAGACCGCAAAGGGCAGCGAGGTTATAAGCGAGCTGTCGTGACAACAGGTGATGGGCTTCAGTATTATCAACGGCGCGAAGTACGCGAATGAAAATGTTAACATCGGCGCATGGGGCAGCGGTATCGAGCCGCCTGGGGCCGCACTGAAAAAGCCGGAGGGAAACAACTGGCAAATAGCAGTGGAAAGCGTGAACTTTTTGTGGTCTATCGATTGTAAAAAACCGGAAAGTTCTGGAGATTCCTCACTTCAAAAAACGATTTGGGCAACACAGCGGTTTTCACACGCAAAATCGACCTGCAGCTCGACTACGCCGCGAAAACGGCTGAAAAGGCGAAAACGGAGCGGGCGGCGATTTGCCGTCCGCTCCGTGCTGCGGTCAGATTGTCATGAGACAGTAGCGAGTATATTCGTAGATGCCGTTATGATAGAAATCGTATGCGTCGACGTAGTATCGGACGTTCGGGCAGGCATGTACCGTGTCCGTGATCTCGCTCTCACGCCATGGCCAGAACCGCTCGGTGTATGGTTCGTACTCCGGCGGGATCTCCGTGTAGATCTTGCACAGCGGCTTGCCGTCCCGCCATGCATCGGGTTCCTCGCCGATTGCATTATATATGGTATAGACCATGCGCCTTACCTCGTAGACGTTCCTCACGAACAGATCGTCGCCGTACTGATCGCTGTAGTGCTTGACGATAGGTTCGGGGAGCGTCAGAGCAGAGAAGGCGTTCCAGTCGCACGTCGGTGTCGGGAGCGGTGGCAGTGGGCCGTCCTGAAACACGTTCGTGTCCCAGCGCGCGACGTCCTTAATTTCGTATTCCGTGCCGTCATCGCAGAGGATGCGGTCGCCGACGCGCGGGACGTACTGACTCTCGTCGTTCGGGAGCTGCACCGTGCGGCTTGCGGTCATGGCAGAGGGGAAATCTTCATAATGTGCGCTGCTGTCGATGCGGACGGTGTTGGTGAGCGGATCGTACTCCACCGAGAAGTTCATCGCCCTGCCGATGTCGCGGAGCTTGCAGTAGTTGCTCCCGCCGATGGAGTACGCCTCGATCTGCACCGGCTTGCCGTCCACGACAATTTTCTGGTTGGACTGCTGCGCGGTCAGCACCGCTCCCGTAGCCGGGGCGGCGAGTGTTGCACCGAGGACGATGCCGCTGGCGACCAGCGCGATCTCTTTCTTTCCTCTGTTCTTCATGGGCTCGACCTCCTTCGGATTTGGTAAGCAAACAATACCGAAGGAGCCGCCACAAGTCTACTGAAACCTCGTTGACCAAAGGAAGAAAGATGTTACCAGTGCGAACCAGAGTCCTGTTCGTTACGAGTTTCGGCAAAAATGAACTTTTGCAATTTCTGCAAGTGAAAAACGTCTAAAATCGCAAGATCTCAGACGTTTTTCGTGGAGCTGGTGGCCGGACTCGAACCGGCGACCTGCTGATTACGAAGCGGGGAATTAGGGAAAAATACGAACTTTTCGGTGCTATTTGGTGCAAATCCGTCCAAAAGGAGTTGCTATCCAAACCTCACTTCTCCACCGTATCCATGCGCGCCTTTCGTGCGGTAGGTCGGCGTGTGGGTCAGGACAGTTCCTCCGCAAGCTCGCCGATCTGCATCAGATTGAACACGGTTGCTTCCACGCGCATAGAATCGCGCTCAAAATCCTCGCGGCTGTGGCAGTCCGCGCAATAGTTCATAATGGAAATGGTATGCTGCAGGATCTTTTTGAGGACTGCGGTATTTTTGTCATCCATAGATTTGTACCCCGCTTTGCCCGATTTCCCGTTCAATGGGGGAACCCTTATCCGCCTGAGAGGCGTCGATGAGATCGACCGGCACGTCAAGCACGGAAACGACGCCGTCCAGCAAGCCGAAGAACGCGAGGCCGCGCAGTCCGCTGTCAACAAATAGGTCAACGTCGCTGCGCGGCGTGGCCAATCCCTTGGCATAGGAGCCGAACAGAACCGCCTTTTTTACACCGAACTGCTTAAAAACGGGGTTCAGCGTGTTTTTCAGTTCTGCCAATGTGTAGACCTTGCTCATTTGCCTCACCATCCTTTCATAAGGGCCTGACGACCACATGGGAAGAAGCTACCCAGCTGAAAACAAATATCACGCGC
>CACZPK010000136.1 GCA_902783035.1 Oscillospiraceae bacterium
CGTTTTATAACTTTCACAGTTGGCGCAGTGTTTTTCTTTATGTTCACTTATGATAATGGCGCCTCCTTTTCCGCTTCCCTCCCCTGCCGGCGATCAGGCATGATGCCGCCCCGCCTGTAAGTGCCGCCACCCCCAGCAGTGCGGCGCGCGACACTTCCAGCATATCATTTGTAAGAAAGCCCAGCAGGACGACCACACACCAGAACATCATCGCGCACAACACCGCCGGAATCTTCCCTTCCTCCCCTGCTCCTCTCGCGGCGAGTTTTGCCCCCGTATATGCCGCCACGCAGGCAGACGTCCACGCATACAGTCCAACGCCCGACTCCGCCACCGTGCCGCGCACCAGCAGCAGCGACAGCAGCGCCAGCATCGCCAGGTATACGGCGAGTGCGGCAATCGTACCGCACGCGATCTGTTTTGCCAGTTTCATCAAAACCCCTCCTTGCCTGTTCGGATGATGCCGATATGGGAGGATATGCCGCAATGCATAAAAAAAGAACAGCCGCCTTCGCAGCTGTTCCGGTTCAATGCGTTATTTTACTTGATCTCTGGGTCAAAATCCGTCTTTTCTTCTTTCTTGGCGGGTTCTGCCGGCTCCTGCTTTTCCGTCGTCTTAGTCTCGGCATCCTCGCTCTTCTTCCCGAAGAGGCCGCCGCTCTTCTGCTGCGCCGCCGCCTGTTCCATCGACTCGGTGGACTGGATGCCCCACTTGGCAATCTCGATGCGCACGCGGTCTTCGCTGGTTTCAAAGACAATGGTGCTGTCGTTCACCTGCACGACCTTGCCGACCAGTCCTCCGATGGTAGTGATGCGCTCGCCCTTCCGGATGCTGTTGCGCATTTCCTCCGCTTTCTTCTTGCGCTGGTTCTCCGGACGGATCATCAGGAAGTAGAAGATCGCGATCATCATCACGATCATCAATAAGCTGCTGTAATCCATTTGTTTCGTTCCTTTCCGTTTCAAAAGTCAAGGCATATTATAACGAAAGCATTCTCATTTCGCAAGCCTTTTTTTCGCTTTATATCCGCTCGTCCAGTCGTCCGCTGTAGCGTGCGCGGAATGCAGCAAAATCTCCCGCATCCAGCGCATCGCGAATGCGCTGCGCAAGTTTATTGTAAAAGTACAGATTGTGCATCACCGCGAGACGCAGCGCCAGGATCTCGTCCGCCTTAAACAGATGGCGCAGGTAAGCGCGTGAGAAGTTGCGGCACACCGGGCAGTCGCACTCTGCGTCAACGGGCGATTCATCCAGCTTATAGCGTTCGTTTTTGATGTTCAGCGCGCCAGACCACGTAAAAAGCTTACCGTGACGTGCGTTGCGCGCAGGCATGACACAATCGAAAAAGTCCACGCCGCGCGCCACGCCCTCAATGATGTTCGACGGCGTGCCGACGCCCATCAGGTAGCGGGGCTTATCCTGCGGCAGATACGGTTCAACCGCATCAATGACGTCGTACATTACCTGTGTCGGCTCCCCCACCGCCAGACCGCCGATGGCGTATCCGTCGCAGTCCAGCTTGGCAATTTCCTGCGCGTGCCAGATACGCAAGTCCGTATATGTCGCGCCTTGATTGATGCCGAAGAGCAGTTGCCCCGGATTTACCGTATCCGGCAGGGCGTTGAGGCGGTCATGTTCCGCCTTGCAGCGCACCAGCCATCGCAATGTCCGTTCACAGGACGCTTTTGCATAGTCATAGGGCGCAGGATTCTCCACGCACTCATCGAACGCCATGGCAATGTCGCTGCCGAGGTTGGACTGGATGCGCATGCTCTCCTCAGGCCCCATGAAGATGCGATGCCCGTCGAGATGGGAGGCAAACGTGACGCCTTCCTCACGGATCTTGCGCAGGCTTGCAAGTGAAAAGACCTGAAACCCGCCGCTGTCGGTAAGAATTGGGCCATCCCATCGCATAAAGCGATGCAGTCCGCCGAGCCTGCGCACCACATCGTCACCGGGCCGCAAATGAAGGTGGTAAGTGTTAGACAGCTCGATCTGGCAGCCAAGCTCTTTGAGGTCAAATGCGCTCACGCCGCCCTTGATCGCCGCCTGCGTGCCGACGTTCATGAATACCGGGGTCTGCACTTCGCCGCCGTGGGCACAGGTAAAGCGGCCGCGTCGTGCTTTTCCCTCGTATTTAATCACTTGAAACATACTTTTCTCCAACTTATCGCAACAATTTTACACCGATTACGTCTTGATTGCGTTTTGTATACAGTTCGTAATCAAGCCAGAAACATGGCGTCACCAAAGCTGAAAAAGCGATAACGCTCGCGCACCGCTTCCTCATAGGCGGCAAGCACATGCTCCCGTCCCGCAAATGCAGAGACCAGCATCAACAGCGTGGACTGCGGCAGATGAAAGTTTGTCACCAACGCGTCCATCACCTTGAAACGGTATCCGGGATAAATGTAGATACTTGTCCAACCGGAGGCGGCCTTCATCGTGCCATCCTCCCCCGCCCAGCTTTCAATCGTACGGCAGGATGTGGTTCCGACGCAAATGACGCGCCCCCTGTTCGTCTTCGTCTCATTGATCAACGCCGCCGTCTCCTCCGGAACAGTACAGAACTCGCTGTGCATCTCATGTTCTTCCAGCTCGTCCTCTTTCACCGGGCGAAACGTACCGAGCCCGACGTGCAGCGTGACATAGCCGAGCCGCACGCCCATTTTCTCGATCCGCTCCAGCAACTCCGGCGTAAAGTGCAGCCCCGCCGTCGGGGCAGCCGCACTGCCGTTGACCTTGGAGTACACCGTCTGATAGCGCTCACGATCCTGCAATTCCGCCTTGATATACGGCGGCAGCGGCATCTTGCCGAGGCGTTCGAGCACCTCCAGGAAAATGCCGTCATAGGAAAAACGCACAAGACGATTGCCGTCGGGCAGCACCTCAGCCACCTCAGCAGTCAGCTCCCCTTCCCCGAAGCGCATCTTCGCACCCGCGCGCAAATGCTTGCCGGGACGTACGATGCACTCCCAAACATTGTCACCACGGTCGACGAGCAGCAAAACCTCGCACGCGCCGCCTCCCGGCAGGCGCTGTCCCAGCAAACGCGCCGGAAGGACGCGGCTGTTATTGAGGATCATGCAATCGCCGGGGCACAGAAAGTCCGGCAGATCATAAAAATGATGGTGCGAAAACGCGCCGGTCTTCCGGTCGAGGCAAAGCAGGCGCGATGCGTCTCGTTGTTGCGTCGGAGTCTGTGCAATCAGTTCCGGCGGCAGTTCATAGTCAAAATCACTTGTTTTCATCGAATCTCAATACCTGTATAGTAAAATTCCAAAATATCGCGGTAGCCGAAGCCCAGTTCCGCCATGGCCGTCGCACCCCATTGGCTCATACCGACGTTGTGCCCCCAGCCGCTGCCCGACACGGTAAAGGTATCGGACGCAGCAGGAACGGCGTTTCTCTCCCGTTCCAGCTTTGAAACGCCCTCCGAAGTAATAACGTACGCTTCCGATGCGTCCGCTGCGTATGGCGACCGCACACCGTTCCCGGAGATCGTATAGGCACCGTGCAAAGTACCGAGCGTGTTGCCTGCGTCGTTGACGCAGAACGTCTCCGATGCCGTCACATCTCCAATGTGGAACCGCATACTGCGCAGCCCCAGCACCAAGCGGCAGTTCTCGCGATAGAACGTCTTACTGCCGGACGTGCCGACAAAGGTCAGCGCGCATACGTTTCCCGTGGGCGTAAACTCGGACACATACAGATTTTTCACCGTGCCAATGTCAACTCCGCGCGCCGCAAGGCGCGTTTTCAGTTCCGCCGCCGTGAAAGTCGTTGACCATTCGTACTTGCTGATGCGCGAGGCAACGTACGCCTCATAGGGGTCGATCTTGCCCTTGCAGTAGCCGACTTCGTCGTTCCAGACGTTGGCAGCATCTTCGCTCGCGCCGCCGTTGCTGGAATAATAGAACGCCTCCGCCAGTGTGCCGTCGTAATACATGTAGATGCCCGCAGTTTCCTCCACCGCGCGGTCAGTGACAGCGTTGCTCGCTGCAACGCCCTGATAGACCTGACAGTCCACGGTTGTGCACACATCAAAGCCCTGCGAGCGGTGGCGCGTTTGCCGCGCGGCATAGGTACGGGCACAGACCGCCTGCGCCTTGATTGCCTCCAGCGGCTTGTCGTTACCGATTTCCCACGGCACGCTGCCCTTGGTATAATCTTCAATGTTCACGACGTTGACAACACCGAGGTTACCACCCGTCACACGCTGGTATTCAAAGCTGCCGTAGTAGCGATAGCCGCGAAACCATGTCACCGGCTTTTCCCCATTCACGCTCTGCGGCTGGATCGCCAGCGAGCGCAATCCACCGCAGTCAAAGTAGAACAGTACACGATCTGTACCCGTCACGGTCACGACAACGCCTGTACTGCTGGGCGCAACAACCTGTGCGGCGTCTGCACCGCCCCACGCAGCAAGCGCCGCGTCTGCCTCCGCCTGAGAGGCATATTGCCCCACGCGCACGGCGTAGGCATTCATCAGGTAGGCAATGTGCGCGCCATCATAGCGCGCCGCAGCATCCATCGCTTCTTCATAAGTCGCATATACGTCCAGCAGTTGCAAATGCCAGCCGCCAACCGTCGCGCCCGCACTTCCCGTACCGGGATAGCAGGCGCTGCCCGTCGTGTAAAAGTTGCCGTCAACGGTAACGGTGACCTTATACTCCTGCGTGGCCGGGCCCAGCGGCACATAGACGCGTCCGCTGTCAAAATAGCCGAAGGTATAGCCCAATCCGGCAACGCTGTCATTATAATTTTGCAAATTGGCAGAGAACATGGCTTCATCGCCGTATTTTATCCCGACCTTGAGCATATCATTGTCCAGTGCCGACGCGCCGGCGGCGCATACGCACGACAACAGCAAGCCGAGGATCAGTGTTTTCAACAGATATTTCATTGGCACGCACTCCCTCGGTTGGCATTATAAATGAAAAAACGTATTGTTTCAAGAAAAAACGACCAGTTGTTCCATGTCAGTTTCTGGAAAGGTGGGATCTTACCTTGCAAGCAGCTATCAAAGCACCCTTGTTCACCGGTTGCGGTACCGCGCTGGTGACCCCGTTTCGTGACGGAGCGGTCGATCTGTCAGCGTTCCGCGCGCTCGTTGCGCGTCAGCTCGATGCGCATGTTGATGCGCTGATCGTCTGTGCCACCACAGGCGAGGCTCCGACATTACGGAGGGATGAACGCGCAGCACTTATCCGGCTGTGTGTCGACATGTCAGCGCACAGCATCCCCGTCATAGCCGGCACCGGCTCCAACAGCACCGCAACCGCCATCGAACTCACACAGGAGGCTGAAACGCTCGGCGCGGATGCCGCGCTGGTGGTAACGCCCTACTACAACAAAGCAACCCAGCCCGGCCTCGTCGCACATTATCGTGCGATTGCCGATGCCGCACGCATCCCGGTCATCATTTACAACGTTCCTTCCCGCACAGGAGTTTCCTGCACGGCAGAGACTTACGCCGCACTCGCACGCCACCCGAACATATGCGGAGTCAAAGAGGCCAGCGGCAGCCTTGCGCTCGTGCAGGACACGCGTAACCTCTGCAGCGAAGGCTTTTGTGTCTGGTCAGGCAACGATGAGGACACCACAGCCATTCTTGCTCTGGGCGGCACAGGCGTTATCTCCACTGCCGCGAACCTGATTCCCGCCGACATGCGCGAACTGGCGCATCTCGGCATGTCCGGCAGCCTCCACAAAGCAGGCGTTTTGCAGCTTCGCATGACCGGCCTGTTGCGTGCACTGTTTTGTGAGGTGAACCCGATCCCGGTCAAGACAGCGCTCGCACGTCTGGGGCTGTGTACCGGCGAGCTGCGGCTTCCTCTTTGTGCCATATCGCCGGCACACGAAAAGCTGTTATTCGACGCGATGGACGCTTACGGCGTCCTAGCTTAGGTATGCAAAGGACAGGCGCGCGGCGTAAAACCGCGTGCCTGCCCTGCCGTACGTTACGCCTCGCGGACGATCTTGCCCCTCATGTGCTCAGGCGTCAGTGCAAAAAGCAGCGTGGCAGCGCCGGAGCGTGCGATCTCCGCGTCGATATAATTCTCATCGTCGGTAAACTTGTGGCTCAGACGACGTGCGATCTCCAAAACGCGTGCCTGATCCTCCACAAACGAAACTCGGCCGAATACGATGACACTGCGCACGGTCAGCGCCCAGCCCCCGTCCTCGCGGGCTCCCTCATCATAAGCGCAGAACGACGCCTTGTCACAGCGGCGCAGCGCGTCGATCTTGTGCCCACCGCGGCCGCCATGGAAGTAAAGTTTACCATCTTCCTCACAATAAAAGTGGTTAATGGGCAAGCCGTAGGGATAGCCATCATCGCCGAGCACCGAAAGGACACCGCGCTTTTCATTCTTGAGCAGTGAAATGCATTCGATCTCGGACAACTGCTGCTTGGGCCGGAGCATTTCCCGAAACACCGCATTCTCCCCCATTTTATTACGAAAGTCCATATTCCCGGGCCAGCTTACGCCACGTCGGAAGCGAGCGCTCAATGGTGCCATGATCGACACAATACGCGGCGCGAACATATCCCGGCGTACCGAAGCTGTCTCCCGGAACGACAAGCAGGTTGTCCTGCATTGCGCGGCGGCAAAACGCCTCCGCGTCCGGTTCCGGCGTTTTTACGAACAGGTAGAACGCCCCGTCCGGATGGACGCAGGTGAATCCCATCTCCGTCAGCGAGCCATAGAGCAGGTCGCGGTTCTCCTTATACTTTGAAATATCGCTTGTCGCGCCCAGACAGTCCGCTGCCACCTGCTGCCACATCGACGAGACGCAGATGTAACCGTAGGCACGCATAACGCCGACGCAGGCGGCGAACAGGTCGTCACGGTCATCCATATCCTGTCGGAACGCCATGAAACCCACACGCTCACCGGGAAGGGACATGCCCTTGCTGAACGAAAAGCAGTCGATTGTGTTGCGGTAAATCTCAGGCAGGAAAACAGACTCCTGATCATCGTAAACCAGCTCGCGATACGGGCCGTCCGCAACGATATAGATCGGATGGCCGTATTCCTTCTGTTTGCGCTCCAGCAATGCAGCAAGCCCCTCCAGCCCCTCGCGACGGAACACGACGCCAGAGGGATTGTTCGGCGTATTGACCACCAGCATCATCGTATCCGGCGTAATTGCCCGCTCCGCTGCGTTGAGGTCAAGCTGGAACGTTTCCGGCTCCGTCGGGCACTCGATGAGCGAGGAGCCGACGGACTCGGCATAATACTTGTAGTCCATAAAATACGGTGCGAACGTCATCGCCTTGCCACCGCAGGACAGCAGCACCCGTGTCAGCACCGCAAGACACGTGGACGTGCCGCAGGTGACTATCACATCTTGCGCGCGATAGGGTATGCCGTGCGTTTTACTCAGGTAATCCGCAATCTTCTGCCGTACCGTGGGATAGCCGACGGCAGGCGCATAGGTGAAGAGCTTTGCCGCGCTTACACTGTCCAGATACCGTTCCATTGTCTCGCGGACAACGGGCGGCGGATCAATGCTCGGCGATCCGATCGTAAAGTTATAGACATTCTCCGCGCCTATTTTCTTCGCCTGCTCCGCGCCGTACTCCGCGATCTCGCGGATGATGTTGCCGCTGTTGCCTCCCGCGACCAGCTTTTTGTCGATCATATGGTTTCCCCTCTTTTTTCCCGGAGCACGTCGAGGATAGCGTCCACCGCTTCCTCCACCATTCCGTTATTTTCCACCGTTATATCTGCAAAGCGTTCATAGAGCGGCTCCCGCTCTTCGTACAGCTTTCGTACGCCCCGCTTCTGCACAAAACGTCTGGGCGAGTCGAGCAGCGCTTCCATATCGCGCTTGACCCAGATCACCGTGCCGCCGCCATGCAAAATGGCGTAATTCTCCTCGCGTGTCACGCATCCGCCGCCTGTTGCAATCACGCGGCCGCCACGCTCGCACAATGCCGCCAGCGCCTCCGTTTCCATCTTGCGGAATGCATCCTCACCCCGCTGTGCAACAATGTCAGACAGTGAAGTCCCCGCCATGGCGCAGATCAGCTCATCGCTGTCAAAGTCATCGCGCCCCAATCGCTGCGCCAGTGCCCGCGTCAGCGTGGATTTGCCGCAGCCGGACATGCCGATGAGGATAATGTTATCCCTTGCAGGCACAGTCGCGGGCGTATGCTGCTCCATCCACGCGCGGCTGATGGCAAAAATCTGCTCAAAAAGCGCTCTGCCGCTTTCCGCCAGGCCGTCCGGCAGCAAGCGCTCGATCTCGCGCAGTTTCTCTTCCTCGCGCACTTCGTCGCGGATCGGCAGGCCGTGCGTCTGCTTATATGTCCCCACCTGCGTCACAACATCCATCCGCTCAGAAAACAGGCGCGCGATTTGTGCGTCGATCCGGTCGATCTCCGCGCGGCATTCCTGTAAATCCATATCCCTTTACTCTCTTTCTTTTCTACGGCTCAGCAGTGCATCATATATGGCAATTGCCGCGGCTGCCTCCACCACCGGCAGGGCCCGTGGTACTATACAGGGGTCATGCCGTCCCCGCACGCGCAGTTGTACCGATTCCATAGTCCGCAGGTCAACGCTTTCCTGTTCCGTCTCGATGGAAGGCGTCGGTTTGAACGCCACCCGGAACACAACCGGCATGCCCGTCGAAATGCCACCGAGAATACCGCCGCAGCGGTTTGTCTTCGTCTCCACGGCACCATTCCGTACGATAAATGCGTCATTGTGCTCGCTTCCGTGCAGCCGCGCCGCAGCAAAGCCAACGCCAAATTCGACGCCTTTTACCGCCGGAATCCCAAACACGATCCCCGCTATGCGGTTCTCCAGTCCGCCAAACATCGGGTCGCCCAGTCCGGGCGGTACACCGTCAATCACACATTCGACCACGCCGCCGACACTGTCGCCCGCGGTCTTGGCTGCCCGGATCGCCGCATCCATTGCTGCTTTCTCCGTCTCTCCTCCGATCTCCACAGCACGCGCGGAGACGCGGATACCATGGCGCTCCAGAATTTGCAGGCAAATACCGCCTGCAATACACAGCGGCGCGGTCAGCCGGCCCGAAAAGTGCCCGCCGCCTGCATAATCCCGTGCCTCGCCGTACTTTGCCCACGCGGTGAAATCTGCGTGTCCGGGACGCGGAACATATCTTGTTTCCGCATAGTCCTGTGTGCGCACGTCGCGGTTGTGCAAAATCGCCGTCAACGGAGCGCCGCAAGTCACACCATCATGCAAGCCGGAAAGGAACTCCGGTTCATCCGCCTCGTGCCGCGCGGTCGCGAACTCACTGTTGCCCGGCGCGCGCCGTGCCAGAAATGCACGCAGGCGCTCCATGTCTACCGCCTCACCGGCGGGAATGCCCTCCACTGTCACACCGACCGCCGGCGCATGTGACTGTCCGAAAACCATCAGGCGGATATTCTCGCCGTAGCAGCTGCCCATGCGTCCGCCCTCCCCAAAGCATGCTAAAAAGCGTTTTCGATGTATTCGATGCGCGTCTTTCCGGCTTCGTCGTAGACCTCCGCCACGTCGAAACGGCAAACCGCATCCGGATCATGCGTTGCAAGATAGTACTCCGCCGTCGTGCGCAAGCGGCGCTGTTTCGCCGCGGTCACAAATTCCCGCGGAAGGCCGTAGTCCGTGCGGCTTCGGAGTTTGACCTCTACGAAACACAATGTTTCGCCGTCGCGGGCGATGAGGTCGATCTCCCCGAAACGGCAGCGGTACTGAGACGCCACGATCCGCCGGCCACGATCACGCAGAAAAGCGGCGACCTGTGCCTCGCCCCGGTCCCCCCGTGCCTTCGTCGTCATGTCCCTTTCTCCCATTTTTTGAGAAAGGTCATACGATGTGCCGGGCAGGGGCCATATTTCTCATACAGCGCCCGATGCAGCGCCGTACCGTAACCCTTGTGTTTGGCAAATTGGTACTGTGGATATTGCTTGTCCAGCACCTCGACCACAAAACGGTCTCGGCTGACCTTCGCCAGCACAGACGCCGCCGCTATGCTCGCAGAAATACCGTCACCCTTGATGAGGCAGCGATGCGGCGTCACAATGGCAGCGCTCCGCCCGTGGTCGCGGTTCCCGTCGATCAGTGCAAAATCCGCAGGGATGGCGAGACCGTCAATGGCAAGCTGCATTGCCTTCATACGTGCGCTCAAAATGTCGGTGGCATCGATCTCCTTCTCATCCACCCACGCGACTGACCATGCCAGCGCTGCCGTTTGGATCACAGTAAACAATGCTTCCCGTTTCTTCTCGGTCAGTTTCTTGGAGTCGTTCAGGCCCTCGATCGCGCAGCCTTCCGGCAGCACGACCGCCGCCGCGTAGACAGGACCACACAACGGGCCGGCGCCCGCCTCGTCCACGCCGCACACCGTTGCATAGCCCGCGGCACGCATCTCATTTTCATAGGAAAGATCTGGCATATTGCTGCCTCAGCCCTCCTCCGGCGGCATTTCGAGTGTAAAGCGTCCTAACTTGCCAGCTCTGAATTCGTCAAGTAATATCCGGCTCATACGTTCCGTATCAACTTCACCGCCGGAGATCAGAAAGCCACGCTTTCGCCCTGCCTTCTCCAACAGCGCCCAGCCATCCTCGTCTGGCGCAACGGAAATCTTATAACGTGCCTCCAATGCTGCGGGATAGTGCGTACCCAGATAGTCCATCAAACGCATTGCCAACTCTTCTACGTCAACGACTTCGTCACGGATGGCTCCTGTAAATGCCAGGCGTACGCCCACGGCAGGATCGTCGAATTTCGGCCAGAGGATACCGGGCGTGTCCAGCAGTTCCAGCGTCTTGTCCACAGGCACCCACTGTTTCGATCGGGTAACGCCGGGTCGATCCTCTGCCTTTGCCGTCTTGCGGCCGGAGACCTTGTTGATAAACGTGGACTTCCCCACGTTCGGAATGCCCAGCACCATCACGCGCAGTACGCGCCCGACCTGCCCCTTCGCCTCATAAGCGGCGATCTTATCCCGCAGCAACATACGCACGGCGGGCGCAAACTGTTTTACGCCCGTACCGGACTTCGCATCGACCTCGATGGCCGCGCACCCCTGCGCACGAAACCAGGCCGCCCAGCGTTTTGTCAGCGTCTCGTCTGCCTGATCGATATGCCCCATCACAACAAGGCGCGGTTTCCCCGCCGTCAGTTCATCGAGATCGGGATTGCGGGACGAAAGCGGAATGCGCGCGTCCACGATCTCACAGACGGCGTCCATACCGCCGATCTCCGCGGCAATCATGCGCCGCGTTTTGGTCATATGCCCCGGGAACCAGCTCAGTGAATCAATCTGCATGGCCTTACCCCTTGTTTAGTACGCCGATTCGGCTCATGTCACGTTGGCCGGTGATGGAATCATTTCCCGGGAAAAGCAGGAAAACTGCCTTGCCGACCAGATAGCGCGTGTCTACGGTGCCGATGCGCGGGTCACGGCTGTCCGTGCTCATGTTGCGGTTATCTCCCATCAGGAATACCGAGCCATCCGGCACCGTCAGCGGAAATTCTGTTCCTTCAAAGGCATAGGTGCGGTCATTGATATAGGTCTCTTCCTGTGCCGTGCCATCCACATAAACTGTGCCGGAGTTGAAGTCCACATCCACGGTCTGCCCGCCGACGGCAATGACGCGCTTGACAATAGCGTCCTCGGAAAAAGACTTCTTGCGCGCAATAACGATGTCGCCGCGATGGTACTCCCCAGCCAGCAGGGAATTGAGAACCAGCAGCCGGTCGCCGTCTTGCAGCGTTGGGATCATCGACGGCCCCTTAACATTCATCATGCGCGCGACAAAGGTGAAGGTCAGTACGATGATGAGTATCGCCGTCACCAGTGCGCGCAGCCAATCATACAGCTCACGCCCGGGGATGCGCTCAATGGTCTTTTCTCCATCCCCCTGCGGAAGCTCCTGTTCCAAGTCATTCATAATCTGCTCCATGTTCCCATTTAATAAAGTATTATATCTCAGTTATTTTATCATAGAATTCCGAAAAGACAACAAAAAACGGCTGGCATGACAAACAAAAAAGCACGGCTCTACGCCGTGCTTTTTATTCGTATGGATGTGCTTACTCCGCGACGGTCTTAGCCTCGACGGTCTTGACGGTGCGGCCGTTATAGGTACCACACTCCGGGCACATTCTGTGCGGCTGATGCAATGCACCGCACTTCGGGCACTTGATCAGCGCCGGAGCGCTCAGCTTCCAATGGGAGCTGCGGCGCTTGTCACGTCTTGCGCGGGAAACTTTCCCCTTGGGGACTGCCATGTTGACACCTCCTTGATCGAGAACGGCAAAAAGCCGTGAAATTTACAAAAGCTGTTGCAGCGCCGCCCAGCGCGGGTCGATCTCCTTCTTGCAGCGGCACGCCTCCACATTGAGGTTGGCGCCGCAGCCGGAACAGAGTCCCTTGCAGTCTGCACGGCAGAGCATCTTCGTGTCCATATCGAGGATAAATGCCTCCCGTGCCAGTTCGTCCAAATCGAACGCACCGTCATCCAGCAGCAGGATCTCGTCGTTTTCGTCGTCCTCCAGCTCCTCGGCGAGCATGCGCTCGACGGAAACGTGGAAGGCTTTCTCAAACGGCGCCCCGCAGCGGTCGCACACGCAGGAAAGCATCGTGTCAACATTCATCTGCAAACGGAGCATCCCTGCAATGTTCCGCACCGTCCCTACCACTGAGACAGGCCGAACCGCCGGACACACGCCGCCGAAGTCCACATCGGAAAGGTCCAATTCCTCGTTGAACGCTATTCCGTCCCCGGGGGTGTGAATGATCCCTTTTACATCCAGAAGCATGTTGCACCTCACAATGACACGTGTGTTATTATATTAAATGTCTCCCCACTTGTCAAACATTTTTTTGCTTTTTCTTGAAAAAATTTTCTTCATGCCGTACAATGGCAAAAAATGCCGCTGTTTGCAGCGGTGCGCCAATGCGGGAGGACGGGTCATGCGTACATTTACCATTGGAAAAAACGATGCCGGGCAGCGGCTCGACCGCTTTCTTGCCAAGGCCATTCCCCTGCTCCCCGCGTCATTGGCACAGAAGTATGTCCGTATCAAGCGCATCAAGGTCAACGGCGCGCGTGCCGCACGCGACCAGCGTCTGGCCGTGGGTGACACAGTGGATTGCTATGTCAACGACGAGTTTTTTGATGCGCCCGACGCAGACAACGTCTATCTCACCATCGTTTCTCCAAAACTCAGCATCGTCTATGAAGACGAAAACATCCTGCTGCTCAATAAGCCCGGCGGTATGCTCTGCCACGCGGGTGATCACACAGACGGCAAGTCCGACGGTGCAACGCTGCGCGACCACATGCTTGCCTACCTCTATCAAAAGCGCATCTGGCGTCCACAAGAGGAAAATGCCTTTACGCCCGCGTTGTGCAATCGCATCGACCGCAACACCAGCGGCATCGTCATTGCGGCAAAAAACGCCGAGGCACTGCGTATTCTCAACGAGAAGATCCAGGCCCGGGAGCTTTCCAAGTTTTACCTCTGCGTCTGCCTCGGCCGGCCCACCCCGCCCAAAGGACGTATCGAGTGCTTTTTGCGCAAGGATGAGCGCGAAAACAAGATGCGCGTCTATCACCATGCCGTTCCCGACGGGCGCAGTGCCGTCACGCTCTATGAAACGCTCTCTACCCGCGACGGCCTGTCGCTCATCGAAGTAGAATTGCTTACGGGGCGAACGCATCAAATTCGTGCCAGTTTTGCCGATATCGGCTGCCCGCTGTTGGGTGACGGCAAGTATGGCCGCGGCGCAGAAAATCGGAAGCACAACGAAACGTCGCAGCTGCTTTGCTCTTACCGTCTGCGCTTCGACTTTCCGACCGACGCGGGAGCGCTCAATTACTTGCGTGGAAAAGAGTTTGCGGTGGACACAGTCCCATTTCAGGACAAATATTTTGGCTGATCTTACAAAACGGAGGTTCAATTGGGCTTCCGTTTTTCCTTTTTGCCGAAAGTTTGATTTACTAAACAAACTGTTTAATAAACTGTTGCTTTTTTCCCGGGCGTCGTGTATCATATCTTAGGTTTTATTATTAAAACTTTCTGTTTAGCGTTGGTAAACTCAAGGAGGTGCGTATGGACATTGGCAACAAGATCAGGCAGTTGCGCATGCAAAAGGGGCTGACGCTGGAGGAACTGGCAAGCCGCAGCGAGTTGACAAAGGGCTTCCTCTCCCAACTTGAGCGCAACCTCACCTCCCCTTCCATTGACTCGCTGGACGACATTCTGGAGGCGCTCGGCACCAACCTTGCAGAATTCTTTCAGGAAGACAAGGTCGAGCAGATCGTTTTCCGGGAGGCAGACTTTTTTGTCGACGAGCGCGATGACTGCACGGTGCATTGGATCGTTCCAAACACGCAAAAAAATCGCATGGAGCCGATATTGCTTACCTTGCCGGAAGGCGGACGTTCTTTTGAGGTCGCTCCGCACAGCGGCGAGGAATTCGGGTACGTCGTGGGCGGCGAGGCGGTACTCTCTTACGACGGCAAGCGGCAAACGCTGCAAAAGGGAGAAACCTTCTACCTCCACGGCCGAACGTTCCACACGCTGCAAAACGAATGCAAGGCCCCGGCACGCATTCTGTGGGTGTCTACGCCCCCGCTGTTTTGATACACATCATCGCAGGATTGTATTATATAAGGAGAGAAGAACATGGCAGAAGAAGCAAAGAAACTCATTCAGTTCAAAAACATCGTCAAGAGCTTTGAGGACGGTCAGGTTGTGCTCAAGGGCGTGTCGCTGGATATTTATGAAAACGAATTCGTCACGCTGTTGGGGCCGTCCGGCTGCGGCAAAACAACGCTGCTTCGTATTCTCGGCGGCTTTTTGCAGCCCACGGAGGGCAAGGTGCTCTTTGACGGCGAAGATATCGTAAACGTCCCTCCTTACAAACGCGAGATCAATACCGTGTTTCAGAAATACGCGCTGTTCCCGCACATGAACGTCTATGACAACATCGCATTCGGTCTGACGATCAAGAAGGAGCCGAAGGACGTCATCGAGCAGAAGGTCATGCGTATGCTGCGTCTTGTCAATCTGGAGGATTACGCACGGCGAAACGTCACAGAGATGTCCGGCGGCCAGCAGCAGCGCATCGCTATTGCCCGTGCGCTTGTGAATGAGCCGAGCGTACTGCTGCTCGACGAGCCGTTAGGCGCACTGGATCTCAAGCTGCGCAAGGAGATGCAGCACGAGCTCAAATCCATCCAGCAAGAGGTCGGCATCACCTTTATTTTCGTCACGCACGATCAGGAAGAGGCACTGACCATGTCCGACAAGATCGTTGTCATGAATGCGGGCGAGATCCAGCAGATCGGCACGCCGACCGAGATCTACCGTCGTCCGGTAAACGAATTCGTGGCAAACTTTATCGGTGAGACCAACATCATCGACGGCGTGATGGTGGAGGACGACCTTGTGGTGTTTGAAGACAAGCGTTTCCCCTGTTCCGCCCGCGGTTTCGACAAAAATGAGAAGGTGGACGTTGTCATCCGTCCGGAACATCTGGACATCGTGCCGCGTGGCCAGGGTATGCTCAAGGGCGTGGTCAAATCGCAGCTCTTCAAGGGCATGCATTACGACACGGTGGTCGAAACCCGTGCAGGCACGTCCATCACGGTTAAGATGCAGGTGGCGGCAGACAAGCCCGTAACCAACGACGAAGCAGGCGAAAAGATCAGTGCCAGTGGTTTTCTGCTGGACGTGGAGGACGCTGCGGAGCTGAGCGACGCGAAGGTCATCGCCCTCGCCTCGGCGGAGGCATGGGTATCCGAAACGGAGGAAAACGTCTCTATCAACGTCGAGCACGACATCAAGCCGGAAACGGGTGAATACAGCGTTACCTTCTCTACGGCTGCCGGTACATCCATTACCGTACGCGCGCTCGTCGTAACGGAAAACCGCGTTGAGAGTACGGTATATCAGGAAGAAATCTACGCAATGAACTTCTTTAAGAAGGTCGAAGACATTCAGGAGAGCATCGCGCTGGACACCGACCTGAAAATGTGGGCAACCGCGTCGGCCTGGAGTCTGGAGGACGAGAACGAAAAGGTGGAGATCACCGACGTACGCTATGATTTTGACCCTGAGACCATTACGCCCGGCGTCTACGACGTGACCTTCTCCACCGAAGGTTATGAATACAAAGTCTCCACCACCCGTGCAGCCGAAGAGGGTTCCGAGGTCGGTTTGATCTTTCGCCCCGAGGACATCCATGTGATGAAGAAAGGAGCCAAACGGTGAAACAGTTCCGCTCCATGACTTACCCATATGTTGCGTGGATCTCGGTGATGATCGTGGTGCCGATGCTGCTCATCGTGCTTTATGCCTTCACCGAGTCCGGCAACGACGTGCTGACGTTCCGCTTCACGCTGGACAACTTTGCCCGTTTTGTCACAGACCGCGTGTTCCTTGCAGTGCTTTGGCGCTCACTGTGCATTGCCCTCATCACGACCGTGATCTGCGTGCTGCTGGGTTACCCCATTGCCTATGTCATCGCACAGCTTCCCGGACGCGGCAATACGATCATGATCCTGCTCATCACAATGCCGACATGGGTAAACATGCTGGTGCGCACCTATGCGTGGATGGGCATTTTGCAGGACGAAGGCGTGCTCAACGGTCTGCTCAGTGTGTTTGGGATCGGTCCCGTACCGATGATCCACACCAGTTTTGCCGTCATCCTCGGCATGGTGTATAACTTCATTCCCTTCATGATCCTGCAGATTCACACCTCCCTCGACAAGATGGATAAGAATCTGCTCAATGCCGCCGCCGACCTCGGCGCAGACGGACTGCACACATTCCTGCGTGTCACGCTCCCGCTCTCCCTGCCCGGCGTCATCTCCGGCATTACGCTGGTATTCCTGCCTGCCGTGTCCAGCTTCTTCATTCCGAAGCTGCTCGGCGGCGGACAGTACGTTCTCGTCGGCAACGTGATCGAATCGCAGTTCCTCACCTCCGGCGACTGGAACTTTGGCAGCGCAATCTCTCTGATCATGGCAGTCATCATCATGCTTTCAATGTACCTCACGCGAAAGGCAGATGTCTCCGTCGCCTCTGCAGGAAAGGAGTGATGCGCCGTGAATGAAGCAAAAAGGAGCGGCGTCGGCTCCAAGATCATTCTGATCCTGACGCTGGCATTTTTCTACCTGCCCATTCTCTATATCGTCATATTCTCTTTTAACGACTCGCGCTCACTGACAAAGTTCGGCGGGTTCTCCCTTCGCTGGTACGAAAAAATGTTCGCGGACTCGACCATGATGGAGGCGGTAGGTTACACCGTTGCCATTGCCCTGCTGGCAACCGTAATCTCCACCATCGTCGGCACGGTCACCGC
Source organism: Oscillospiraceae bacterium (assembly GCA_902783035.1). GTDB lineage: Bacteria > Bacillota > Clostridia > Oscillospirales > Oscillospiraceae > Hominicoprocola. The sequence goes on from CACZPK010000136.1 coordinate 17,354, forward strand.
CATCGGGCTTACCAAGTCCCGCCGCATACTCACGGCGTTCGTCGAGCGCGTAAACGATCTGCCTGTGATGAACCCGGACATCGTCACCGCCATCAGTCTGCTGATGTTCTTCAGCGTGCTGGCGGTACGCAAGGGCTTCCTCACGATGCTTTTGGCGCACATCATGTTCTGCGTCCCCTATGTCATGCTCTCCGTGACGCCGAAGCTCCGTTCGCTCGATCCAAACCTCATTGAGGCGGCAATGGATCTCGGGGCAACGCCCATGCAGGCGCTCACCCGCGTCATTGTACCGCAGATCCGTCCGGGCATTGTCTCCGGTGCGCTGATTGCGTTCACAATGAGTTTCGACGACTTTGTGATCTCCTATTTTGCCACCGGCAACGGCGTGAACAACATTTCCATTCTCGTCTACACGATGTCAAAACGCGTTAATCCCTCGATCAACGCGTTGTCCACCATCGTTATCCTGCTCATCACGCTGGCGCTTGGCATCGTCAATCTGGTTCCCATCCTGCGTGAAAAGAGCGGCGCACCGTCCGGCGCGGAGCGCGGAGTTCTCAAGCGCCGCCGTCTTGTGTTGGCGTCGGTGGCCGGCATCCTGACACTCGCCATCGTCGTTGGCGTTGCCTCCGGCAGCGGCTCGGTACGCCGCCGGCAGCAGGCCGCAATCGAAAAGTACGGCTCCGCGGTGCTGAAGCTCTATCTTCCTGGTGAATACCTGGGTGAAAACGTGATTTCAAACTTTGAAAAAGAGTTCGGTGTCAGCGTCATTGTCGAGAATTTTGACTCCAACGAAATGATGTATACAAAACTTCAGGCAGGCGACGCCTACGATGTGCTCGTTCCTTCGGACTACATGATCGAACGTCTGATTGCCGGCAACTATCTCCAGCCCATTGACCATTCGTTGGTGCCAAACCTCAACAATCTGGCGGATGCGGTCGTCGGTCTCGACTACGATGTGGACGGCAAGTGGTCTGTACCCTACTTCTGGGGCAGCGTCGGGTTGGTCTACAATCACGAAAACGTTGACCCCGCCGTCATCAAGGAAAAGGGCTGGGATATCCTGCACGACACCGACTATGCCGGACGCGTCTATGTCTACGATTCCGAGCGCGATTCGTTCATGATGGCGTTCAAGGCACTGGGCTACTCGATGAACACCGACGATCCGGCACAGATCGAAGCGGCGTACGAGTGGCTGCGGCAGATGAACAATACCATGTCGCCCATCTATGTCACCGACGAGGTCATCGACTCCATGATCAATGGATACCAGGACATCGCGGTGGTCTACAGCGGCGATGCGACGGTCATACTCGACGAAAATGAGGACATGAGCTTCCTCATGCCGGATGAGGGCACAAATATCTGGTGCGACGCGATGGTCATTCCCAAAAATGCAGAGAATCCAAAGCTCGCCCACGAGTTCATCAACTATATGCTCACCTACGAGGCAGCGTTCGACAACTCCGAAACCGTGGGTTATGCCTCCCCCAACGCCGAGGTGCTGGAGGAGATGAGCACGCAGGAGGATCTGTATGCTGAGAATGAGGCATACCTCCCCCGCAGTGGTTATGAGCGCGATGAGATGTTCCATGACAACGTCACGCTTCAGCGTGAGCTGAGCAAATACTGGATCCGCGTCAAGGCGGAGAGCTGAAAACCAAACGCCGCACGGCTCTTTTGAATGAGCCGTGCGGCGTTTTTCTCCATGTTTCGCCGTGCACTGCCATGCGCACGGCATCATTTTCAGAACATCACTTCGGGGGCAAGGAGCAGCTGGTTGATGTATTCCGCACGCATCAGCGTCTCTGACGAGAGCACCTGCTTGGTCGCCTCGATCTCCTTTTCGGTCTCCGCCAGCGTACGGCACGCCTTGAGATAATCCACCGTCAGCTTGCGCAGGCGGCTGGACAGATGCTGGAGCACCATCATTGCCATCGCCGGGTTTTTGAGAAACAGTTCGCCGAGATCCTTTTCATAGATCAGCTCCACAAAGGTATCGTCTTCCAGCGCGACCGCCGTGGCAGTACGTTGCCGCCCCTCAAAAATTCCCATCTCGCCGAAGAACATCTCCGGCGTCAGCTGGGTGAGCAGTTTCTGTTTTTCTGTGCCGTAGTTCGTAAAAATACCGACTCTGCCGTCATGGATGTAGTACATGCAGTCAGAACGGTCGCCCTCGCGGAAGACCACATCCAGCTCGTCATACGCCTCGCCATGCATCGCCAGTTCACGTTTGCAGTATAGCGGCGCAGTATGCGGTTCCGCAAGCTCCTCCCGTGTAGGACGTCCCATGAGGTAGACGCGTGCGAACTTCCGGATGCGCGCCATCAATCCCTCGTTCACGTGATCCTGCGTGGTATCCAGACGCCCCAGCTCGCGCAGCGTATCGCAAACCTCAGTGTAGTGGACCGTGAGGCTGCGCAGGCGGCGGCTCAGCTGGCGGACAATGCTGTTGATCTCACCCACATGTTCCGAAAGATAACCGCTGAGGTCGGAAGCGTCGATCTCGGCAATACGCGTGTCATCCTCCGCCGCAACGATTGTCGCAGAACGGTAGGTGATCTCGATGACTGCCATCTCTCCGAAATAATCGCCCTCGCCCAATTCTGCCAGCAGGTTTTCCTCCTCCGTACCGTACTTCGCATAAACCGCGACGCGGCCGGCAAGCACCCGGTAAATGCTGTTTCCGTAGTCTCCCTCGCGGAAAACAATATCGCCGCGTTTGCAAATCATCTCACTGCTCGTACCCATATCAGCGTTCCTCCTGCTTTACGGTCTGCGCAATTAACAACGGATATCATTATACGCTTACCGTCTCCGCACAGTCAAGAGGCACCGGTATTTTCCCCGTCATTTTTCGCGCTCGCCATTTTTCTCTTGCCATTTGCAAAAGAACGCGCTACAATTCCCATAAATCATTGAGCAACGGAGGGGAAAATCCATGCCAAAGAAAAAGGGCATCAAACACCCGCGCGGCACGCGCCAGAACCGACGCGAGAGGATGCTGGCGCGCAAGAAATCCAACGCGCTTGCCGCTGCGGCGGAGCAGGCGATTTCCGCGGAGCCGAAAAAAGCCGGCCGCAAACCCGTGGTCGAAAAAAAGAAGTCAGAACCCAAACGCCTGCGTGAAGCGCAGAAGGCGATGCCGGTCCCGGAGCGCAGAAAGCCCGGTCGCAAGCCTAAGGCCGAGGAACAGAAGGCAGAGGCGAAACAGCTGCGCACGGCGCAAAAAACGGCGGATAGTGGCAAGGCAACGGTTTACATCCAGTTCAAGGGACTTGAGGATCGCGTGGACGATCTCATTGAGGCTGTGCGTACTGACTTCAGGGCCGCGCATAAGCGCACGCCGATCACAGGCATCAAGCTCTATGTGAAACCGGAAGAATACACGGTGTACTATGTCGTCAACGACTCCTATTTCGGCAAAGTAAATATGTAACGAACAACGAAAAAGTGCCGCAGCAAAGCTGCGGCACTTTTGTATTCCCTGTTTCAGCGAACGGCTGCCTTGAGCGCGTCCACGCGGTCGGTCTGCTCCCACTTCACGCCTAAGTCCTCGCGGCCCATGTGGCCGTAGGCGGACAGCGGACGGTAAATGGGCTTGCGCAGATCGAGGTCACGAATGATCGCGGTCGGACGCAGGTCAAAGACCTGATTGACCGCTTCTTCCAGCTTCGCATCGGCAACCTTGCCCGTGCCGAAGGTCTCCACCAGCACGCTCACAGGCTTTGCCACGCCGATCGCGTAGGCAAGCTCCACCTGGCACTTGTCCGCAAGACCCGCCGCGACAATATTCTTCGCCACATAGCGCGCGGCATAAGCGGCGCTGCGGTCCACCTTCGTCGGATCCTTGCCGGAAAACGCGCCGCCGCCGTGGGGCGCGCTGCCACCGTAAGTATCCACGATAATCTTGCGTCCGGTCAGTCCACTGTCGCCCTGCGGACCGCCAATCACAAAACGCCCGGTGGGGTTGACGAAAATTTTGGTGTCCTGATCGAGGAATGCCGCGGGTACGGTAGGCTTGATGACAAACTCGATCATGTCCTTGCGGATCTGCTCCAGCGTAACGTCAGGGTCATGCTGCGTGGAAACGACGACCGCATCCACGCGCACAGGCTTCCAGTTCTCATCGTATTCGACTGTAACCTGCGTCTTGCCATCGGGGCGCAGGTACTTCAGCTGCCCGCTCTTGCGCACCTCGGTCAGTCTCTTCGCCATCTTGTGTGCCAGCGAGATAGCCAGCGGCATCAGCTCCGGCGTCTCGTTGCAGGCATAACCGAACATCATGCCCTGATCGCCCGCACCATTGTCGAGGTCGCTCGCACCGCTCTCCTTCGCCTCCAGAGACTTATTGACGCCCATCGCAATATCCCCGGACTGCTCATCGATACTGGTGATAACGCCGCATGTGTCGCAGTCAAATCCAATGGATGCATCGGTGTAACCGATGTCGCGGATGACATCGCGCGCAATCTTCGCGATATCAACGTAGCAAGTGGTCGTAATCTCGCCCATCACATGGACGAGGCCGGTGGTGACGGTGGTTTCACAAGCGACGCGACCCTGCGGGTCCTGCGCCAGGATGGCGTCAAGGACGCCGTCGGAAATAGCGTCGCATACCTTGTCGGGATGGCCCTCCGTAACGGACTCAGATGTAAACAAACGCTTTGCCATGTGTAGTTCTCCTTTCTCATTTGTCGGGAAACAATAAAAAACTCACGGTCGAATCGACCATGAGCACTCTCTTTTGCATCCCTCATCTTTCGATTCGTTCGCCGGATTTGGCACCTTGAAAAACAGGTTGCCGCGGTTTCACAGGGCCGGTCCCTCCGCCGCTCTTGATGAAGTATTCGATTGTCGTTGTCAGTATAATCGAAATATTGCCGTTTGTCAACGGTCAAACCGTAAAAAATGAGTGCAAATCTTTATTCATTGAATTTTCAAATTGTTAATGACTTTCATCAGCGTTTGTGTCATAATGAACCGATACCATGAATCGGAGGTTATTGACCTTGAAGAATCTCAACCGCATGATCGACAGGTTCTGTGTCCTGCACCCCAATTTCGGGATTCCGAATCTGATGCTCTATATTGTTCTCGGCAATGTCGCGGTGTATCTGCTGGACATGTTTTCGCGCGGTTCCAGTCTTGCTGCGCTGCTGTACTTCTCCCCTGCGCTTGTCCTCAGCGGGCAGATCTGGCGCATCGCTACCTTTGTTTTTGTTCCCGGCGGCAGCGGTCTTCTGTTCCTGCTGTACTGTTACTTCACTTACTCGATGGGCCGCACGCTGGAGCAGCAATGGGGTACGGCCAAGTTTACCTGCTACTACCTTGGCGGCGCGCTGTTGACCGTACTCGGCTCGTTTGTCGTCAGCCTGCTCGCGGGCGTAAGCGTCGCCGTTTACAGCGCCAGCGAGGTCACATTCGCGATGTTCCTCGCTTTCGCGGTACTTTTCCCGGACGCGACCTTTGTTCTCTTCCCGCTGCCCATTCCCATCCGTGCAAAGTATATTGCCTATTTTGATCTCGCTTACTTTGCCTTTGCCATTGTCTCCCCCATTCTCAGCGGACAGTGGTACGGCTGTATTGTGCCGCTGATGGCACTGCTGAACGTCTGCATCATGATCTGGCCGGAGATGGCGTCGTTCCTCAAGCTGGAGCAGCGGCGCTCTCGTCAGGCAGCGCACTTCCATAATACCACCGCCAACGCCCGGCGCGAGGCGCAGCAAGCTAATGCCGGCGTGCGTAAGTGCGCGGTTTGCGGACGCACCAACCTCACCAATCCCGAATTGGATTTTCGTTATTGTTCCCGTTGCGCGGGTTATCATTGTTTCTGCTCTGACCATATCTTTTCCCACGTCCATTTTACGGAGGACGCACCCTGATTTGATTAAGGAGATGCATGCATGATGACGTATGACGAGGCTTACGCCCTGTTGCGCGAGTACAATGAGGGCGCGTTTCACCTCAGCCACGGCCGCATTGTCGGCGACGTACTGCGCTGGTACGCAAACGAACTGGGCTATGGCGATGAGGCTGATTTCTGGCAGCAGGTCGGTCTGCTGCACGATCTGGATTTTGAGCAGTATCCCGACGAGCACTGTGTCAAAGCGCAGGAGATCATGCGCTCTCGCGGACTCGACGAGCGTCTCATCCGCGCCACCGCCAGCCACGGCTGGGAAGAAAACGGCGGGCGCCACGGTGAACTGCCCAAACCGGAGCATGAGATGGAAAAAGTGCTCTACGCTGCGGATGAATTGACGGGGTTGATCGGCGCTGTTGCGCTGATGCGTCCAAGCAAAAGTGTAGAGGACATGGAGGTTAAAAGCGTTAAAAAGAAGTTCAAGGACAAGCGATTTGCCGCGGGTTGCGACCGCGACGTGATCCAGCGCGGCGCGGAAATGCTGGGCTGGGATCTGGATACCCTGATCGAGCGTACTATTCTTGCCATGCGTGCAAGTGAAAACGTAGATTGAACCCAAATCGTCGTTTCAGGAGGGATACCTGTCATGGAATTCCGGACTTCCGCAAACTATACCGGCAAACTGCGCAACCATATGGTCGCCGTGCCTGAGTGTATCAGCGAGTGCGGCGGTATCCGCATCTTTGGCCGTCTGTTAAAATCCATCATGTTCTCCACAGATGTGGCAACCATCGCAAACACCAACGCCGACGCGGTGATCGCCGTCTATCCTTTCACCCCTCAGCCTCGCATCGTCAGCGCGGTGATGAGCGTCGCAGACATGCCCGTGTTTTTTGGCGTGGGCGGCGGTTTTACCTCGGGTCTGCGTTCGGTCAATCAGGCTGTGGCGGCAGAAAACATGGGTGCCATCGGTGTCGTGCTCAACGCGCCGGTGCCGCCGGAGGTGTTGCGTGATATCAAGCGCCACGTCGATATCCCGGTCGTGGCTACCATTGTTTCCTCCGAACAGGACACCGATGCACGCATTGAAGCAGGCATTGACATTTTGAACGTTGCGGCGTCTACAAGCACACCCGCGGTGGTCGCCAGGCTGCGCGAACGGCATCCCGACTTCCCGATCATGGCAACGGGCGGACCGTCGGACGAATCGATCCGCGCAACCATCGCGGCGGGTGCAAACGCAATCACCTACACCCCGCCGGACAACGGCGTGCTGCTTGCTGAGATCATGCGCGGGCATCGCGAGCGCTATCTGCACGGAGATTGAGAGCGGAGGGCATGGCATGAAATCCAAAGCCGCGGTCAAGCGGATCATTGATGGGCTCAAAACTCTCTATCCCGACGCGCTTTGTTCCCTTCAATATAAAAAAGATTATGAATTGCTCTTTGCGGTGCGGCTCTCCGCCCAGTGTACCGATGCACGCGTCAACCTTGTCACGCCGGAGCTGTTCCGCCGTTTCCCCACTCTGGAATCCTTCGCGGCAGCCAGCTACGAAGATGTCGGTGAGGCGATCCGCTCCTGCGGCTTTTACAACACCAAGGCAAAAGATCTCGTCGAATGCGCCAAATTGCTGCTGGAGCGACACGGCGGCCGCGTGCCGGACACGATGGAGGCGCTGACCGCGTTGCCGGGGGTGGGACGAAAGACAGCCAATTTGGTGCTGGGCGACATTTATCATCAAAGCGCCTATGTCTGCGACACGCACTGTATCCGCATCACGGGACGGCTGGGCATCACGGACGGCAGCAAAGACCCGCTCAGCGTTGAACGGCAGCTGCGCGAAGCAATCCCCGGAGCGGAGAGCAGCGACTTCTGCCACCGCATGGTGCTCCACGGACGGGCATTGTGTATGGCACGCAAGCCTGCATGCGCAAACTGCCCGCTGCAAAAGGATTGTGACTACGCCAAAGCTGCAAAATCGTAAATACCGGCTCAGCAACGCACATACAATCGCAAAATCTTCCGGAAATATCTGTGCCTGCCCCTTCGGGCAGGCACTTTTTTTATCGCTCCCGCATAAGATAGCATGAACCAAATCACACGGAGGGATTGCTATGGACGAAATGACCGCTGCCGCCATTGAGAAGATCAAGCGCAGCAAGGGACTGGCCGAGCAAATCATGCGCTCGGGCGATGGGCAGAAGCTGATGGAATACCTCACGCGCAGCGACGGCGGAGCGGCGCTGGATCGTGCGGCAAAGTCCGCTGTAAGCGGCGACACAAAGGAGCTTTCGGCCATGCTGCGCGGACTGCTGCAAAACCAGGACGCCGCTGCGGTCATGGAGCGCATCAGCGACGCGGCAAAGCGCTAAGCAAAGGGGGCGTCCGGTGTGGCGGACTGGCAGGAGCAACTGAATACCATACTCTCCGACCCGGATGCCATGTCGCAGATTGCGGCGCTCGCCCAGAGCATTCAGGGCGGCGCATCACCACACACGGGCGCAGCGTCGGGAGATCGGACGATGCCGCACGTAGACGGCAAATCAGAAAAGGGGCAGGTGCCACGCGAAGATAGTCCGCCGCACGGTGAAAACGGGGACAGAGGCGAGACGATTCGCAACATGCTCGGCGGACTGGACCCCGAGCTGCTGCGCCGCCTCCTTCCGCTGCTGCGGCAGATGGAACGGCCCGAGAGCAGCGAGACGACGGCGTTCCTTTTGGCGCTGCGTCCGTTTTTGAGTGAGAAACGCCGCGGAAAGGTGGAACGTGCCGCACAGCTTGCGCGGCTTATTCATCTGGGCAAGACCTTTCTGACAACACAGGGGCCGGAGGAGGCAGAGCGTGTATAACCGTTACATCCGCAACGCCCACGGCGAGTACATCTGCGTTCCCGTCCCCGATCCGCCGCGTCCTCAGACGCCTCCGCCACCCATCGCTCCGCCATCCATACCGCCTCCGCCGCCGGCTCCTGCATATGAGCAGCCGCGTAAGCATGTGCGCGGACCTGCGCATGTGCCACCTCCGCACAGTGCAGAGCACAGGCCGCCGCCCTCACATGACCATCAGCCGCCTCCGTCGCCCCAACCGGACGCGTCACGGTTCCTCGCGCGGATGCTGGAACGGATGCGTTTGCAGGATGTGGACACAGGCGACCTGCTGCTGTTGCTGATTCTGTTTTTCCTCTTTGAAGAAAAAGCAGACGACGAGTTGCTGATTGCGCTCGGTCTGCTGCTGATCTTATAAGCTGATTTGTCTGCTATCCAATCATATAATATATAAAAGGCCGGCAGCTGCCGGCCTTTTCCTGATACGGTTTTACTGTGTGTCGCCCTCTGTCCCGTCCATTTGATAGAGCATCTCACCATCGGGCAACCGGAACTGTTGTAGATCCGCTTCGTCTATGTTGACCTCAAAACCGCTCATACGGAAAACGAGCGTCTCTCCCTGGAAACGCTCGGCCGCAACAAGCAGACCGTTGTCCACACTGACCCAATAGCGCTCCGTATAGCCAAACTCGTCCGGCGCTGTCTCAACATAGATGCACTGCACGCCTTCGCGTGTGCGGTAATCCGCAGCAGCAATCGCATCCACCGGCAGGTCAAGCACCATTTCATAGGTCGGCACACCCTGCTCCTCGTCAGCAGAAAAAGCTGCCGTTCCTGTGAACACACGATTTTCTGTGCCGTACCAGACCCAGCTTCTGCCACCCCCAAGGATGGTATGACGCGCCTCGACGCCTTCTCCCGTCACATCCACACGCATCCAGCCATCCGCGGCGCAAACCGTCGCCGAAGCGCTACCGCTCCCATCCGTCCAGAAGCGTTCCAGCGTCATTGTGCGGGTATAGCGCGCAGGACGTGTCAAACGCGCGATCACAAGCTGCACCGTTTGCGGCGTAACCTCCACACGTCGAATCGACTCCTGGGAGACATCCCCCACCGTGGAGCCGTTGCCCGCGGTATTCTCGATCACGGGTAGTTCGACCGCCGGCGGCCGGTGCAGCATCAGGCGCACCAGAAATGACAGCACCAGCAGCAGCACCGCAAAGAAAGAGACGGCAATGAAAGAAACGGACCTTCTTTTCTTCATGGCAGATAGTCCGCGGGGCGGTCCGTGCGGCGGCCAAACCACCACTCAATGGCGTCGGCAATGCGCGCGCAGGCATTTCCGTCGCCATATGGATTGACCGCATGCGCCATCTTCGCGTATGCCGCGTCGTCACGCAACAGTTCATTGCCCATGCGCAGAATATCGTCATAGCGCACGCCCGCCATCGCAACCGTGCCTGCCTCGACCGCCTCGGGCCGCTCGGTTTCGCGCCGAAGCACCAGCACCGGCTTGCCCAGCGCGGGTGCCTCCTCCTGCAATCCGCCGGAGTCTGTCATCACCAGATAGACGCGCGCCATAAGATTGTGCATCTCATCGGCGGGCAGCGGATCAATCAGATGCACGCGCGGCGTTCCGGCAAGATACTTGGTCGCCGCCTCGCGCACAACGGGACTTAAATGTACCGGGTAAACCAGTTCCATGTCCTCGTTTTGCAACGCCAGATCGCGCAGGGCTGTCATGATCTGCTGCATCGGTTCGCCATAGTTTTCACGCCGGTGGCAGGTGACAAGCACGACCTTTTTACCGGAATAGTCCAGTTCATTGAGCGTTTTTGTTGTAAAGGTGTAATCCTTGCATACTGTCGTTTTCAAAGCGTCAATCACCGTGTTGCCTGTCACAAACACATTTTCCGTCACGCCTTCACGGGCAAGGTTGTCCCGGTTTGAACGCGTGGGGCAAAAATAGAGGTCGGCAATCTGCGTAACAAGCTTGCGGTTCATCTCTTCGGGAAACGGGGAGTACTTATCATAGGTACGCAGCCCTGCCTCAACATGGCCAACGCGCACCTGATGATAGAATGCCGAAAGCGCACCGGCAAATGTCGTGGACGTATCACCGTGAACGAGGATCATGTCCGGTTTGAGGCGTTCAATGGCATCGTCCATACCAATGAGGCACTTGCTTGTGATCGTGGAAAGCGTCTGACGCGGCGTCATGATGTCAAGATCACAGTCCGCACGCAGGTGAAACACTTCCATAACGGAGTCCAGCATCTCACGGTGCTGCGCCGTAACGCAGCAGAGGCTTTCGATCCCCTCACGCTGATGCAGTTCCTGTACCAGCGGCGCCATTTTGATTGCCTCCGGCCGCGTGCCAAACACGCTCATAATCCGCAGCTTATCCATTCTGTTCTTCCTTTTGCTTCATGCGCTCTTCCCCGGCATCCCGGTTGCGCTGTGATTTTACTTCCTGCGCAGCAATACGATCCGCGTCTACCGCCGGATGCAGGTCAATATCATGACCGTCCGCATCCACTGCCGGGTGCAGGTCGATATCACCCACCGGCTCCGGCGCGCCGTCCAGCGGTACGTCGATCACAGACGCTTGATGCGCCTGTCTTTCCTTTTCCCGTTTCGTCTCTGCAATCTCCCGCGGAAAGACCACACGCGAGGCAAGCAGCGCCGCCACCGCCACAGCGGCAAGGAAAATCATTGCACGCATCGCTCCGCTGGCGGTCAGCACCACGGCGGACAGGCCAAGAATACTGCTCACGACATAGAGTGCCGCCACCGCCTGTTTCTGGCTCAGCCCCATGTCAATGAGCCGATGGTGGATATGACCGCGGTCAGGTGACATGGGGTTTTGCCCATGGGCGACACGGCGCACAATGGCAAAGAGCGTATCGAACATCGGCAGGCCGAGGATCAAAAACGGCACAGCAAACGAAATGATCGCGTAATACTTAAAGAGGCCCTGAATAGAGATGGTCGCCAGAATAAAGCCCAGAAACGTCGAGCCGGTATCCCCCATGAACATCTGCGCGGGGTTCTTGTTGTACGGCATAAAGCCGACGCACGCACCCACAAGCGACGCCATGACCAGCGCAGTCTGCCCTTCGGACACAAGCAGCGCAATAACGAGCATTGTCACCGCGCTGATGGTGGACACGCCGTTGGCAAGGCCATCCAGCCCGTCGATCAGGTTCACGGAATTCGTAATGCCCACGATCCACAGCACCGTGATGGGAACGGACGCCCATCCCAACGACCAGTAGGGATCGTCGCTGAACACGTTCGGATTCGACAGCACGTTCACCACAACCCCGTGATAAACCGCAACGAGCGCGGCAACAATCTGCACAACAAACTTAAAGTACGCACGCAGCGGCGTGATGTCGTCCACCACGCCGAGAACCGCAATGATTACCGCGCCAAGCAGGATGCCGCGCAGCTGGTGATCGATGGGAACAAAGATCAGGATGCTCATGAGAAAGCCAAGGAAAATCGCCAATCCGCCAAGGCGCGGCACCGGCTTTTTGTGCATGCGCCGGTTATCCTTCGGCACGTCGATCGCACCGATCTTGTACGCAAACGACTTTACAAGCGGGCACATGATGAAACTGACGACCATCGCGCACAGCAGCGCCTCGCCCACCCGCAGCAACAGCTCGCTGGGTATACTCGTCATACGATAAAGCCTACTTTCTTATACACCTTGCGCAATGTCTTGTCCGCGAGGCGCGAAGCGCGCTCCGCACCATCCCTGTAAATACCTTCCAGATAGGCCTTGTCGCCTTTCAGACGCTCCGCCTCCTCGCGGATGGGGCGGAACAGCTCGATCACGGCGTCCGCCACGGCAGGCTTGAACGCGCCATACCCTTGACCGGCAAACTCCGCCTCGATCTCTTCGCGCTCCTTGCCGAGCGCGGCGGCATAGATACCGATGAGGTTCGACACGCCCGGTTTCGCTGTGGGGTCAAAACGCACGCAGTTCTCGGTATCGCTGTCGGTAACGGCGCGCTTGAACTTGCGGCGGATGTCCTCAGGCTTGTCCATCAGGTTGATGCATCCGTCAGGGTCTGACTTGCTCATCTTGCTTGTCGGGTTGCCCAAGCTCATCACACGCGCGCCCAGCTTGGGAATAAACGCCTCGGGCAGACGGAACACGTCGCCGTACACGCCGTTGAAACGCTGGGCGATATCGCGGCACAGCTCGACATGCTGGCGCTGGTCCTCGCCCACAGGCACAAGATCGGTCTGATAAAGCAGGATATCCGCCGCCATCAGCACCGGATAGGTAAACAAACCCGCCGTGATGTTGTCGGCGTGTTTGGCGGACTTATCCTTGAACTGCGTCATGCGGCCCAATTCGCCAAACTGCGTGTAGCAGCCCAGCACCCAGCCAAGCTCCGCATGCTGGGGAACATGGCTCTGGATAAAGAGGATGCTCTTTTGCGGGTCCAGACCGCAGGCAATGTACTGTGCCAGCTGGTCAAGCGCGCGGCGGCGCAGGTCGGCGGGGTTCTGGCGCACGGTGATGGCATGCATGTCCACGATGCAGTAGACACATTCGTACTCGTCCTGCAGCATGACCCAATTGCGGATCGCTCCCATATAGGAGCCTAGCGTCAGTTCACCGCTGGGCTGAATACCGCTGAAAATCCGTTTTTTTGCCTGATTGGCCGTTTCTTCCATGATCGTTTCCTTCTTTCTCCGGGGCTTTGCCAAAAAAGCAGGCTCACATTTGGAGCAGCCCCCTGAATTCAATACGCGCCGATGCGCGGCTTTTGCCTTTGTTCGGTTGTATTCGCGCGGACCGGGGGGCTTTCCACGACCCCGGAAACGTCTGTGTGTGAGCATATCACATTTTTTCCAAAAGCACAAGAACCTTGGCAAAACCTTGACAATGATTCACCAAAACGGTAAAATACCAGCGATATTTTTTAGGAGGTCTATCCTATGGCATTGGATATGGCATACTTTGAGAGCATGGAAAGCAAAATCCCGCACGGCAAGGTGCGTACGCGTTTTGCACCCTCGCCCACGGGCTATATGCACGTTGGCAACCTGCGTACGGCGCTCTACACTTACCTCATTGCACGGCATGACAACGGCACGTTCATCCTGCGCATTGAGGATACCGACCAGGGGCGTCTGGTCGAGGGTGCAACCGACGTAATCTACCGCACAATGGAGGAGTGCGCCCTCACCCATGACGAAGGTCCCGACGTCGGCGGCCCTGTCGCCCCCTATATTCAGTCGGAGCGGCGCGATACCTACGGCAAGTACGCCGAACTGCTTGTTGAGCGCGGCCACGCCTATTACTGCTTCTGTGAAAAAACCGAGTCTGCCGAGGACAGCGGGGAGTTCGACCGTGCAGAGGACCCCTGCCGCAGCCTCTCGCTCGACGAGGCAAAGGCGCGTGTTGCCGCCGGTGAACCGTACGTCATCCGCCAGCGCATCCCCCATGAAGGCACAACCACCTTCCATGACGCAAGTTTTGGCGATGTTACCGTGGAGAACAAGACGCTGGACGATCAGGTGCTCTTAAAGCGCGACGGCATGCCCACCTACAATTTCGCCAACGTCATCGACGATCACCTCATGGGCATTACCCATGTCGTGCGCGGCAGCGAGTACCTCTCCTCCGCACCGAAGTACAATCTGCTGTATGAGGCATTCGGCTGGGAAGTACCGACCTACGTCCACTGCTCCCCCGTCATGCGCGACGCACAGCATAAGATGAGCAAGCGCAATGGCGACCCCAGCTATGAGGATCTCAAGGCGCAGGGCTATCTGACCCCCGCCATTCTCAACTATGTGGCGCTTTTGGGCTGGTCGCCGCGCGGCGAACGTGCGGAGCAGGAGTTTTTTACGCTCGACGAGCTGGTGGAGTGTTTCGATCTCGCCGGCATCTCCAAGTCCCCTGCGATCTTCAATATCGAAAAGCTGCGCTACTTCAACGCGAATTATATCCGCTCCCTGCCGCCGGAGGAATTTGCCCGTCTCGCAGAGCCGTACATCCGTCAGGCCGTCAAAAACGAGGCGTACTCTGCCGCGGAAATCGCAGCGCTGCTTCAGGCGCGCTGCGAGGTTCTGACCGACATTCCGGAAAAGGTCGATTTCTTCGATGCACTGCCCGATTATGACCTCGCGTTCTACACAAATAAGAAGTCCAAAACCGACGCCGCCGTGTCGCTTGACATGCTGCAAAAAGTATTGCCGAAGCTCGATGGCATTGCGGGCTGGACCACCGACGCCATCCATGACACGCTTGTCGCCTTTGCCGAGGCGCTGGGCGTTAAGAACGCAACGCTGATGTGGCCTTTGCGCATCGCCATAGCAGGCAAGCTGGTCACACCGGGCGGCGCGGTCGAAATTTGCCACATTCTCGGCAAGGATGAAACGCTGCGCCGTGTGAAGGCTGGCATTGCAAGGCTTTCATGAAAACGCGTGCTGCTGTCCGTGCCTTTTTCGCTCTGCCACGGGCGCTTTGGGAAGAGGCCCGGATCACCGCCGGTGCGTTTGCCGTGCTCATCGCGGTCGGGTTTACCGTCGCTACAATGCGTCCCGAGTCCCTTGACCCCCTGCTGCGTGTGTTGACCGACGCGACGGCAGAGGCCGGGGTCTATGCGGTGGACGGCACTGTATTGATGACGACCATTCTTGCCAACAATCTGCTGGTGCTGCTTGCGGCAATTGCCGTTGGGTTGGTGCCACTGCTGCATCTCAGCGCTCTGTCTCTGGGTATCAACGCCCTGTTTTACGGCGGTCTGGCTGCGTTTTATTACAGCCGTGAGGATCTGGGTCTTGCCGCTTTTCTCGCGGGTACGCTGCCCCACGGGCTTATTGAGCTGAGCGCATTGGTGCTCTCCTGTGCCGCCGGTCTGTATCTTTGCCGCGCAACGACCTACGCCGTTCTCGGACATGTGGACGCGCGCATGGTGGGACGCACTTTGGGCGAGTGTCTGCGGGTCTACACGCACTGGGTCGTGCCGCTGTTGATCCTGTCGGCGTTTCTGGAGGCATTTGTCACCCCGCTGATTTTTGGCGAATTTTTGTAAAAACCTCTCCGCGGTTCCGAAAAATGCAATTTTTCACACTTGACCTTGCAAACGCCGGTCAAGTGTGGTAGGATGCTTGCGTGGAGTTTTCCACCATATATTGCGCGTTCATTGGAAAAAACACCAATTGAAAAGGAGATAACGCTTATGTACACTTCCAAGATCGAAAAGGTCATCGCCCGTGAGATCATTGACTCCCGCGGCAACCCCACCGTTGAGGCCGACGTCATCCTCGATGATGGCACCATCGGAACCGGTGCTGCACCCAGCGGTGCTTCCACGGGTGAGTTTGAGGCGCTTGAGCTGCGCGATGGCGACAAGACCCGTTTCGGCGGCAAGGGCGTGAGCAAGGCGGTCAAGAATGCCAACACCACGATCTGCAAGGCGCTTGCCGGCAAGGATGCCTATGATATTTATGCCATTGACAAGGCCATGCTTGAAGCCGACGGCACGGACGACAAGTCCAAGCTCGGCGCAAACGCCATTCTTGCCGTGTCCATCGCGGCAGCACGCGCGGCAGCGAATGACCTTGATATTCCTCTCTATCGCTTCCTCGGCGGTCAGAATGGCAACACGCTGCCCGTGCCGATGATGAACATTCTCAACGGCGGCGCGCACGCGACCAACACCGTCGACACGCAGGAGTTCATGATTATGCCCGCCGGCGCCCCGACCTTCCGTGAAGGTCTGCGCTGGTGCACTGAGGTCTTCCACGCCCTGCAGGCGCTGCTCAAGGCCGAGAAGCTCGCCACCTCCGTCGGTGACGAAGGCGGTTTCGCCCCCAACCTCAAGGACGATGACGAAACGCTGGGCTATATCATCAAGGCGATTGAGAAGGCCGGATATGTGCCCGGCAAGGACTTTGTCCTCGCGATGGACGCCGCTTCCTCCGAGTGGAAGGGCGGCAAGATCGGCGCTTACAAGCAGCCCAAGAGCGGTGCCAAGTTCACGAGCAAGGAACTGGTCGACCACTGGGCAAAGCTCGTGGAAAAGTATCCCATCATCTCCATCGAGGACGGTCTTGACGAAGAGGACTGGGAAGGCTGGAAGTATATGACCGAGAAGCTCGGCGGCAAGGTACAGCTCGTCGGCGACGACCTGTTCGTCACAAATACCAAGCGTCTGAGCAAGGGTATCGCCGGTGGTGCCGGCAACTCCATCCTCATCAAGCTTAACCAGATCGGCTCCGTGTCCGAGACGCTTGACGCCATCAAGATGGCGCACAAGGCGCACTACACCGCCATCGTCTCTCACCGTTCCGGTGAAACTGAGGATACCACCATCGCCGATCTCGCCGTTGCGTTGAACGCCGGTCAGATCAAGACCGGTGCGCCCAGCCGCAGCGAACGCGTGGCAAAGTACAACCGTCTCCTCCGCATTGAGGAAGAGCTTGGCTCCGCCGCTGTGTATGCGGGCTTTGATGCTTTCAACGTCAAGCGCTGAATCCAAACCGCAAAAAAGATGCCGACAAGTGTCGGCATCTTTTTTATTCTCTTTTGCCGCCCAGCGCCTCCTCCAGCTTTTCCAGTGCACGCTTTTCGATGCGCGATATATAACTGCGGCTGATGCCGAGTTTTGCCGCGATCTCACGCTGCGTCCGCGGCAGATGCCCACCGAGTCCGTAGCGCAGCGAAATGATCTCCCGTTCGCGCGGCGTAAGCACCTCTCGCACAAGGGCACGTACGCGCACGCAATCCTCCTTGTCCTGCAGGTCGGCGTACATGGTGTCGTCCACTCCCACCACATCCAGCAGCGACAGGGCGTTTCCGTCCTTATCGGTCTCCAGCGTGTCGGAGAGCGAAACCTCGTTTTGTGCCTTTTTCCGGCTGCGGAAGTACATCAGTATCTCGTTTTCGATGCACTTTGCCGCATAGGTGGCAAGGCGGGTATTCTTTTCCGGTTTAAAACTGGATATGCCCTTGATCAGGCCAATCGTCCCAATGGAGATCAGGTCGTCCTGCTCACTCTCCTGCGCATAATACTTCTTCACGACGTGCGCCACGAGACGCAGATTATGCTCGATGAGCGTATTACGCGCCGCAATGTCACCGGAGGCAAAACGGGCAAGGCACTCGCGTTCCTCTGCCGCTGAAAGCGGTTTCGGGAAGGAGCCGGCGCCGCCTGACAGGTGCAGTGACAGCAGAATGCTGTGTGTCAGTAAGTAAATCGCCGCGGAAAGCATATTGCATCACTCCCTGCCCTACCCTATGCCCGGTCAGGAAGTCCCTATACCAGCCGCGCGTGAAAAGGCAGCTTTCCCGCACGAGCAAAAAGAGCTCCGTTTTTTATCCGCAGGGTAGCAATATGTACTACATTGTGCTATAATCATGATAGTATGGTAATTTGTTATCATGATTGCACAGACGCACAGCAAGATACCCGATTGGATCAGACGGCGTTTGGAAGGAACGCTTTCCTCGAAAAAGGGGGCGACTGTTATGATTAAATACCACTCTAACCGGAGCGAAGCACAAATCGCCAGGCGGTTTCTGGCGCTGCTTTTCTGCGGAGTTGTCGCGCTGTCCTTTGCCGTTGCACCGGTTTCGGCTGCTTCCGCTGCGCATGGCAGAGACACCCTGACGGTCGGTGTACCGGCAGACCGCTGCCCGGTATTTTATCGGGATGCAGACACAGATGAAATCGTAGGCATTGGCGTAGACCTGATGCGTGTTGCCGCAGAACATGCCGGCTATGACGTCACATTCCGTTTTGTAACGGAAGCAACCCTGAAGGATGCGCTGGACAGCGATGCGTATGACGTCATCATGCCCTTCGGCAGTGCCATTTCCAGCACCTCCGGACGCTCAAGCGTCGTTTCGGACAATCTTACGCAGACACCATTTACCCTGGTCACCGAAGACAGTCGTGCCTTGCCACCGTTGAACGAACTCCGGGTTGGTATGCTTCGCTCTCTGGGCGGCGGTGCCGAAACGGTTCTCCAGCTTTTCCCCGGTATTGAAATCAGCATGTATGAGACCATGGCGGACAGTGTAAAGGCGCTTCGCGACGACGAAGTAGACGCCCTTCTGCACAACTCATTCGTATGGAGTTATGTGTTGCAGAAGCCCGCCTACAGTGATCTGCGTGTCCAGCCCTCCACTATGTTTTCCATGGATTTCCGTGCGGGTACTCTGGATACCCCTGCCGGACGGACAATTATTGAGCGCCTGAACGGCGGCATTGCCGCCACACCCGAAACGCATCGTCAGGCCATCATTCTGGATCACACCTCAAGGCGGCTGTATCGCTACGATTTTTCTGACTACCTGCATCAATACGGGTTAATTCTGCTTTTGACAGCGCTGCTCTTCGCCTCTTTGACCGTCATCACCGTGCAGAAACGGCGCGCCCTGCGTCTGGAGCAGGAGGAAAAGATGCGCCATCTGATCGATCACGATCCGCTGACCGGCGTGCTCAGCCTGAATGGGTTCCGCAAGCGCGTGGAAACGTTGCTGCGCACACACCCGGACACGCCGTACTTTCTCTCCTATAACAACATCAAAAACTTCAAATTCATCAACGACAGCATGGGAATGCCGGCCGGAGACGAGTTGCTGCGTTTCTGGGGCGCGAAAAGCATGGAAGCCTTGAGTGATGAAGAGGCCATATGCCGCATTGAGGGCGATCACTTTGCTGTTCTGCGCCGATGCGGCGGAGATGAGCGAATGCTGCAGGATGAAACGGATGTACTGGACCCCGTTCGCAACTTCTTCATCGATCAGGGCAAGGACAAGCGCGTCCAGATTTGCAGCGGCGTTTATGTGCTGACACCGGAGGACTATCAGCAGATTCATGTGGATCACATGCTGGATCTTGCCAGAGTGGCGGAAAAAAGGGTACGGGACACCCGTAAGGACGGCTACGAGATCTACAACCCTGGGCAGTGGGAAAAGGGAAAGCGTGTTGCAGATATCATCAGTCATTTGCCCGCCGCCCTTTCTGCGGGCGAGTTTCAGGTCTGCTATCAGCCCCAGATCAACTTCAAAACCGGAGAGATCACCGGTACAGAAGCTCTGTGCCGATGGAACCACGCCAAGCTGGGCTGGCTGCGCCCTTCCGAATTCATTCCAACGCTGGAAGAATACGACCTCATATATGATTTGGACTGCTATGTTTGGGATACGGTCTGTCAGGACCTCCACCGGTGGAACGAACAAGGCAAACACCGGTCCGTCTCGGTAAACCTGTCGCGGCGCGATATCCGTGAGGAGCGGAATATCCCCGGCCACTTCTACAACTTGATTCACGTCTATGGTCTGAGTGCCGACCAGCTTCGCATCGAAATCACAGAGAGCGCCTATGTGGAAGATCACGCTCTGCTGATCCGTACCACGGTAAAACTGCGTGAGTTTGGTTTTCAGGTGGAGATGGACGATTTTGGCAGCGGCTATTCCTCCCTGCACATGCTCAAGGACGTACCGGTGGACCGTATCAAGATGGATCTCCAGTTCATGAGTGAGACGGGAGACCCGGAAAAAGGGCGCATCATTATCAGGCACATGATCCAGATGGTGCATTCCCTTGGGATGAGCCTGATTGCCGAGGGCGTGGAAAATGTTACCCAGGCGCAATTCCTCCAAAGCTGCGGCTGCTCCGAAATGCAAGGTTTTTACTTTTATAAGCCGATGCCGGTTCAGGAGTATGAAAGCATGGATGAAACCGTGCCTCTGCTCGCTGCGGAATCCCCCTCCACCGCAAAGCAGCCGTGAAGAGCGCAAGCCAATGCATAAAACCCCCGTCGCCATCCCCGGTCTTTCGGGGCGGCGACGGGGTTTCTTTCTACATCCCGCTTTCCGCGCTTGCGCTTTCTATTTTGGCTTCGCCTGCGTGTCAACCGTTCGAAAGTAAGCGTCAAATAATCGGGCGGATTGCGCCGCTCCATGGAATATGAGAGACTGTGTAGGGATTCTCGTGGAGTCTGCGAGAGTCTC
>CACZPK010000137.1 GCA_902783035.1 Oscillospiraceae bacterium
CTCCGGCTACCGCATCGGCCCCTTTGAGATCGAAAGCGTCATCATGGAGCTGCCCTATGTCCTCGAGTGCGGCGTCTGCGCCGCGCCGGATGAGATCCGCGGTCAGGTCGTCAAGGCGTGCATCACCCTCACCAAGGACACCGTAGGGACCGACGAGCTGAAAAAAGAGATCCAGGATTACGTCAAGAAACGCACCGCGCCGTACAAATACCCGCGTATCGTTGAGTTCCGCGACGAGCTGCCCAAAACGATCAGCGGCAAGATCATCAGAAACAAATTGTAAATTAAAAATAGGAGGCTATCATGAACAGACGATTTCGGCTCTCGTTCAACGCCGACAAGTGCAAGGGCTGCGAGATCTGCGTCAGCGTATGTCCCAAGCACATCCTTGCGATGGACACGGCGGTGAACGCCAAGGGCTACCACCCTGCCTGCTGCACGGACGAAACGCAGTGCATCGGCTGCACCAGCTGCGCGCTGATGTGTCCCGACTACTGCATCACCATCTATGAGCTGGAGGAGGGAGAAGCATGAGCAAGATCCTGATGAAGGGCAACGAAGCCTTTGGCGAGGCCGCCATTCGCGCGGGCGTCAAGTGCTATTTCGGTTACCCGATCACCCCGCAAAACGAAGTTCCCGAGTACATGAGCCACGAACTGCCGAAGGCGGGCGGCGCATTTTTGCAGGCGGAAAGCGAGCTGGCCGCGGTCAATATGGCATTCGGCGCGGCGGCATCCGGCGGTCGTGTATTCATCTCCACCAGTTCCCCCGGTCTCGCGCTGATGCAGGAGGGGCTCGGTTTCATCTGCTCCACCGAGGTACCGCTGGTGGCGCTGAACGTCTCCCGTGGCGGCCCCGGCGTCGGCGGCATCCAGCCCGGGCAGGCGGACTATATCCAGGTCACCCGCGGCGGCTACAACGGCGACGCCAAGATCCCTGTCTTCGCCCCCGCCGGTATTCAGGAGTGTGTTGATCTGATCTACGAATGCTTCGATATCGCCGAGAAGTACCGCAACCCGGTCATGATCCTTGCGGACGCCATGATGGGCCAGATGATGGAGCCGGTCGAGCTGCCGCCCAAAAAGGAGATCACACCTGTTGCCGAGATTCCCAAGGTCAAGCCCTGGGCCATCACGGGCACGGGCCAGCATGAGGGACGCAACGTGATCTATTCCCTGCGCATGCAGCCGGACGTGCTGGAGCAGCATGTCGAGAAAATGTTTGAAAAGTACGCACGCGCCGAGCAGGAGCTTGTACGCTACAACACCGTGGGGCTGGAGGACGCCGAGGTCGTGTTCGTGGCGTTCGGCACCATGTCCCGCCTCTGCGCGGAGACAATGGAAATCCTCGCCGAGCGCGGCGTCAAGGCCGGTCTGATCCGTCCGATCAGCCTGTGGCCCTTCCCCGAAAAGGCGTTCGACGAGATTGGTTCAAAGACAAAACTCGTCATCTCCACGGAGCTTTCCATGGGGCAGATGATCTACGACGTCAAGGTTGCGGCAAAGAACCGCTGGCCCGTCAAGCTGATCCACCGCACGGGCGGCATCGTCCCGTCGTCCATTGAGATTGCAGACAAAGCAGAGGCGCTTTTAAAGGAGGTGCAGGCATGAAGACCGTATTCAAGCCCACCGAGGGCATGCTGCCCGTCGATACCAGCTATTGTCCCGGCTGCTCCCACGGCATTGCCCATCGCCTCATCATGGAGTGTCTGGAGGAGCGCGGCGACCTCGGCCGCACCATCGGCGTAGTGCCGATCGGCTGCGCCATCAATGCACATCACTTCATGAACGTGGATATGTGCGAGTCAACGCACGGCCGCGCGCCCGCCATCGCCTCCGGTATCCGCCGCGTCCATCCGGACAAGGTGGTGTTCACCTATCAGGGTGACGGCGACCTTGCCTCCATCGGCGCAGGCGAGATCGTCCATGCGGCACACCGCGGTGAGAAGTTCACGACGTTTTTCATCAACAACGCCATCTACGGCATGACCGGCGGTCAGATGGCGCCGACAACGCTCATCGGCCAGAAGGCGACCACTGCCGTGGATGGGCGCACCGTCGAGCAGGCGGGCATGCCGCTGCGCATGTGCGAACTGCTCGCCACCATCGACTGCGCGGTGTTTGTTGAGCGCGTTATGCTCAACACACCCGCAAACATCCGCAAAGCGAAAAAAGCGATCCAAACCGCGCTGGACATTCAGGCGGCGGGACTGGGCTTTACCTTCATTGAGTTCCTCTCCGCCTGCCCCACCAACTGGGGGCTTGCGCCGGTGGATGCGCTCAAATGGGTCGAAACCGACATGGCGGCGTATTATCCCGTAAAGAATTTTAAGAGGCCGGAGGGATACTGAAATGATCAAAAAGCTATTCTTTGCCGGCAGCGGCGGACAAGGCGCGCTTGCCATCGGACAACTGATTGCCAAGGCGTCGATGGAGGAAGGCAACGAGGTCACCTACCTCCCCTCCTACGGTCCCGAAATGCGCGGCGGCACCGCCAATGCGACCGTCGTTCTCTCGGACAAGCCCATCAGCTGCCCGCTCATCAACGAATGCGACATTCTGGTGGTGATGAACCTCCCCAGCCTCACGCGTTTTGAGTCCATGGTCAAGCCGGGCGGACTGCTGTTTATGAACAGTTCGCTGATTCCCGAAAAGGCAACGCGCAGCGATATCCGCGTCATTGAGGTTCCCGCGAACGAGGAAGCGCAAAAGCTCGGGATCGACCGTGCGGCCAACATGGTCATGCTCGGCGCGATTCTCAAGGAGACGGGCGTGGTGAAGTTCGAAACCGTCTACGCCGAGCTGGAGCACATGTTCTCCGGCCGCAAGGCAAAATTCCTCGCGCCGAACCGCAAAGCCGTCGATCTGTATTTGTCCTGAAAAGCGGCAGAAAAACACGCATTTGTCCGTCGCCGGCACGGTCATGCGGGCAAATGGAAAAAACTAAAATTTGAGAGGTTCTACTATGCTGAACATCCGTGTGGAAAAGACAAAATCGCCAAAGGCAAAACCCGATATGTCGAAGGTCTCGTTTGGCACAACCTTTACCGACCACATGTTTCTCATGGACTACTCGTCCGCTGAGGGCTGGCATGACCCGCGCATCGTTCCCTACGGTCCGCTGCCCATCGAGCCAAGCGCCGCCGTGCTCAACTACGCCATGGAGGTCTTTGAGGGGCTCAAGGCGTACCGCACATCGGAGAACAAGATCCAGCTCTTCCGTCCGGACTGCAACATCGAGCGCATGAACCACTCCGCCGAGCGTCTGAGCCTGCCGCAGATCGACCCCGACGACGCTTTGCAGGCGATTCGGGAATTGGTTGCGTTGGATCGGGACTGGGTGCCCTCCGGCGAGGGCGAGTCCCTTTACATCCGTCCCATTCTCATGTCTGTGGAGCCGGATGTCTCCCTTCACTGCACCGACCGCTGTATGTTTGTCGTCATTCTCTCTCCGGTCGCCTGCTACTACAAGACCGGGCTCAAGCCAGTGAGCATCGCCATTGAGACCGAGGACGCGCGCACCGTGCGCGGCGGCACGGGCTTTGCCAAGTGCGGCGGCAACTATGCCGCTGCACAGCGTGCCGGAATGCGTGCCGAAGCGCAGGGCATCTCGCAGGTTCTCTGGCTCGACGGCGCAACCAAGCAGTACATTGAGGAAGTCGGCAGCATGAACGTCATGTTCAAAATCCGCGGCGAGGTCGTGACCCCGACGCTGGAAACCGGCACGGTGCTGCCCGGTGTCACACGCCGTTCCATCCTCCAGTTGCTGCGCGATGAAGGGCAAAAAGTCACAGAACGCCTGTTTTCCGTGGACGAGTTCGTTGAAGCGGCACAGTCCGGCGCCATTGAAGAGGCCTGGGGCTGCGGCACCGCGGCGGTGGTTTCTCCCATCGGAAAGCTGATCTATGAGGGCAAGGAATACGTCATCGGTGACGGTAGCATCGGAAAGATGACGCAGGCGCTCTACGATGAGCTTACCGGCATCCAGTGGGGCCGCAGCGCCGATTCGCACGGTTGGATCGTCCCTGTATGCTGAATCCAGAACGCCTCCCGCCAAAACGGGAGGCGTTCTTCTCATATTTGCTTTTTGATGGCCTTGATGGCATTTTTTTCCAGCCGCGAAACCTGTGCCTGGGATATACCAATCTCGTCGCTGACCTCCATCTGCGTCTTGCCGTCGGAAAAGCGCAGCGTCAGGATTCGCCGTTCGCGGGGTGAGAGCCGAGCCATCGCCTCTTTGAGTGCGATGCGCTCCAGCCAGTCCTCGTCGGTGTTCTTTGTGTCGCGCACCTGATCCATCACTGTCACGGTATCGCCGCCGTCGGAATAGATTGGCTCGAACAGAGAAACCGGATCGACCACCGCGTCCATTGCCAAAACGACCTCCTCGCGCGGAATGTCCAGTTCACGGGCAATCTGGTCCACCGAAGGCTCGCGCTGCTGTTCCCGTTGGAGCTTTTCCCGCGCCTGCAAAACGCGGTACGCCGTGTCGCGCGTGCTGCGGCTGACGCGAATGGCGCTGTTGTCGCGCAAATAACGCCGGATTTCGCCGATGATCATGGGGACGCCGTAGGTTGAAAAGCGAACGTTTTGTGCCACGTCGAAATTGTCGATCGCCTTGATCAGTCCAACGCAGCCCACTTGAAAAAGGTCGTCCGCGTTCTCGCCGCGTCCGGCAAAACGTTGGATGACGGAGAGCACCAGCCGCAGGTTTCCTTCCACCAGCCGCTCGCGTGCGGCCTCGTCGCCATCCTTGGCCTGGCGAAAAAGCGTTTCCATCTCCTCCGCCGCCAAAACGGGCAATTTTGATGTGTTTACGCCGCAAAGCTCAACTTTTCCTAAAATGAAAACCATCTCCCGCGTCGTTGATGCTTCTATTCTTTCCGTGCGGAGCAGAAACATACGACGCGGGGGATGGTTAAATTTTTTATCGTTCGTGCGCTTTCGATGGACTTTTTCCCCTTGTCTCGGTTCTTCCCGGTACCTGACAAGGGAATATCCAATTAACGTTACAGCTCTCTTTTTTGATACAGCGCGACCGACAGCCGCCACGAAATCGCATAAACCGCTAAACTCGCGGCGCATACCGCCACAGCTGCCAGCGCTGCGCTTACCTCCACATTTCCAAGCGATATGCCATCCGCTTGGCGCACTGTGGAAATAACCACCAAGCCGCCGACAAGCATACCAAATAACAGTGCGTAGGCGATACGCCCCTTTTCAACACCGAAGCGAAACAGAAACGGCATCATCAGTGCCTGACCCAGCAGCCCGACGCTCAGCAGCAAGGTCATATTTGCAAGGACTTCTTCTCCTGCTGATCTGGCCGTCAGCACACCGAGCAGCGCACCGATGCCATGGAACACCAGCACCGTGCCCACCGAAATCAGCCCGCACACGTACTTTTCCGTCACATACAATGCGCGGCTGACCGGCATTCCCAGACAATAAACATTCCATTTTTCCCGCTCGTCATAACCGATCAGCGACAAGGTCAACATCGCCGCCATCACACCCGGATAGACAAGCATGAAGGTTGAAGAATGTGCATACCAAAGCCCTCCGCCAAGAGAAAAGCATGCGATCAGCACCAAAAACGCCTTCAGGTTGTGTTTGGTCAGGTACCAGTCCTTGCACAGCATTCCTTTCATGGTTTCACTTCGCCCCCTTTGCCATCAGCACAAACAATTCCTCAACGTCCACACGCCCCGCCTCCACGCCCGCAGGCACATCCGCGCGCCGCAGCAGGACCTCTGCGCCGTAGGGCGTCTCACGTTTTCCCAATATCGCCGCCGGCGCGATTGCAGTCAGTTCCTCCGGCGCACAGCGGACAAGGGCGTAATCCTCATACATTCTGTCCTTCTCCTCATAAAGCAGCAGCTGCCCCTTGTGCAGAAACGCGATGTAATCGCAGAGCTTTTCCAGATCGCTGACAATATGTGACGAAATCAGCACCGCATGTCCCTCGTCACGCGTAAACTCGGAAAAGACCGACACCATTTCGTCGCGCGCAACAGGGTCCAGCCCGCTCGTCGGTTCATCGAGCACCAGCAGTTTCGCGTGGTGGGAAAGTGCCGTCGCAATGGCAAGCCGCTTTTTCATGCCCAGGGAGTAGTCCTTGAACTTCTTGTCCATCGGCAGATTGAAGCGCGCCAAATACCCCTCATATACCGCCTGATCCCAGTTGCGGTACATGCCGCGCAGGATTTTCCCGATCTCCTTTGCGTTCAGGCATGCGGAAAACCCCACTTCATCGAGCACCACGCCGATGTCATCCCGCCCGCTTGGAAAACTCTCGCGGTTGTCTTTTCCGTAAATTGTCACCGTGCCGCCGTCGCGCGCGATCATATCAAGGATCAGACGGATCGTCGTGGTCTTGCCCGCGCCGTTCTCGCCGATGAGGCCGAGGATCGTACCGCTCGGCAGTGTCAGATTCAACGGTCCAAGCGTAAAATCGCCGTAGTGCTTCTCCAGTCCCTTCCATTCCAATGCGTTCATACGTCACCCTCCATGATCAGACGTACCATCTCCACCACTTCTTCCGTTGAAAGCCCGCAGCCCGTGGCCAACGCGGCAATCTCCTCAATGTGGTGCTCGATCGTCTTAAGGTTTTCTTCGCGCAGCAGTTCCAGATTCCGCGGCGCAACAAAGCAGCCCTTTCCGGGCACCGTATAGAGGAATCCCTCGCGCTCCAGTTCGTCATAGGCCCGTTTCGTTGTGATGACGCTCACGCGAAGATCCTTTGCCAGATTGCGCATCGACGGCAACGGATCGTTCTCCCCCAACGTCCCACTGAGGATCTGTGCCTTGATTTGCGCCATGATCTGGTCGTATATCGGCGCGCTGCCCTTGTTATCGATCAGGATATGCAACTGCCCATCCCCCTTTCGCTATTCCGTATATATACAATATATACAGTATTCACAGTTTGTCAAGAGAAAAAACAAAAAAACGCGGAAGGCTGTTTGCCTTCCGCGTTGCACTGTCCGCTTAGTCGAGCCGGTCCTTGATAATGCCCTTGAGTGCCTCAGCCTTCGCCTTGACCTTCTCGTCCACATCAGTCCGGTCCAGCGCATCCTGCACCTTGCTTTTGAGTTTGGCCGCGTCCGCGTGTACCTGCGCCTTAAGTGCGTCCGTATCCACATCTGCCGCCTTCTCACGCAGCCTGTCCGCGCCCGCCCTGATCTTCTCATCCAGGTCGGTGCTGTCCAGGACGTCCTGCACCTTGCCCTTCATCTGTTTCGCCGCCGCGCCGACCTTTTCATCGAGATCGGTGTTGCGCAGCGCCTCCTTGGCTTTGCTCTTGAGATCGTTCAGTTCCATGGCTGAGTGCTCCTTTCGGTTTTCTCCTAGTATGCGCTTACTTCTTAAAACTATCCTTCAGAGAAACCGAACGGTTGAATACAATGTGCCCGGCGGTGGAGTCCTTGTTGTCGAGGCAGAAATAGCCCAAACGCATGAACTGGAACGTCGGGGCGGTCTTGCCCGCCTTCTCGGCCTTGTCGTAGTCCGCAGCGGCCTTTGCCAGCTCCGGCTCGATCTTGCAGCCCTGCAGCACTTCCAACGAGTCGGGATTCAGGCAATCGAGGAAGTTCTTGTCCGGGCCGTCCGGAGAGGGATCATTGAACAGGTAGTCATAGAGCCGCACCTCAGCGTCCACGGCGGTGGCTGCATCGACCCAGTGCAGCGTCGCGCCCTTGACCTTGCGCCCGTCGGCGGGGTCACCGCCGCGGGAATCGGGATCGTAGGTCGCATAGACCTCAACGACATTGCCGTTCTCGTCCTTCTTGCAGCCCGTGCACTGGACAAGATACGCGCCCTTGAGACGGCACTCGGGGCCATTCGGCGTCAAACGCTTATACTTGGGTACAGGCGTCTCCATGAAGTCGTCCGCCTCGATCCACGCCTCGCGGGAGAATGTGATCTCATGTGTGCCGGCCGCGGGGTCGGTGGGGTTGTTCTCCACGGAGAATGTCTCACTCTTGCCCTCGGGATAATTTGTAATGACCAGCTTGATCGGATGCAGCACAGCCATCGTACGCTCGGCATGCTCATTGAGGTCCTCGCGCAGGCAATGCTCCAGGAAACTGTACTCAATGGTGGACGGCGCCTTCGCCACGCCGATGCGCTCGCAGAAATTGCGGATGGACGCAGGCGTGAAGCCACGGCGGCGCAGGCCGCAGAGCGTCGGCATACGCGGGTCGTCCCAGCCGGAGACATAGTTCTGCTCGACCAGCTGGCGCAGCTTGCGCTTGGACATGACCGTGTAGTTGATACCCAGACGCGCAAACTCAATCTGGCGCGGCTTGTGATACGGGATCGACACGTTGTTCACCACCCAGTCATAGAGCGGGCGATGCTCTTCATACTCCAGCGAGCACAGCGAATGTGTGATCCCCTCCAGCGCGTCCTGAATCGGATGCGCAAAGTCATACATCGGGAAGATGCACCACTTTTTTCCCTGACGATGGTGGTCAATGTAGCGGATACGGTAGAACACCGGATCGCGCATGTTGAAGTTGCCGGACGCAAGGTCGATCTTCGCGCGCAGGGTGCGGCTGCCCTCCGGAAACTCGCCGTTCTTCATACGCTCAAAAAGGTCGAGATTTTCCTCAACGTCGCGGTCACGGTAGGGCGAGACGGCAGGCTTGCCGATGTCGCCGCGATTTGCCTTGAATTCCTCCGGCGTCAGGTCGCAGACATAGGCAAGCCCCTTCTTAATCAGCTCCACGGCATACTCGTAGTCCTTTTCAAAGTAGTCGCTGCCGTAGTAAAAACGGTCGCCCCAGTCGAAACCCAGCCAATGGATATCCTCCTGAATGGCATCGACAAACTCGGTGTCCTCCTTGGCAGGGTTGGTATCGTCCATACGCAGATTGCAAAGGCCGCCGAATTTCTCCGCCGTACCGAAGTCGATGATCAGCGCCTTGCAATGGCCGATGTGTAAATAACCGTTGGGTTCGGGCGGAAAACGGGTGTGCACCTGCATCCCCTCGAACTGCCCGCCGGGGCCGATGTCCTCTTCCACGAAGGCGTGGATAAAGTTTTTGCTCTCGCTCTCCGCGTTCTCGATGGTTTTGACTTCGTCCGCCATAGTGATTCCCTCTCCTGTATCAAAATAATGGTTGATTATATCGCAGTTTGCGCCGTTTGGCAATATCTTTCCGCAAACTCGTCGCGTGTAAACAGCAGGTTCAACACATCCAGCAAAGCGTTGGGGCGCAAATGTTCCGGCAAGTCAAGTTCCTTTACAAGTGCGTTGCGCTTTGCGGTGCTGCCATCTCCGACCAATCCCGCGTCGAGCAGGTCCGCCTTGGTGATCGCCTCTCCCCGTTCCGGCGTTTCCATACCTGCGAAGGTCGCGCCCGCCCGGCGCAGCGCATCCAGCAGCACGTCCGGTTTCATCCCTTCGACGCCGATCTTGCCTTCCTTGCCGCCCCGGCGCTTGCGCTTTTCCTTGCCGTAGACGTCCGGTGCATAGGCGTGGAGCACCCGTCCGGCGCCCAGCACCCCCTTGAGATGGTTGCGGATGACGAAGCCTGCGCCGTCCGGATCGGTAAAGATCACAACACCGCGCGTCTGTGCCAGACGGCGCAGCAGCGCAAGCATCTGCTTGTCATTGAACACACTGAACCCGCCGACGTCCACGATTGTCGCGTCGACGATCTGGGCAAGCGTATTTTTGTCATAGCGTCCCTCAACGACGATGACTTCCCTGATTTGCGGTTTGCTCATTTCTGTGCCAGCTCCATTAGCAGCAGTTTAAGCCCGCCTTCGCCGTCAGCGCCGTTTTCGCTTTTCATGCGGCGGTCAAGCTTCTGGCAGCGCTTGACGCTGTCCATGCACCAGTCCCGCGTTGTGCGGCGCGCCGCGTCCAGCAGCAGCCGCGCGCCGTAATCCGAACGCATCCCCCACTGGTCCATGAGCCAGAGTTTGTCCCGTCCCTCGTCCAGTGCTATGCGCGCCGTATAAAGGCGGCGCAGCTCCTTGCCGACGACAGAGAGGATCATGATCGGCTCTTCCTGCTTTTTGAGAAGCTGCCCAAGAATCTCCGCCGCACCGTTGTAGTCCCCGCGTGTGATGGCGTTTGTCATGTTGAACACCACCGCGTCCAGCACCGGGTCGGCAACGGCGTTGACATCCTCCACCGTGACCGTCTTTCCTCTTGCATAGGCACCGATCTTCTCGATTTCAGGCACCAGCCCGGTCATCAGGCTGCCGCAGGTGAAAATCAGATGCTCCGCCGTATGTGCGTCGATGTCCTTCCCCAGCGCACGGAAACGGCGACGGATCCAATTGATCAGGTCGCTCTTCTCCGCGATCTGGAAGTTGACGGACTGCGCGTGGGCATCCAGCGCGCCGCAAAGCTTTTTGTATTTCTTGTCCGGCTTGTATTCCAGCAAATCGTACACAAATACAAGGCAGCAGTACGGTGGGAAATCCTCCAGCATGGAGATGACCATGCCGCGCGCGTCCTCGCCCAGCTTAAACAAATCACAATCCGTAACAACGACCATGGTGCGCTCCGCCATCATCGGCATCGCTTCCACCGCCTCGATGAGCTGTGCCATGGAAAGGCTCCTGCCGTCCAGACGGTGATAGTTAAACTCCTCAAAGCCCGCCGGCACCAAGTTTTTCTTCAACTCGCCGAGATAGTACTCGCGCAGATAGCTCTCCTCGCCGTAAAAGACGTAGACCTGCCCGATCTCGCCTGCGGCAAGGTCGCCTTTGAGTTTTTGGTAGCCCTTGTCGGGCGTCGTTTTCGCCATAGCGTCTCCTCTTTTCACGCATTTCGGACGGTCGCTTTTAATTCACTGTGATGCAGATATTGCCCTGTAAGTCCGTGCGGTAGACCGCAGCCCCGGCGTCTTTCAGCCGGCGCAGCGCCTCCATATGCGGATGCCCATAGCGGTTGCCGGCGCCGCAGCTGATGATGGCGGTCTCCGGCTTTACCTCGGCAAGCAGGTCGCCGCCGGTGGACCAGCGTGAGCCGTGGTGCCCCGCCATCATCACCTCCACGTCCGGCAGCGGATAGGTCGCAATCAGCCGATACTCCGTATCCGCGTCCAGATCGCCGGTAAACAGCGCGTCAAAGTGCCCCGCGGTACAGAGGACGCAAAGCCCTTCCTCGTTCATATCACCTTCCGCCACGGGCGGGTAAACGGTCATCGTCGCTTCGCCCAGCACCAGCGTTTCTTTCTCCCGCGCAAAGGTCACGGGAATGCCATACCGCTCCGCCAACGCAAGCACAGATGCACGCAGCGCATCCTCCGGCTCAATGTCCGGTACGATCAGGCGTTTTGCGCCAACACGTGCAAGCAGTACGCCCAGTCCGTCGCAATGGTCGGCGTGGTAGTGTGAAAGCACGATGTACTCCAGCGAGCGGACGCCGATGCTTTGCAGATAGTCGGCGGTCACGTCCCCCGCGTCTGTATGCGACTTGCTTCCGCAATCGACCAGCGCTGCCGCGCTTCCGGAATACAGCACAACGCTTTGCCCCTGCCCCACATCCAGCGCTGCGATATGCAGGGAACCGCCGCGCACCGGCGCAGCGTTCAGCCAAACGGTCAGCGCCAGCGTCAAAACCGCAAGCACGGATGCCGACGCATAGCGCAGCCGTCCGCGACGCGCCACAAAGCAGGCGGTAAACATGGCATAGACGTAGGCAAGCCAGTATTTGAGATAATCGTTGACAAAGTAAACCGCATGATACGGTATCATCGACAGATACTTTGCCGCCGTCAGCAGATACAGCGCCCCCGCATGCGGCACGTATGCCATCACCTGCGCCGCGTCCGGCAGGAACAGGCCAAGCAGCACCGTGAGAAACCCCGTGATAAAGGTCAACGATGCCGCCCAGAGGCAAAGAAGGTTGCTCAGCGGAGCCACAAGCACCAGCGTTCCAAAATAGAGCGCGGTCAAGGGAATCGTAAACACCAGCGCCCCCGCCGTTGCGGCAAGAGAGCCGAGCACAAACCACGCCGCCGCACCATGCCGTCCGCTGCCGATACGGTCATAGAGTTTCGGGGTCAGCCAGATAAGCCCCGCCATCGCCGCAAAGGAAAGCTGGAGTGAAATGCTCTTCGCCGCAAAAGGATTAGCCAGCAGGATCAGCAGCAGCGCAAAGGAAAGTGATGTTGGCGGATCGTTCTCCCTCTCAAAAAGCGGTGCAAGCAGCGCCAGCGTCAGCATAACGCAGGCGCGTGTCACAGACGGCGTCACTCCGACGGCAAGCGCATAGAGCGCCAGCAAGGGGATTGCCGCCGCGGAAAGCAGTTTTCTGCGATGCCGTCCGATCAGAAAGCCCAGCAGCGAAACCAGAAATGCGCAATGCAGTCCGGAAACCGCCGTCACATGGTAAAGTCCCGCCTCGCTGAGATATGTGTCGTCTTCGTCGTCAAGGCCATAGCGGTCACCCAAAAGGATTGCGTTCAGGAACGCCTGTGTCCGCTCCGGGAAGCACAAAGCCACGGTCTCCTGCATCCGATGGGCAAGTCGCTGGGGCAGATAACGGAGCGTCCCGGTGTTCCCTGCCGCCGTCTCCGCCGCGCCCCGCGCATAAAGCAAGGCAAATATCCCACGGGAAGTATGTGTTGTCACCGGAACACCGTTAATGTCTTCAGATGAGCGGATCTCCACAGGCAATGTTGCGCACATGCCCGGCTCCAGCTCCAGCAGTTCCGCACCGCCGTAGAGCAGCGCCTTGCCATGCAGATCGCGTCCGCGGATGCGCACCTCGGCGCGGCAGCCGTATTCCGTCTCCGACGGATAGTCCGTCACTTCGACACTCAGCGTCTCCGTCGTACCGGCAAGCGCCTCAAAGGGTGCATATATCCAGCGGACATAGGCATAGTCAAAGCACAGCGCAAATGCGGCGCCGAGTCCGATCAGAAGCGCGCAGCGCCGCAAATCAGCGTGCAAAGATGCCGCCCACAGCGCGCCAAGCACGGCACAGCCGGCTCCCGCATAAGGCAGCAGCCAGTCCGGCAGCCAGTATTGCGCCGCAAGTATTCCGATGGCAAACGCCGTACAGAAGGTTGCCAGCCGTCTCATCCGAACAGCGAGATCTGGCTCGTTTCACTCATGCCCGCAAACGCCCCCAGCGCTTTGAGCTGCTCGATGTGCGTCTTGGAGAGCTTGTTGCAGGTCATGGCAAATTCCTCGATGGAGACGAACTCCTTCCCCGCGCGCTTTTCCACCGTATCCTGAGCCGCCGCCTCGCCGAGGCCGGCAACGGAGACCAGCGGCGGAAGCAGCCCGTCTTCGGTGATCAGGAATTTCGTCGCGTCGGAGCGGAACACGTCGATGTTGTCGAAGTGGAAGCCGCGCAGATAGAACTCATAGCAGACCTCCAGCGTCCGCATCAGCTCTTCCTCCACCGCCGTCGCGTCCTTCTTGCTGATCTTCTCCTCGATCTCGCGGATACGGCGCTTGGTCTTTTCCGCGCCCTCCGGCGCGTTCGGGAAGCAGCACTCCGCAGCGTCAAACGCCTTGGCGCGGATGGAAAAGTATGTCGCGTAGAACGCAAGCGGCTCATGTACCTTGAACCACGCGATGCGGAATGCCATCATCACGTACGCCACCGCGTGCGCCTTCGGGAACAGATAGCCGATCTTTGAGAGCGAGTCGATGTACCACTCCGGCACCTCATGGTCGTGCATCGCGTCGACCCAGCCGTCCTCAAAGCCGTTTTTCTTAACCTTGCCCTTACGGACGGACTCCATGATCTTGAAGCTCATCTTCGGGTCAAGTCCCTTGGAAATGAGGTACAGCATGATATCGTCACGGCACCCGACCGTCTCCAGAACACTGGCCGTACCGCTCAAAATGAGGTCCTTCGCGTTGCCGAGCCACACGTCCGTGCCGTGGGAAAAGCCCGAAAGCCGCAAGAGCGTATTAAAGTCCTTCGGCTGCGTGTCGACGAGCATCTGACGCGTGAAGCGCGTGTTGAACTCCGGGATCGCCACAGCACCCGTGGGGCCAAGCAGCTCGTCGTCCTCAAAGCCGAGCACCTTCGACGAGGTGAACAGGCTGAGTGTGTCCGGGTCGTCAAGCGGGATTTGACGGGCATTCACACCGGTCAGGTTTTCAAGCATGCGGATCATCGTCGGGTCATCGTGGCCGAGCATATCGAGCTTTAAGAGGTTGTCCTCCATGCAGTGGTACTCGAAATGGGTCGTGATGATGTCGCTGTCGGGATCGTCCGCTGGGTGCTGCACGGGGCAGAAATCCTCGACGTCCAGATCGTCCGGCACGACCACCAGCCCGCCCGGATGCTGTCCCGTTGTTCTTCTCACGCCGACGCAACCCGCCGTCAGGCGGTCCTTTTCCGCGTTGCCCGCAACGATGCCGTTTTCCTCCAAATATTTCAGCACCATGCCGTAGGCAGTCTTGTCTGCGAGCGTGCCGATCGTGCCCGCACGGAACACCTGCGTCTCGCCGAACATCTCGATGGCGTGGCGGTGCGCGCGGGACTGGTACTCGCCCGAGAAGTTGAGGTCAATATCCGGCACCTTGCCGCCGCCGTAGCCCAAAAATGTCTCGAACGGGATATCAAAACCGTCTTTAATATATTTCTCCCCGCACTTGGGACAGACCTTGTCAGGCATGTCCGCGCCGCAGCCGTAGCTGCCGTCCATGATGAACTCGACGTTCTTGCACTTGGGGCAGCGGTAGTGCGGCGGAAGCGAGTTGACCTCGGTGATGCCCGCCATATACGCGACGAGCGACGAACCCACGCTCCCTCGCGAGCCGACGAGGTAGCCGTTTTCGAGCGAGCGCTGCACGAGCTTCTGCGCACTCATGTAAACGACGTCATATTTGCCGAGGATCGCGCCCAGTTCGACGTTCAATCGGTCGGTGATGAGCTGCGGCAGCTCGTCGCCGTAGAGCGCGTGCGCTTTCTCCCAAACCATGCGGTTGAGGTCTTCCTCGGAGTTTTCCAGCCGCGGCGGGAACAGCTTGCCCTTGGGCAGCAGCTCGATCACATCCACCATATCCGCGATAGCGCGCGTGTTGGTGACGACGACCTCATACGCCTTCTCCTCGCCGAGATAGTCGAACTCGCGCAGCATTTCCTCCGTTGTACGGAAATAGAGAGGCAATGGCGCGGTCGCGTCCGGCATCTTCTTGCTCGCCAGCAAAATGTGACGGTACTCCTCGTCCTCCGGTTCCTGGAAGTGCACGTCGCCTGTGGCGACAACGGGCTTGCCCAGTTCTTCGCCAAGTCTGACAACGGTGCGGTTGAATTCCTTGAGATCTTCGTCCGAGCGCACCTTCCCCTCGCGCACCATGAAGCGGTTGTTGCAAAGCGGCTGGATCTCAAGGTAATCGTAGAACGACGCGATGCGTTTGAGCTCGTCCCAGTCCTTGTGGTCGATGATTGCCTGAAACAACTCGCCCGCCTCGCACGCCGAGCCAACGATGATCCCCTCGCGGTGGGCGATCAGCTCGGTCTTTGGGATAATGGGAAAGCGCTTGAAGTATTTGAGGTTGGATGCGGAAATGAGCTGGTAAAGGTGCTTGAGGCCGGTTTTGTTCTGCGCGATAAGGACGATGTGCTTGGGGCGGCGGTGTGCCCTGCCGCCCAGCGGGCGCAGCTTGCGCATCTCATCGTTAATGCCCTGAATTCGCGTCACGCCGCGCTCTTCCAGCATCGGAAAGAACTTTGCAAGCATTTGCGCAACGGGTACGGCGTCGTCGCTCGCGCGGTGGTGGTTAAATGCGGGCAGGCGCAGCGCCTCCGCCACCACATCCAGCTTGTAGTTTTTCAGTCCTTGCAGCAGGTTTTGCGCAAAGATCAGCGAATCGAGATACGTCGGTTCAAACGGGATGCCGCATTTGGCACAGCCGGCGCGGATAAACCCAATGTCGAATTCCGCATTATGCGCGGCAAGAATACGCCCGCCGGCAAAGTCCAAAAACGCGCGCAGCGCTTCTGCCAGTTTCGGCGCGCCGGCAAGCATGGCGTCCGTAATGCCCGTCAGGCCCACGATCTCCGGCGTCAGGCGGCGCTCGGGATCAACAAAAGTCTGGAACGTATCCACGATCTCACCGTCGCGCAGCAGCACCGCACCGATCTCCGTGATTGCCTCCTGCGTCACGTCAAGGCCGGTGGTCTCGATATCAAAGCAGACGATTTCACCGTGGAAATCGTCATCCTGCGTCCCGTGTACCGCAACGCGGTCGTCCAAATTATTGACAAAATAGCCCTCGCAGCCGTAAAGGATCTTGATCTTGTCCCCCGCCGCTTTCCATGCGTCCGGAAATGCCTGTGCAACGCCGTGATCTGTGATGGCGATAGCAGGCATGCCCCAGGAAGCGGCAAGCTTGACGACGCCCTTTGTGTCGGTCAGCGCGTCCATGTTGGACATCTTCGTGTGCAGATGCAGCTCCACACGTTTGACGGGTGCGTTGTCTTTGCGCCCTTCATGCTGCACGGCGCTGATATCCCGCGGGTTGAGCTGGATATCCTTGCCGTCGTAAGTCAATTCCATCGAACCGCCGACGCGCAGCCACATGCCCTCGGCAATATGCTCCTGCAGGGGGCGTGTCTCTTGCTCCATCATGTTGCGGCGTACGACCACGGAGCCGGTGTAGTCCGTCAGTTCAATGACGACCACCCACATGCCGGGACGGCGCGTCTCGTGGCAGTCAAACTTGAATACCTTGCCCTCGACGACCACCTTGCCCATCGTGGCGGTCAGCTCGCGCATGGGTGTGACCTTGCCCTTGATATCGCCACCCATGATGCGTTTTGCCTTGGCCTTCGGCTTTTTCTCCCCCGTCTTATCCTCTGCGGGACGCGGCGCCTCATGGACGTGCAGATGCACAGCGGCAAGGTCGTAACGCTGCGCAAGCAGCGCCTCCGCCGCACTGCGTGCCGCCTCGGGGAATTCCGCCGGCGCCTCCAGCTCCAATGACAGCGTGCGCTGCTCTGCCGCCAGCACCATATCGGTGACGCTTGCCTCATTCAGATGCCGACGCAGGGTAAAATCGGGGTTAAAATCACTGAACAGTTCAAAAAACGGTTTTTTCTCTGCCATGGTATTTCCTTATCCTAGAGTTTCTCGATCTCTTCCATCAGCGCGTCGATCAGTTTTTCCTCCGGCACCTTGTATAGCACCGTGCCGTGGCGGAAGATCAGGCCCTCGCCCTTGCCGCCGGCAACACCGATATCGGCAGCGCTCGCCTCTCCCGGGCCGTTGACAACGCAGCCCATGACCGCGACCGTGATCTGCTTTTTACAATCTGCAAGACGGCGTTCCAGCTCCTCCACCAGCGGGATCATGTCATAGGATGTGCGCCCGCAGGTCGGGCAGGACACCAGAT
This sequence comes from Oscillospiraceae bacterium, assembly GCA_902783035.1. Classification (GTDB taxonomy): domain Bacteria; phylum Bacillota; class Clostridia; order Oscillospirales; family Oscillospiraceae; genus Hominicoprocola. Next base: position 17,331 of record CACZPK010000137.1, read on the forward strand.
TGACCCCCGTACGACGCAGCCCACACGCCTGCAGAATGCGTTTGGCGGCGTAGACCTCCTCCACCGGATCGGCGGTAAGGGATACACGGATCGTATCGCCGATGCCGTCGCACAGCAGCCCACCGATACCGACGGCAGACTTGACCAGTCCCATCGTCGGCGTGCCCGCCTCGGTCACGCCCAGATGCAGCGGGTAATCAACCGTCTCATGCAGCAGCCGGTATGCCTTCATATTCAGCGGCACGTCGCTGGACTTGACGGATACGCATACGTCGGTAAAGTCATAACGCTCCAGCAGCCGGACATGCCGCAGAGCGCTTTCAACCAATGCCTCCGGCGTCACATGCCCATACTTTGCCAGCAATTCCTTTTCCAATGAGCCGCCGTTGACGCCCACGCGGATGGGCACCCTATGCGTCCGGCAGGCATCCACAACAGCACGCACCCTGTCTTCTCCGCCGATATTGCCGGGGTTGATGCGGATCTTGTCCGCCCCGCGCGCAGCCGCCTCGACCGCAAGCCTGTAGTCAAAATGGATGTCCGCAACCAGCGGGATATGGATATTCTCCCGAATGGTGCTCAGCGCCTTTGCCGCGTCCATGTTCGGTACGGTGACGCGGACGATCTCGCAGCCGGCCGCTTCCAACGCGTGAATCTGGTGGATCGTCGCCGCTGCATCCTCGGTGCGGGTATTGCACATGGATTGTATGCTGACCGGCGCACCGCCGCCGACGGCAACATTGCCGACAAGAATCTGTTTTGTCATGATGATCGCTCCTAGATCAGTTTTGCAACATCGTTAAACGTCACGAACAGCATCAGCCCCATCAACATCACAAATCCTGCGGCGTTGATGACGATTTCAAACTTCTGCGGGATCTTTTTCCGGAACAGCAGCATCGAAACGGCGTCTACCAGAAGAATAAGCACCTTCCCGCCGTCCAGCGCAGGCAGAGGCAGAAGGTTCATCACAGCCAGATTGACCGCGATGAGCGCGCCAAAGAAAAATACGTTCTCCATTGCCGCGGCAAAGCCTTGCTCTGCCTCAGTCGCCTGTCCCATCTCCGATATGGTGGACACGATACCCACCGGGCCGCTCAAATCCTTGACGCCCGCCACACCCGTGACAAGCATTTGCAGGCTCAGACGCACAAGCCGCACATAGTCAAGGGCGTTATACCACGCATATTGCACTTTGCGCAGGGGCGTAGCCTCCAACACACCGCCATAGGAAAAACCGTAGGCAAGATATTCCTGTCCGTTCTCGTCGGTGAAGGTCTGCTTGTGCAGGGTACGCGTCAGTTTCTCCCCGTTGCGCAGCACAACCATCTCCATCGTGTCGCCGCGCGACTTATACTGCAAAATGGTGGCAACGTCGCCGCGCAGATAGACACGCTCGCCGTTGACCCGATAGATCACGTCGCCGATCATCAGTCCATTCTCGCCTTCGCCGGAGAAGCCGTCGTCGAAACGGACGATCTCACTGGTGTAGAATCCCACCGCATTGGCATAGAGGCACAGCAGGATCAAAAAGCCCGTAATGAAGTTCATTCCCGCGCCCGAAACGAAAATCAAAAGTTGTTTCCACAGCGGTTGTCTGCTCAGCGAGCGCCGGTCGTCCGATTCCTCGTCCTCGCCCTCCATCGCGCAGTAGCCACCGATGGGCAGCAGACGCAGGGAATAATCCGTCTCCCCCTCTGTGCGCTGGAAGATCAGCGGCCCCATGCCGATGGAAAACTCATTGACCCGCACGCCGCACGCCTTTGCCACGGCGAAATGTCCAAACTCGTGTACGGCGATCAACATGCCGAACAGCAGTATCGCAATGATAATATAGACCATTTTTGCTCCTGTTACCGATTATTTGATATGCCGCGTCACGCTCTCGCGTGCCATGCGGTCTGCTTCCAGAATATCCGCGAGCGCCGGTTTGGATACCTGCGCCACGTCGGAAAGTGCCGTTTCCACCAGCGCCGGAATATCGTTGAAACCGATGCGCTCCTGTAAAAAGGCCCCTACCGCAGCCTCGTTCGCGCCGTTCATGATCGCGCAGGACGTGCCGCCGGTCTTCGCGCAGCCCTTAGCCAGCGCCAGGCAGCGGAATGCCTTCTCATCCGGCGGCGCAAAGGTCAGCGGCGGACAGGAGAGCAGATCCAGCGGCTCCGACGGCGACACGGCGCGGTTCGGCCACGTCATCGCGTAGCGGATCGGCAGTTTCATATCCGGCGTACCGAGCTGTGCAAGCAGCGCACCGTCGCGAAACTCCACCAGCGAGTGGACAATGCTCTGACGGTGGATGACCGCATCCACCTGCTCAAGCGGCAGGCGGTAGAGGCGCATTGCCTCAATGATCTCCAGCCCCTTATTCATCAGCGTGGCACTGTCGACCGTGATTTTCGCACCCATCGTCCAGTTCGGATGCTTGAGCGCGTCGGCGCGGGTCTTTCCCGCCAGCTCATCGTAGGAAAGCCCATAGAACGGCCCGCCGGAGCAGGTCAGGATCAGGCGTTTGACCTCGCTGCGGTCGCGGCAGCCTTGCAGACATTGAAAAATGGCGCTGTGCTCGCTGTCCACGGGAACGATCTCCGCTTCGCTTTTCTCCGCGGCGTCCACAACCAGCTCCCCCGCGCACACAAGTGTCTCCTTATTGGCAAGCGCGATGCGCTTTTTCTTCTCAATGGCGGCAAGCGTCGGGCGAAGGCCAATCATTCCGACCACAGCGGTCACGACGGTATCCGCCTCGTCAAGCGTCGCAGCGGCAAGCAAACCCTCCATGCCGCTCATAACCTCGACCTTCGTATCCGCCAAACGTGCACGCAGCTCGTTTGCCGCCGTTTCGTCATACAACACAGCGAGGCGCGGTGAAAACTCCCGCGCCTGCGCCTCAATTAAATCTATGCTGCTGTTTGCGCTCAGCGCCACGACAGAAAGTCCCAGCTCCCGCGCTACCTCCAGCGTCTGCCGGCCAATGGAGCCGGTAGAGCCAAGTAAAGCAATATTCCTTGTCATATCAGATAATCCCTGCACTTACATAGTAATAGACCACAGGCGCTATGAACAGCGTCGAGTCAAAGCGATCCAGCACACCGCCGTGCGTCAGAAACAAGTGGCTGTAATCTTTGATGCCCACCTCACGTTTAACAAGCGAGGTAGACAAATCGCCGAGCTGCCCGAACAGGTTCGCTGCGGCTCCGGAAAGCGCCAGATTGAGGTAGTTCGGCACGTACCCCAGCCAGCGGCTCCCGATAAAGCCAAATAACAGAAAGCCCAGCACGGAACCGCAAATATTGCCGTAAAACCCTGCCCAGGTCTTGTTGGGGCTGACATGGGGCGCCATTTTCTTCTTGCCGAACCATTTACCGCAGTACATAGCCAGCGAATCCCCGGCAAACGCCACAAAAAACGGGGCCAGAACATAGATCCGTCCAAACTTCTCGTGCATCCGCAACAGCATCAGGCAGGCATACATCATCGGAAATACGGCTCCGCCCACAAGCGCGACGCAAACCGTCGAAAACGGTACCGCATTGGGTTTGCCGTAAGTGATGACGGCAAGAAAAAACAGCGCCGTCAGCAGGAATACGGGCAGGCACCACAGCGCCGCCGACCGGCTTTCCTCCAGATACGGAAGCGCAAGCTCCGTGTTGAAAATACGCCTGTTGCAGTACACCGTCCACACCTGCAAAACCGCACAGGCGATGGTAAGAGCGTACACAGGCTTATTGACGTTCTTCCCCGCAACGTACAGCAGCTCGTACGCCGCCGCACCGGAAATGGCGCACACCAGCAGCATCGTCGCCCACGACGGGCAGAGCAGCAGCACCGCAAGCAGCGCCGGAAGCCCCACGATCGCCACCAACCAACGTTGTAACATATTACTTGTCCCTTAATCCGTACTTTATTTTTTAGCGCTCAAGCCGCCAAATCGGCGGTCGCGCGTGCGATACCACGCCAATGCTTCATCCAGCTCCGCCTTGCCGAAATCCGGCCAGAGCGTGTCGGTGACGTAGATCTCGCTGTAAGCGCACTGCCACAGAAGAAAGTTGCTCACGCGCAGCTCCCCGCCCGGGCGGATCAGCAGCTCCGGGTCGGGCAGTCCCGCCGACCAGAGGTAGCCCGGAAAATCCGCTTCCGACAGCTCCTCGGGCGTCTTCTTTCCGTCCACACATTCGCGTGCAAAGCGCCGCGCGGCGCGCACGATCTCGTCGCGCCCGCCGTAGTTGAGACAAATGTTCGCTTGAAATCCCTCGATATGGCGTGTGATCTCGTCGGTTTCTTCGATGAGCGCGCGCAATCTCGGCGAAAGCACGCTCACATCGCCCAAAAAGCGCAGACGGATATTGTCGCGTGCCATCGTCTCAATGCTCTCATGCAGATACTGGTCGAGCAGGCTCATGATTGCATCGACCTCACCCTGCGGGCGTTTCCAGTTCTCGGTGGAAAAGGCATAGACCGTCAGATAATCCATGCCAAGGTCCTTGCAGTAAGTGGCAATGGTGCGGAACGTCTCCGCTCCCGCCTTGTGCCCCGCAGTACGCGGAAGGCCGCGGCGCTGTGCCCAGCGGCCGTTGCCGTCCATGATGACGGCAACATGACGAGGCAGGCCGGAGACCTCCGCCTGCCCCGTTTGTTTTTGAGAAAAGAATGCCATCGGATCAGACCGCCATCAGTTCCTTTTCCTTCTTCTCCAGCATCGTATCCAACTCCTTGCAATAGTCGTCGGTGATCTTCTGGAGGTCTTTTTCTGCAATCTTGTAGTCATCCTCGGTGATTTCGGACGCCTTCTGCTGTTTCTTGTAAGTCTCGATCGCGTCGCGGCGAATGTTGCGAATGGCGACCTTGCCGCCCTCGGAATACTTGCGGATCTGCTTGACCAGCTCCTTGCGGCGCTCCTCGGTCAGCTGCGGGAAGGACAGCCGGATGGACTTTCCGTCATTCTGCGGATTGATGCCGAGGTCAGACTCCTGAATCGCACGCTCGATCAGTTTGACCGCCTGCGCATCCCAAGGCGTGATGACCAACTGGCGCGGATCGGGAGATGCGATGGACGCGATCTGATGGATCGGCGTCGGCGTACCATAATAATCGACGCTGATGCGGTCAAGCACGGCAGCATTGGCGCGGCCGGCGCGCACCGCGGCAAAGTCCGCGGAAACAGAGTCGATCGTTTTCTTCATTTTATCGGTATATACCTTATAATCTTCCTTGTTCATGGGAGCGCCTCCTCATCGTATTTTCGGCGGACAGCCGCCGCCTCAGTCCTCAACACTTCTATATTATAATCAAACTCACCGGAAAAGGCAAGACTTCCGGCCAACTTCGTCAGAACGTCAGAACCGGAAGAGGTTCAGTCCCACCTCTTCGCTGAAGCTGCGGTCCACGGTACCGGGAATCGCCGTCACAATCATCTCGCAAGTTGCGCTGATGAGCGCGCGGTTGAGATGGCCGCCCACAGCGCGTCCCGTCTCGTCCGCCGCCGTCATATGGAGATGGCTGTAGAATGCGCCGTCCTTGGTGCTGATGTTGCCGAGCAGCGACGTGATCTCAAACGTACCTTTGAATTCATTGGAGTAATACTTCTTCTCCTTCGTGTCGAAGGCGCCGACGGTGAACTCGCTCACCGCGCCGATCGCCTGCACGGAGGCGAGCTTGACGCCCTCTTTTTCTGCGAAAATCTTGAGTTGCTCCGTGATCTCCTCGCCGCGCTCCATGCGGATCACGTATGTCTGGTCAAATTTGCGGTATTCCATAGTCCTTTTCCTTTCAAATCGGCTCAATGGCATTCAGGTCGTAGGGAGTGGTCTGGTAGACATAGTAGTTCAGCCAGTTCTGGTACAGCAGGTTCGCGTGGCTGCGCCAGGTAACCAGCGGTTTTTGTGTATCGTCGTCCCCCGGGAAATAATGCTCCGGCATCCGGGGCTCCATGCCAAGGCCCTTGTCGCGCAAATACTCCTTTTGCAGCGTATCGGCATCGTACTCCGAATGCCCGGTGATAAACACCTGCCGTCCGCCGTCGGTCATCAGCATGTAGACGCCGGCCTTCTCCGACGAGGCAAGAATGCGCAGTTTTTTGCATTTTTCCACGTCCTCGCGGTGAATGGTCGTGTGTCTTGAGTGCGGCGCAAGAAACACATCGTCGAAGCCGCGCAGCAGCATCGATGAGCGGCGCTCCACCGTATGCTCAAATACACCGGAGAGCTTCTCCGGCAGCAGGTACTTGGGGATGCCGTAGTGGTAATACAGCGCCGCCTGCGCGCCCCAGCAGATGTGGAACGTGGAATGGACATGCGTTTTGCTCCATTCCATGATTTCGCACAATTCGTCCCAGTATTCAACGTCTTCAAAGTCCAGCTTTTCCACCGGTGCACCGGTAATGATCATGCCGTCGAAATAGCGGCGCTTGATCCGGTCGAAGGTGGTATAAAAGTTGAGCATATGCTCCGGCGGAACATTCTTTGCCTCATGGCTGGCAGTCTGCATCAGTTCCAGCTCCACCTGCAGCGGCGTGTTGCCGAGCAGCCGTGCCAACTGCGTCTCCGTTTCGATCTTCGTCGGCATCAGGTTCAGCAGCAGCACCTGCAAAGGACGAATATCCTGTGTCATGGCGCGGGTCTCGGTCATGACAAAGATGTTCTCGTCGGTCAGGGTTTTGGTTGCGGGCAGGTCGTTTGGAATTCGGATCGGCATGGGTCTTTGCCTCCTTAATGATTATGCGAGCGCCTGCTCGATGTCGGCGATCAGATCCGCCGCGTCCTCCAAGCCGCAGGAATAGCGCACCAAATCGGGTGAAACGCCTGCGGCAGACAACTCTGCATCGCTCATCTGGCGGTGCGTGGTGCTCGCCGGATGCAAACAGCAGGTGCGCGCGTCGGCGACGTGCGTCTCAATAGCGGCGATCTTCAGCCGTCCCATGAAACGCCCCGCTGCCTCGCGTCCGCCCTTGACGCCGAAGCTTACGACGCCGCAGGTTCCGTTCGGCATATACTTCTGCGCAAGCGCATGGTATTTGTCTCCCTCCAGTCCCGGGTACTGCACCCATGCGACCTTGTCGCTGGACTGAAGGTACTTTGCCACTGCAAGGCCGTTCTCACAATGGCGCTGCATGCGGACATGCAGGCTCTCCAGCCCGAGGTTGAGCAGGAAGGCGTTCTGGGGAGACTGGATGGAGCCGAAATCGCGCATGAGCTGGGCGGTTGCTTTCGTAATGAACGCCCCCGCAAGCCCGAAACGCTCCGTATAGGTAACGCCGTGATAGCTCTCATCCGGCGTGCAAAGCCCCGGAAAACGGTCCGGATACTTTGTCCAGTCAAACTTGCCGGAATCAATGATCGCACCGCCGACGCCCGCTCCGTGCCCGTCCATGTACTTGGTGGTGGAATGGGTCACAATGTCCGCCCCCCACTCAAAGGGGCGGCAGTTCACCGGCGTTGCAAAGGTGTTGTCCACGATCAGCGGCACCCCGTGGGCATGCGCTGCTTTGGCGAACTTTTCAATATCCAGCACCGTGAGGGCGGGGTTCGCGATGGTCTCGCCAAACATCGCCTTGGTGTTCGGACGGAAGGCCGCCTCAAGCTCCGCCTCCGTGCAATCCGGCGAAACAAAAGTAAAGTCCACGCCCATGCGCTTCATCGTAACGGCGAAGAGGTTGAACGTACCGCCGTAGATACTCGATGAGCTGACAACGTGATCTCCGCATGAGGCAATGTTAAACACGGAGTAGAAGTTCGCCGCCTGTCCGGAAGATGTCAGCATTCCCGCCGTGCCGCCCTCCATCTCCGCGATCTTCGCAGCGACATGGTCATTGGTGGGGTTCTGAAGCCGGGTATAAAAATAACCGCTTGCCTCCAGGTCGAAGAGCTTTGCCATGCCCTCCCCCGTCGCATACTTAAAGGTCGTGCTCTGAATGATGGGAATTTGTCTCGGCTCGCCGTTTCCCGGCGTATAGCCGCCCTGCACACATTTTGTGCCGATGCCTTGTTCCGCCATAAGCAAGTGCCTCCCGAATGTCAAATTTCCACAACAGTATAAAACGATTCCCTGCGCTTGGCAAGATTTTTTGCGCACGCGGTTTTAATTCGGTTTATCCGCATACGGCAAGCCTGATAAAACCGTGATTTCCCACAAGATGCACAATTCCCGCGAGAAAAAATTTTTGTTTTGAGCAAAAAAAGTATTTTACTTATTCAAAAACTGTGTTATACTTTTAGACTGCTAGATAATGCAGGCACTCAGCATTGCCTGCGGGCAGGTGATAACGACTTGTACTTTGGAAGCGTCCGCTTTTTCAAAAATCTCATTTTTCTCGCGGTCTGCGTCCTCATTCTCATACCGACCTTTTTGGCGGTGAAATACTACCGTATCAGCGAACAGGCGGCCGCCGCAACCACGGCACGCGAAATCACGACAGAAGATACCGAAAGCCTCGGCGATCCGGGCAACATGTTTGAGCCGGACAAACCCGCTGATTCCGAAAGCACCGGTTCCTCTGCACACAGCGGCATCGGGACGGATGGCACCCCGACCGCCGATCCGCCGTCGTATCAGTCTCTGTATCCGGATTTCTACGCGCCGCAGCCGTACACCGCAACGGAGCGCGTGGAAAATACGATCTATCTGACCTTTGACGACGGGCCTTCCGATCGGACGGATGAGATCCTCGCGGTGCTGGCGGAAAAGAATGTCAAAGCGACTTTCTTCGTTATCGGCCATTCCGACCAGGCAAATCTGGAACGGATGCGCAAAATCGTCGAAGCCGGACACACCATCGGGATGCATTCCTATTCACATGATTATGGAAAGGTCTACGCCTCGGTAGAGAGTTTTCTCGATGAATTTCACCGCAATTTCGTCCAAATCGTCGAAACCACCGGCGTCACGCCCACGGTATTCCGTTTCCCGGGCGGCAGTATCAACGGCTATGACGGCGGATTCTATCAGGAGATCATCTCCGAAATGATCCGGCGCGGTTTCGTCCCCTATGACTGGAACGTCTCCAGTGAGGATGCCGTCGGCGCGCGGGAATCCGTGAGTGGTATCGTGCAGCACGTTGTGCAGGGCGCAAGCGGAAAAGTGCGTGGCTTCGTACTTTTTCATGACAGCGCCGCCAAAACCACAACCTCTCAGGCTGTCGGTCAGGTAATTGACCGCCTTCAGGCAATGGGTTTTGCCTTCGCCGCAATCACGCCGGACACCATGCCCGTGCTTTATAATTACCAATACTAATCAAATATACGGAAAGAGGAAATTAACATGAGCAAGAAAGACAACTTCAGCCAGGCGATGTACGAAATGTTCGGGCTGGGCAAAAGCCAGGACGAGAACGACGAGGAGCTGGAAACCCTTGATTCGGCGGATGCCGAAGAGGCCGCCCCGGTCGAGGACAGCACGTCCGAGTGGCCCGCTGAATCTGCCGTAGTTGAGTCGGCCCCGGCCTATGAAGAGCCTGTTGTTGAGCAGCCCGAGCCGCAGCCCGTTGCGGAGGCGCCGCAGCCCGTTTACGAAGCGCCCGCGCCCCAGCCCGTTGCAGCACCGGCGCCCGCACCCCAGCCCGTCGTCGAGACGGTGCGCACGCCCGTACGCCGTGCCAACTGCACCTATTTTGCCGAAGGCACCTCGATGGAGGGCACACTCCGTTCCGACAGCGATGTGGAGATTTGCGGCGATTTCAAGGGCGAGATCGCGTCCGACGGCAAGGTGACAATCCATGCCAACACCACCAGCAGCATCGCGGCAGCGGAGCTGGTGCTGGTCGGCTGCACGCTTACCGGCGATTCCATGGTCGGCGGCGACGTCACCATTGACGAGCACTCCTCCATCACCGGCAACGTCCGTGCCGCCAACATTGTCTGCTCCGGCATGATCCAGGGCAACCTGAACGTCCAGAACAACATCATGCTGACCGAGAACGCACAGGTCATCGGCGACATCAAAACCGGTACGCTCGCGATGTCCCGCGGCGCGAAGGTCTCCGGCAAGGTCGACATGGGCAACTGATCCAAAGCGCCATAAAAACGAAAAAAGACTGCGGTAATTAGCCGCAGTCTTTTTTTGCTCACACGATCGAATATCCGCCCCGCACCAGCAGCTTGACCGTTTCCGCCGTTGCCTTGACGCCGCGCTCGTCGATCGTCATCATATACAGGTGGTTCTTTACCAGCGCCGCACCGCCGCCGAGCGTGGTCCCGTCCGTCTCGTCGATCAGGCCGGGGCTGGAGGGCGTAACACAGCTTGCCGTGCCGACGCGCAGCATCACTTCGCAGCCGATACCGCCCATAAGCGTCTGTCCGTTTGAAAGCGTTACCACGGTAAAGGTGTCCGCTGTGCCGGAACCGCTCCCTGTGCTCACCGATCCGCCATACTGCTCTGCCAGCGCCCGCGTGTCCGCGTCAACCTGTGCCGTCAGCTTGTCCGACAGTTCCTTATCGCGTACGGCGAGTTTCTCGTCCACTTTTCCCAGCAGCTGCGTCATGAACGTGTCGTTGAGATAGCTGAGCGTCACCAGCGGATCGCTCTCCGAGCCGGCGCCGCCCGCCGCCGTCACGCTTACCGCCAGCGCGGCATAGCTCAGCAGCATCAGCAGCATCAAGCGCACAAGCCAGTGGTTCTTCTTCATACTATGTATCCTACCCTTTCTTTCAGGGGGCGGCCGCGCGGCGCGCCCCCCGCCTTATCAGACCAGTTGTGAAGTTTGCAGGCCAAAGCTCACCGCGATGGCGGCGTCGATCTTGCCCATCAATTCGCCGCTGACGCGTCCCATGTGCTCGCGCAGGCGGCGCTTGTCAAGCGTACGGATCTGTTCCAGCAGCACCACCGAGTCGCGCGGCAGACCGCAATCCGGCGCGGCAAGCGAGATGTGCGTCGGCAGCTTTGCCTTGTTTGTCTGTGACGTAATGGCGGCGGCAATAACCGTCGGACTGTATCGGTTGCCGGTGTCGTTTTGCACGATCAGCACCGGACGAACGCCGCCCTGCTCGCTCCCGACTACGGGAGAGAGGTCGGCGTAATAAATATCTCCTCTTTTTACGCTGGTATCCACGCTGTTCACACTCCGAGCGGAAGAAGTCCTTTCGGGCGTTGCGCCCGCAGAAGGCTGTTTTCATTCTCCCACGCGGGAACGGGTTTTATACCTCATTCCCAATTCATCCTATGCGGAGTGTCCGCTTCTGGTGCGCGGCAGGCGTCAATCGGCTGGCCTGCCGTTTTCAAAATAGTGCCGCGGTACGCGCGCCGAAACCGCGCACAGCAGTTCATAGGAGATCGTGCCCGCAGCCTGCGCTGCCGTCTCGCAGAGCATGTGCTCGCCAAATATCTCCACCTCATCGCCCGGGCGCAGCTCCGGCTGGTCCGTCACGTCGACCATACACATATCCATGCAGATGCGCCCCACCTGCCGCGCCTCGCCATAAGGCGTACGCACGACAAGCTTATTGGAAAGCGCACGATGCAGACCGTCCGCGTAACCGATGGGCAACACTGCGATACGGCGCGCGCCATCCGTGAAATACGTACGTCCGTAGCTGATCGAGGTGTCCGGAGCAAAGTCCTTTATGGTCGAAACGACCGTTTTCAGGCGCATGACCGGTCTCATTCCCATCCGCTCTGCCAGCTCTCCCGTACCGTAGAGGATAATGCCGCAGCGCACCATATCCCATGACCACTCGGGATAGGTCGCTATGCCGCCCGCATTGCAGCAGTGGTGGATGCGGAACCGAAAACCGTCGCGTTCGACCGCACCGATCATTTTCACAAAGCGCTCGTGTTGCCATTTGGTGAAAGCGACGTGCTCCGGCGCATCCTCGTCGGATACGGCAAAATGCGTAAACACGCCCTCCACATCCAGATGCGGCAACTCCAGCACCGCGCGGATGTCGCGCAGACTCGTGTCAAAGTGTGCGTCGTCGCACTGGAAGCCGAGACGTCCCATACCGGTGTCGAGTTTGATATGCACCTTCATCGCTTTGCCGCAACGTGCGGCAGCCTCGTCATAAGCGCGTGCCGTCTCCAGATCCGGAACCGCCTGCGTCATGTCCAGATGTACGATGCGTTCGCCCTCCTCGGGCGGCGTATAGCCAAGCATCAGGATCGGCGTCGTCACCCCGCCCGCGCGCAGCTCCGCACACTCGTCGATATTGGAAACGGCGAAATACGCTGCGCCGAGGGTTTCCAGCTTCCGCGCCACGCGCACCGCACCGTGTCCGTATGCGTCCGCTTTGACCACACCGAGCAGTTTCGGTTCCGGTCCGACATGTGCCCGGATGACGCCGAAATTATGCGCCAGATTATCCAGGTCAATCTCCGCCCATGTCCGTTTGAGGGGCGTTTCCATGTTCAAACATCTCTTTTCTGCGAACTTGATTCTGGTATTTTATCACGAAAGGTAAAATCCGTAAACTGCAAATATGCCAAAATTTCGCCGCGAAACTCGATCTCAGCGTACAATGGTGCATCCGCAGCGTCGAACCAGACCGCGACAAGCAGCTTTTCTCCTGCCTGCTCGGTTTCAAAACACAGACGCAGCGCATCCGCCGTGTCGCCGCAGCGCGCCGTGCCGCACTCGGTAAGGCAGCCCTCCGCAATGGCGCGCAAAACCACATCGGAGGCGTTTGCCGCGTTAACGGGCGTATCCGCATTCCCGGCGTCCAGCACCGTCCCGTCATAGGCCAACGTCAGCGGTGCACCGCGGTGCAGCACGGCGCTTATCCCCGCGAGCGCCTCCGGTTCGCATACCGTGACCCTTGTTTCATCGTCCGACTGCTCCATGTCCAGTACATAATGGCGCATCTCCTCTCCGCTTGCCACGTCCGCTTCCACGCGCGCCTTGCAGCCGTCCGACGCGGCATAACGCGATTGCAGCGCCGCGGCGCGGTCTTCCGCGGTATCCTGCGCGGCGCAGGCAGACAGTGTCAACAGCGCAAGTAAAAGCAACAGGCATCGTTTCATTTTTATTCCTCCGCATCAGATCTCCGAACAACCTATGCGGGGCTTACGCCCAGTATACCTGTCAGGCGGCACGCCGTCGATGGAAATTTTATCTTGTGTACGCTATCGCTTTATGCTAAAATGGCAAAAATGAATAAGGAGGTGCTGCCGATGGTTTTGCAGGAATCCGGTGAAATGTATCTGGAGACGATTTTGATTCTTTCACAGAAAAGCCGTTTTGTCCGCGCGATCGACGTCGGCGAGGCAATGGGTTTCTCCCGCCCCAGCGTCAGCCGCGCCGTACATCTGCTGGATGAAGGCGGATTCATACAGATTGCGTCGGACGGCGCGCTCACGCTGACGGATACAGGGCGCGAAGTGGCGGAAAAGATTTATGAGCGACACACCGTCCTCTCCAACTGGCTCATTTCCCTCGGTGTCGACGCGGAAACCGCTACGGAAGATGCCTGCAAGATCGAGCATGACATCAGCGAGGCTTCCTTCCGTGCAATCAAAAAACACATTGGCAAAGATTGAACATATGAAAAGGCGTCCGGTAAACCGGACGCCTTTTTGAGATTATTCCGTTTTCAAACCGCGTTTGTCGATCTCGGCAACCAGCGCATCAAGATCGTTCGGCAGTTTCATCGGCTCGCCACAGAACTTGATCGCGTTTGCCACGTCCTTGAGCCCGTTGCCCGTCACAACGGACACCACCGTGTCGTTCTTCCCGATGACACCCTGCTCGCAGAGCTTTTTGAGGCCGGCCGTTCCGGTCACACCTGCCGGCTCGCCGAACACGCCGCAGGTCGTGCCAAGCAGCTTCTGTGCCGCCATGATCTCTTCATCGGTCACGTTGACAACGATGCCGTTCGACTCGCGGATCGCCATAAGCGCTTTGTCCGCGTTGCGCGGCACGCCGACAGCGATGGAATCCGCCAGCGTGTTTTCCTCCATCGGCGCCCAGGGCTTGTTTTCCGCGATGGCGCGGTTGATCGGGTGGCAGCCCTCCGCCTGCGCAGAAATCAGGCGCGGCAGCTTGTCGATAAAGCCGATGGCGTAGAGATCCTTAAGGCCCTTCCAAACGCCTGCGATGGTGCAGCCATCGCCCACCGAAATGGCGAGATAGTCCGGCATCTTCCAGCCGAGCTGCTCCGCAATCTCCAGCGAAACCGTCTTCTTGCCCTCGGAAAGGTACGGGTTGATCGCCGCATTGCGGTTGTACCAGCCCCATTTTTCGATTGCCTTCTTGGAAAGCTCAAAGGTCTCCTCATAGTTGCCCTGCACCGAGATAACATTCGCCCCAAAGGTCATCAGCTGCGCGACCTTGCCCTTGGGTGCGCGCTCCGGCACAAAGATGAACGTGCGCAGCCCCGCTGCCGCAGCATTGCCCGCAAGCGAGCTGGCGGCGTTGCCCGTAGACGAACAGGCAATGATTTTTGCCCCTGCCTCTTTTGCCTTGGCAACTGCCATTGCGCTGGCGCGGTCTTTGAGAGATGCGGTCGGATTCTGCCCATCGTCCTTGATCCAGAGCTTCTTCACGCCGAGCAGCTCACCGAGTCGGTCCGCCTCATACAGCGGGCTCCAGCCTACGCGCAGCGGCGTGTCGGGCGTGGACTCCTCAACGGGCAGCAGCTCACGGTAGCGCCACATGGTGTTGGGACGGGACTTGAGCTTTTCCTTGGTGAGGTTCTTCTTGATATAGTCATAGTCGTAGACGATGTCGAGGATGCCGCCGCACTCACAGTTCGTGAGGTTCGGCGTTGCCTCGTAAGTCTTGCCGCATTTGACGCACTTCGCATGGATCACATTTTTCATGGTTTCTTCTCCTTATCGGCAAAGGCGGGGCAAAAGCCCCGCCTTTGAGGCGTTATCATTGTCATTTCGCCCGCCACCTGCGGTGACAACCGCGAAATATGGCTATTCCCGCAATTACAGCTTCTTGAGCAGGCCGACCTCGTCGTTGAAGGCGTTGATCAGCTTATCCAGCTCCTTCGCCTGCGCATGGACGGCGTCCCAGGTGTTCTTGGTGTCGTACCACTGGGCGTTGAGGTCCTCAACATTCATGCCCTGCTGCTCGACCCAAGTGTAATACTTGAGGTTGTGGACGCGCTTGCGCTCGGCATAGGTCAGCTCCAGCAGGCTGTCGGTCTTAAGGCCGAGCATATGCAGTGCGTGATCCCTGCCCGCCTCATTCACGCTGTACTTGCCGTACATCTTGTTGAGTTCCTTGATGCGGGACTGGTACATCACGGCAGAGTCGGTCAGAACGGTGACAAGGATGTCGTTCTCGGTCAGCTCGTAATACTTCGCCATCTTGATGCAGCAAAGCACGTTTGCGATGCCGGAGATGCCCATCCAGGTCAGCTTCTCAATCAGCTCATCGTCGAGTTTCAGCTCGTTCTTGAGGTACTTCTGTCCCTCCGGGGTGTTGAACAGGCGCAGCAGGCGCTGGCTGTCCTCGTCGTCGATGGCAATCGCCATGTCGGTGTTTTTCACGTTATGCACCCACGGGATATGCTTGTCGCCGATGCCCTCGATGCGGTGGCCGCCGAAGCCGTTGTTGAGGATGGTCGGGCATTGCAGCGCCTCGCCCACGCCCGGCTTGGAGTCGGGATAGCGCTC
>CACZPK010000138.1 GCA_902783035.1 Oscillospiraceae bacterium
AGCTGCCCGCACCGGAACAGAGCCAGCCGCCGCAAAGCAGCGAACAGCCCGCACCGGAGCAGAGCCAGCCGCCGCAAAGCAGCGAACGGCCCGCACCGGAGCAGAGCCAGCCGCCGCAAAGCAGCGAGCAGCCTGCACCGGAACAGAGCCAGCCGCCGCAAAGCAGCGAACAGCCCGCACCGGAACAGCAACAGCCGCCGCAGGACGGTGATCGACCCGCACCGGACGGGCACGGACCGCATCGGTAAACAGGATAACGGCAAAGGGCGCAGAGCGGTTCAGACGGATCGTCCGCGTCCTTTGCGTTTCCATCTGTTTTGTTTGTGTGACCATGCCCGTTTTTCTGCCGTTTCACACCGTTCGATGTTGCTTTTTTACCCGTGTCATTATATAATCGACAGTAAATCATCATAGGCATGGACGCGCCGATCCGGCCGAAAAGGACAGGTGATCTCATGAAGGCGCAACGTATCCGAGCCGTCGCGTGGGCAATGCTGCTGATCGTGATTGTGGCAATGGTGGGTGCGATCAGCATTCCACTGTATGACACGCAGGCGGCAAGCGAAGCGCTGGGCACCATATATGCCTTTGACGAAGGCTGGATCGTGACCTATGCGGACGGAACGCAGGAAAAGCAATCCATCCCGTTTGTTGTCCCGAAGGCGAAATCAAAGGTCATCACGATGGAAAATCTGCTTCCCGCGGACTATTCCGGTCTCGCACTGGCTCTCAAGACCAAGAACGCGGCCATCCGCATCTATGTGAACGGACGCCCCGTTTATCAGGCCGGATATGTGGAAAACACGGTGCCGATGCGGGGCGCGTCGCGTTTAGACGATCTGCCGGGCGGTTCCGCGGTCGATCCCGCGCTGCGGCAGCTCCCACCGGATCAGCAGGCGCCCGAAAGTCCGGAAAGCGATTCGCAGGCGATGCCTTTTGACGCATTCAACGAAAATGCGACCCGGATCGAGGCAAACGACAACCTGATCGACCTGCCGTATATGGAGCAGGACGCCGGCATCCGCATCGTTCTCGAAGCGGTCAGCTCCACACAGGGCGTCAGCGTCACTGACGCGAAGATCGCCAAGCGGGACGCAGCCGTCATCAACCAGATGCGCAACGTCATCTATCCGTTGGGCTGCATCCTTGTGATCCTGATTGCGATGACGGTCATGGTCGTGATGGACGCCACGCGAATGATCTCCGGCACGGGAAAGCGCGGCGTGCTCCGCCTGCTCCTGTTCGCGCTGGTGGTCATTACATATTGCGCCATACAAACCGGCCTGTTTGTCACGTTTGTCGACAACGGCGTCTTTTTCGGCACGTTTGAGGAAATGTGCTTTCTGATGATGCCCGTTATTCTGCACTTCTGCTTGGAAAAGCGGCTCGACGTTCGTTACCGGAAATACCAGAACATTCTGATCGGTTATTCGGCTTTGACCGCGCTGGCCCTTCTGATTCTCCGCCTGTGCGGCGTGCGGGGATACCCTGCGCTTGCGGTGGCCGCGGCGATTTCGCTCGTGTCCAGCGTTCTCTTTGCTCTTTACGCGGTGCTTGACTGGGGCAGGAAAAATGTGTCGCTTTATTTTGAGACCGCAGGGCTTGTGTTTCTGCTGATCGCAGCGCTCGCCATGCCGGTCCGGCAACTGGGCCGGGAATCGTTTGCCTATTTGGATACGGTCGTCATCAGCGCATTCACCCTGTTCTTTGTGCTGCTGATGGTGCAGGAGATCCGGGCGGCACTGCTTTCCTACAAGGAAAAGGTCGGCAAAACGGCGCAAACGCTGGAATTGCAGAACAAGCAGCTGCTGGAGGCAACCAAAGAGGCTGAGGAAGCGCGGCACGAAGCGATTCTGGCGAACGAGGCGAAGGGCAAGTTCCTCGCCAACATGTCGCATGAGATCCGCACGCCGATCAACGCCGTACTCGGCATGGACGAAATGATCCTGCGGGAGAGCAAGGAAAAGCATGTCCGCGGCTATGCCGCCGACATCTTTACCGCGGGACAAACGCTGCTGTCCCTGATCAACGACATTCTGGACTTCTCCAAGATCGAATCCGGCAAAATGGAAATCGTCCCCGTGGAATATGACATGAGCAGTCTGATCCACGACCTTTCCAACATGATCACGCAGCGCGCAAAAGCGAAAGACCTTTCGTTTGAGGTAACGGTGGAACCCACGATCCCGGCGCGGTTTTTCGGCGACGACGTGCGCATCCGTCAGGTGCTGACCAATATTCTGACCAACTCCGTCAAGTATACGAATACGGGGAACGTCTGGTTCCGTGTCACCGGAACACGGGACGGCGGCGAAGAGCTGCTGCGCTTTGAGATCGAGGACACCGGTATCGGCATCAAGGAAGAGGATATCCCGAAGCTCTTCAAGGCGTATGAGCGCATCGAAGAGAGCCGGAACCGGAACATCGAGGGAACCGGTCTCGGCATGAACATCACCATGCAGCTGCTGCACATGATGGGCGGCACGCTGGACGTGAAAAGCGTCTACGGGAAAGGCTCCGTCTTCGTCGTGGAGCTGCGGCAGAAAATCGTCGACGACACCCCGCTCGGCGACTTCGGTGAGCGCATCCGCGGCCTGCAGGAAAACTACACCTATTCGGAGGCGTTTCGTGCCCCGGACGCGAAGATACTCGTCGTGGACGACAACAGCATGAACCGCAAGGTTTTTGTCAGCTTCCTCAAGTTAACGGAGATACAAATCGACGAGGCGGAAAGCGGACAGGCGAGCATCGAGCTGGCCAAGCGGAACCGTTACGACATCATTTTCATGGACCATATGATGCCGGAGATGGACGGCGTGGAGGCAATGCACCGGATCAAGGCGATGGATGGACCGTGCCGGGACACGCCCATCTTTGTCCTGACGGCGAACGCCGTGGTCGGTGCGAAGGAAGCCTATCTCAAGGACGGCTTTGACGGTTTTCTGTCCAAGCCGATCGCCGCGAAAAAGCTGGAAGATGCGATCCGCGCAACGCTTGACCCCGCGCTGGTGCAGCCGGCGAAGGCGCAGCAGGATGACCTGCCGCCGTCGGGCGCGGAGGTTCCCGACGATCTTCCCACGGTGGACGGTCTGGACTGGAACATCGCCTATCTGCACCTTTCCACAACGGAGCTGGTCTCCGCATCCTTGCAGGAGTTTTATCGTCTGCTTCCGGTTCACGCGGAAAAGCTGCAAGGGTTTTATGACGGGCTTTCCGCCCCCGGCGGGCCGGACGCATATCGCATTCAGGTACATGCGATGAAGAGCATGGCTGCCACGGTCGGCATCATCCCGCTTGCCGGTATGGCAAAGGTTCTGGAATACGCGGCAAGAGACGGGGACGCCGATGTGATCCATGCCATGCACGGCATCTTTATGAAAGAATGGTTGTCGTACGAAGCCAAGCTGGACGGCGTGTTCGGTATCGGCGCAGAGGATACCGCAAAGAAAGAAAGCGCCGACCCGAAGGCCGTCAAAGCGCTGCTGGAGATCCTGCAAACGGCCATGGAGGATTTCGACGTGGACGCCGCGGATGCCACAATGGCAAAACTGCTGCAATACGACTGCGACGCAGACACCCTCGGCAAGCTGAAAAAGATGCAGGCCGCCGTTACGGATCTGGACAACGAGCTGGTGGAAACGCTGGCACAGGATATTGCGGCGGCACTTTGACCACAAGGAGAGAATACGGTGAAAAAGGTATTGCTGATCGGTAAAATGAATGCGGTTCTGAAGGATCTGCACACGTTCCTCACGGACTACTATCAGATACAGCTTTGCTCCGAAGCGCTGGACGTCGTGGAGGGCATGGTCAAGATCGTGCAGCCCGACCTTGCGCTGGTCAGTCTGGTCGGGGAGCCGGATCGGAAAACCGCGATCATGACCTATCTCACGGAAGACTGTGCGCCGCTGCCGGTCGTGACGATCGGCACGGAGGAGGAACGCGCGCATTTTCTGAAGTATTACCAGAGCGGGCGGGTCGAGCATTTGATTCGTCCGGTGGATAACCGCGTCGTCCTGCAAACGCTTCGAAGCCGGTTGGGAGAGCGCGCCGAAGCAGCGGAAGAGATCGAGACGAATACGGCAGCAAAAAGAGTGCTTGTCGTGGACGACAACGCCGCGCTGCTGCGCATTGTCAAATCCATGCTGGAAGACGCCTACGAGGTCATGATCGTCAATTCCGGCGCCAAGGCAATGGCGGCGATCGGGAAAAAGCGCCCGGACGTCATCCTTCTGGATTATGAAATGCCCGTGTGCGACGGCAGGCAGACGCTGGAGATGATCCGCGCCGACGAAGAATTCAAGGATATCCCGGTCATATTCCTGACCGGCGTGGACGATCGCGAGCACATCGAGGCGGTGCTGAATTTGAAGCCGATGGGTTATCTGCTAAAGCCGCCGACGAGGATCAAGCTGCACAATGCCATTGAGCAGGCGCTTGCGGGCGGAGAGAAACGGTAAGCAGACGTCTCTGCGGGCGCCGCAAGATGAACAAGCAACGGGAGGTCCCGATACTGCGTATCGGGACCTCCCGCTTTTTATATCAGCTTATGCGGCCTGCGCGGCTACGACTCTGCGGATGATCATAACCGCAAACCGTGCATGGCGCTTTGCGCCGTTTCGTATTCGATGTTCAGCGCGTCGGCGACCGCCGCGATGATACCCCGGCTGGAATACGTCGCACCGCTGACAACATCCACCTCCACCCTCTGCCGGGAAAGGATCTCGTCGATCACGCCCTTTGCGCGCTCGAAGAAATTGCGGTCATCACGATAGGACAACACCTCAACGCCCGTGATCCTGCCACCCTCCACCGTGACCTGTACCGTCGTCTCACCGCGATATCCCGTTCCGGTTCCGGTATAAACGCCGTCGGTAAACGCCGCGTGATCCGCGGAATCGTCCGCTGCAGCCGCGTCCTCCGCGGGCGCGGCAGGCGTCTCCGGTGCGCTGTTGCCCCCGCTCGGCGCTTGCGGCGCATGCTGCGGTGCTTCACCGCCTTGCCCGTTTCGGCCGTCGAAGCGATGCTGCGGCGCCACGCTGTCTCCGGTTCCGGGCGTCTGTTCCTGCGCGCCGCGGTGATGGCGGAAAGCCCGCTCCGTTTCATCGCTCCGCACGTCCGGCCACATGCCGTCGTGCGGCAGTTCCTCGATGTGCCGGCTCAGTTCCACAGGTGCGGATACGTCGTTTTCGCCCGCATTGCCCGGCATCGCGCCGCCGAGCAGCACCAGCCCCGCCATCGCCGCCGAAACCGTCGCTCCGGCGAGCGCGGGAGACGCCTTCGCGTCCAGGCAGTTTGCCTGACATGCCCCGGTGCAGCGCAGGCAGCCGATGCACTCGCCGGAGGCCGCCGCATCGTCCGCGTGGACGGCGACGTTCATCGGGCAGGCGCGGGTGCAATTCGTACAGCCGACGCAGCCCGCCGCCTTGCGCTCCACTCGGAACAATCGCCGTTTCGACACCGGCGCCAGCAGCGCGCCCAGCGGGCAAAGATAGCGGCAGAAAAACCGTTCGACAAACAGCGAGGCGATCACGATCCCGAGCAGCAGTGCAGCGCCAACGGTCGAAAGCGCCGCGCGCATGGCCGAGGGATTCCATGCGGTCAGCATGCCGAACGCGTTCCATGGGCTGTAACTCGCGTCGACGGGCACGGCGAGCGCCCACACCGCAACCACGATAAACGCCAGCACCGCATACTTGAGCCACCGCAGCGCGCGGTCGACCTTTGCGGAGCGCGGGAGCTGCGGGATGCGCAGCTTGCGCGCAGCGTATGCGAGCAGATCGCCAAGCGCGCCGAAGGCGCAGAGCCACCCGCAGAACACGCGTCCCCACAGCGCCGTGATGAAAAGAACTGCGGCGAGGACGGTCAGCGGCGCCGCCATGCCTGCGAGGGTGAACGTACCGCCCACGATCGAGCGAACGACCTCGCCTGCCGCGGAAAACACCGTGGCAAACAGCGTCGGTGCGAGCAAAAATGTCACAAGCTGTACGCCGTGCCGCAGCAGCTGCGTGCGTTTCGCACTTTTCTTATCCATGGTTCCGTCCTCCCTTTCCGAACCCGCCGTTCATATTGCCGCCCATGCCGCCGCCCATCATCTGGTTGGGAATGGAGCTGACCTGCGTGCCGTTGACGATGATCGTGCCGCCGTTATACTGCGCCGTGCCGTCATAATCGAAGGCAGAGCGTCCGGTGACGTCAATGGTGCCGCCGTTGATGATGAGATTGCCGTTGGCGTCCACGCCGTCCGTGTCGCCCGCGCCCATCGTGATGGTGGTCGTGCCGCCGTTGAACTCGATGGTCGGCATGCAGACGGAGGACTTGCGCGCCGCGTTGATGCCGTCGTCGCTGGCAGAGATATTGATCACGCCGTCGTTGATCTGGATATAGGTCGCCTCCAGTCCCTCGGCGGCGGTGATGTCGAACGTACCGCCGTCGATGGTGAGCAGCGTGTTGGCGTGGATGCCGTCGTCCGCGGACCGGATGGTAAACGATCCGCCCGCAATGTAAATGTTGCCATAGGTTTCGTCGTCACCGTTCTCCGAATGCAGGCCGTCCTTGCCCGCCGTGAGGGTAAACGTGCCGTCCGCGACGGCGATGCTGTCCTTGCCCGCGAGCGCATGGTTCGCCGCGGTGATTTCATAGACGCCGTCCGTGACGGTCAGCTCGTCCTTGCTCACAACACCGTGTCCTGCGGGAGAGGAGATGCGCAGCGTACCCGTGCCGTTGAGTGTCAGGTCGTCCTTGGCGTAAATGACCGCATCCACATTGTTGTCGTCGATCTGTGTGAAGGTGCTGCCGTTCGAGAGCGTGTTCACCGTACCGTCCGCCAGTGTGACAAACACCTTGTCCGCCTGTTTGACATAGATGGCGGCAAAATCGGCGGAGCTGACGGTCACGCCGTTGAGCACCAGCTGCACCTTATCCTCGCTCGTCGCGTCGACGATGATGGAACCCTCGAGCGTACCGGAGAACAGATAGGTCCCCGCCGCCGTGATGGTGACGGTCGAACCGTCGATGCGCACCGCACCCGCGTCACAGCTTGCGCTGCTGCCGTTGAGGGAAACGGCAACCGCCTCGGACGCGTCGTACGCGCCGGAGAGGTCACGCTCGGAGAACGCCTTTTCGTAGGCGTCGGACGCATCCCCTTCTTCGCTTTCCGCGCTGTCGAGCGAGAAGCCGTCCACGCTTTGGGCCAGTTCGGCCACGGTTGCGGAGCTGTCCGCCGCAGTGTTTGTGGTTTGCTGCGCCGCGCAGCCGGTAAAGAGCATCGCCGCCGAAAGGGCAAGCGGAAGAAACTTAGTATATTGGAATTTCATGATGAAACACTCCTTTTTGTTTGAAGTCTGAACACAGTATAGCGGAACCGCAGCGGATAATCCCCGAAAAGCGGCGGCGAAATTTACGCAAAACACACGAAAGCGGCGGGGTGTGAAAAACTTTCGTTTTTCACACCCCGCCGTTGTTTGTAAAACGTGCCAACGCGCAGCTCCCGTTGCCTTCGTCCGGCCGCATTGCCCAGTCTCGCTGATGCGTTTATATCGGGAACCGCGTCTCAAACACCGCACCGCCGTCGTTGCGGACGGTCAGCGCGCCGCCATACGCCTCCGCAACGGACTGCGCGATGGAAAGCCCGATGCCGTGTTTGCCGCCCGCGCCCTTGTAGAAGCGCTCAAACACATGCGTAAGATCCTCCGCCGCAATGCCGGGGCCATCGTCCGCGACGCAAATCGTCACGGCGTCCGCCGACGCATGGCACGAAAGCGTGATCGCATGGGCGGCATAGCGAACGGCGTTGGAGATAAGGTTGCCGAACAGGCGCTGTGCGTCCTGTTCGCGCATCGGCAGAAGCACAGGCGCGTCATCAAAGTCAAAGCGAAACGTCAGCGCGCGTTTTTCCGCCTCGGCGCGCTGTTCGGATACGCACAACGACAATTCGTCGCGCAGGTCGAGCGGCTCCGCCGCACCCTCGGGCGCGCTCTTCCCGATGCGGGAGAGATAGAGAATATCCTCCACCATGCCGCCGAGCTTGTCCGATTCCGCAAGGATGATCTGCGCCGCCGCGTTTGGCTCCATCACGCCGCAGGCAATGCCCTCGGCATTGCCGCGGATGGAGGTCAGCGGCGTGCGCAGCTCATGGGAAACGTTTTGGAAAAAGGTCTCCTGCTTCCGGTTCGCCTCACGCAGTTCGCTCGCCATCTGATTCATGGAAAAGGCAAGCTGCCCGAATTCCAGATCACGGAAACGCAGATCGCGGTTTTCAAAGCTGCCACCGCCGATCTCGCGGGCAAAATCGGACAGTTCCCGCACCGGCGCAGCGAACGAGCAGGCAAAACGCCGGCTGAAAAAAACGGACAGCAGGATCGCGGCGCCGATGATAAAAAGCAGAACGGTGTTGATGTGCGCCGTGAACGCAAGGATCGACGTGACGTCGACGTAGCTGACCAGCCAGCAGTCCTCCTGCACCGGGTCGGTGGAAACGCTGACGGCATATTTGCCGCCGGCAAGCGAGACCGTCCGGTTCTGCACGTCCTCATTCAGCTCATGCGTCGCAAAATACGCGGAGATCGCCTCGCCCACGGCGGCATCCCCGCGAAGAGTGGATACCAGCGCGCCGCTTTGATCCAGCACAACAGCGTTGCCCGTCGCTCCGGTGATGCGGTCGCGCTGCTCGCCAAAGCTCTTGCCGCCGTGCGGGCCGTGCATGCCGCCCCTGCGGTCGTCGGATGCGTTCTGCGTCACTGAAGTGAGCTGCGCGGATACGCGGTTGCGGATATAACCCTGCACGGAGAGGTTGAAAATCAGTCCCACCGCGAGCAGGATCGTAACCGTCAGCCCGACAAGCGTCAGCAGCAGGCGCGTTTGGATATGCCATTGGTGTTTCATTTGAATCCTCCGTGTGATCTCGCGTTCAAACAGTTATGAAAATCCTCTCACGCGGAGGATTTTCGCCATGTTTTGCGATTACCGCGTAAGCGGCGAGCGAAACGGCAATTTGAATTCAGCGTGAAATTTCACGCTGATTCCAATCGGAAACCGAACCCCCACACGGATTCAATGGACACGCCGCAGCCGTCCAGCTTGCGGCGCAGGCGGCGCACCGTATCGTCTGTGGCGCGGGTCTCCACGGCTGTCTCAAAGCCCCAGACGGCATTGAGCAGATCTTCCCGCGAGACCGCCTGCCCCGCATGGAGCATCAGATAGCGCAAAAGCTCATACTCCGTGGGCGTCAGCGCCAGCGGCGCGCTGCCGCGGAGAATGTGCCGTCCGTTCTCGTCGAGTGTCAACGCGCCGACGGCAACCGTCTCCGGCGCGCTTGCGGCATGCTTTTGGCTTTCAAAATCGACGCGGCGGAAGATGGCTCGCACACGCATCAGCAGCGCCATTGCGGAAAACGGCTTCGTAATGTAATCGTCGCTGCCGAGGCCGAGGCCCATGGCGTAGTCGTTCTCCGAATCGCGCGCGGTGAGCATGATGATGGGCACGGTGCTGCGCTTGCGCAGCTCCGTGCAGACCGCGAACCCGTCAAGCCCCGGCATCATCACGTCGAGGATCACGAGGTCGCAGGGGGACTCGTCAAACCGCGCAAGCAGCAGTTCGCCGGTCGGAAAGTCCTCGACCCGATACCCGTCGCTTGAGAGAAAGGTTCTGACAACCTGGCGAATGTTGTCGTCATCGTCGGCAACATAAACCAGCCTTGCTTCATCTGCCATATCGTATCCCCGCTTTCGTAAGCTGCTCCCGTCCGGAGCAGATGGTCCATATTCGGCACGTCCGCGTCTAAACGGCGTACAAAACGATGTCGACGGCGAATACGCCGCCCTCCGTCCGGATCGCAAGCGTGCCGTTGCGCCGGCGCACCGTTGCGGAGACGGAGGTAAGCCCGACGCCGTGGCCGAGCTGGTGTGCGCGGGGCAGCCCGTCGCGTCCGAGCTTCACCGTTCCCGCGTAGGGATTGTCCACGCATAAGGTCAGGATAGGACTGCAATGCCTTGTACCGTTTCTGCTCCATTTGCAGCAGGTTGTTTTCCTCCTGCAGACGCGTGCTCTCGGTCAGGGATTTCGTCAGCCACCAAAACAGATAACAAAAAGCGTAGAACGCCAGCGGAACGACAAGCATAATGACAAGTGCGATCTTGCGCACGCGGCCAAGCAGCACCATTTGCGGGTGCAGCGGCGTCATCCAGTAGCTCAACACCGTGAGAAGCAGCGGGACCAGCACAAAGAACCGCCACGTATAGTCCACCTTTTCGATCTCAAAGAGGTACGGCAGCCTGACCGTAAGCGTTCTCCAGAACAGCGCGCCCACAACGACCGCGAGACCCATGCAGACCGCGCCGGACTCAAACGTGAACGGCTTTTCGCCCGTTTCCAGCGGCGCGGTAAGATAGCCGGTATACGTCGTGCAGAACACGCCCAGCATGAACGCGGTAAAAAAGCAAAACAGCCGCTTCACGAGCGCCAGATCGACGCAGGCGCAGTAAAGGCCCAGCAGCACCGCGCAAACGGGCAGCAACACCCAATTCACCGCCGCAGCGTTTCTCACGCACAGCCACGCGCCGCCGAAAACCAGCACGCCAACCACCGCAAGTGCGGTGGAATAGGCCACAGCGGGACGAAAGCGCAGATGCTCCCGCACGGGGAGCGCCGCAAACACGGCGGCTGGCAGCGCAACGGCAAATTCCAGGGCATAGCGCAAATACAGCTCCATCAGCCCATCCTCCCCCGAATATGCGAGATCTGAAACTGTGAAAACCGCGCAAGCATGTCTCTTGTCGCGCGGACGCGAATCGGGTACTCCGTACCGTCGATCATGTAAAACGCCTTGCAGGACGCAGAGGAAACGTGCTCCATATTGAGCAGGATGCCGCGGTTGCACGGCAGAAAGCGCGGATCGGCGGAAAGCTGTTTCTCCACCTCCGCGAACGTAGCGGCGGCGCACAGCACCTGGCCGGAGACGGTGCGGATCTCAATCGCATGGCCGCGGCTGAGCACGGCAACGATCATATTGTAGGGCAGGCGGTATTCCGTGCGTTCTGCGCGCACGGTCAGCTCCGGCTCGGCAGTGCCCAGCACGCGCCGTGCCTCCCGCAGCACGCGCTCCAGCGCCTCCGGCTCAAAGGGCTTGATCAGATAGTCAAAGGGGTGGAACGGCTGCACGTCAAAAGCATACTCCCGCGAGGCGGTGAGAAACACGATGAGCAGCTTCTCGTCCATTTCTCACAGGCGCTCCGCCAGCTCCACGCCGTTCATGCCGCCCATGCACACATCCAGAAATGCAAGCTGGAACGCGCCTGGGTAAAACTCCTCAAGCAGGCTCTCCCCGCTCTCGCGGCAGGAAAGGCGCAGCGTATCCGTCCCGGAAAAACTTGCGCGCAGCCTCTCAGCAAGCTTGTCCCGGTCCCGTTTCAAGTCATCCACGATGACGATGCTCCACTCCATGCCTCACATCCCCTTTTCACGGTTATTTAGTATAGCATATTGACGTTCGTGCGTCAAACATGTACATTCGTGCAGATTTTCTTGACATTATCCGCATTCCTTTTTAAAATACTTTGCGGGCAATTATCTCAAAATACTCTTTTGGGTATTTTACGGTTTCCTGACCGAATTTATCATCGTATGTGGAAATCGAACGCTCTGCCATACAAAAAACATTAAACATTAAAAGAGGGAGAGCAAACATGAAGAACCTGAAGAAGCTCACGATCCTGCACTCCAACGACCTCCACGGCGACTTTCTCGCCGAGCAGGTGGACGAAAACCTCGTCGGCGGCGTGTCCCGCCTCTCGGGCTACGTCAACAAGGTGCGCAACGAGGAGAAGAACGTCATCTACACCATCTCCGGCGATATGTTCCGCGGCTCGCTCATCGACAGCGAGTTCCAGGGTATCTCCACCATAGAGATCATGAACCTGCTCGCCCCCGACGTCGTGACGCTGGGCAACCACGAGGTGGACTACGGCCTCGCGCACCTGCTGTTCATCGAAAAGTGCGCGACCTTCCCGATCATCAACGCCAACATGTACTTAAAGCTCAACGGCGTGCGTCTGTTCCGCTCTCACTACATTAAGGAGATCGACGGGATGCGCGTGCTGTTCATCGGCATCCTGACACAGGACGTGCTGGCGAGCACCAAGAACGAGGGGCTCATCGGCACGATGGTCGACATCAACGACGCTGCCGCCGAGGTCGGCAAGATCTGCGACGCTTATCGCACGACCGACATCGACTTCACGGTGCTGTTGACCCACATCGGCTTTGAAGAGGACAAGAAGCTCGCTGCGGCGCTCGATCCCGCGTGGGGCGTGGATATCATCATCGGCGGCCACAGCCACACCCTGCTCTCCGAGCCCTGCGAGGTCGCGGGTATC
>CACZPK010000139.1 GCA_902783035.1 Oscillospiraceae bacterium
GGTGTTCACCCCTTCGCCTACTTCCCGTATGCGTTCCTGAACCTGCTCAACCCGATCTACGCGGCGATCACCGCGTTCCTCGGCCGTAACATCTTCTGGGCGGACGGCGCGTACACCAACGTGTTCGGCAAGACCGTCATGAAGAAGCCCGCCGCCGCTCCCGAAGAGGCGCACGCGCAGGCTGTGAAGAATCTGGAAGCCCTCCGTGCCGCCGGCAAGGCTCCCAAGCCCCAGGCTTAAGCGCGGCAAGACCAAAACATAAGGAGAAACCGCTGTGCGTACACAACCGCTCCCCTGGGAATCCCTGCCGGCTCCCATATATCTTGCCCGCGATACGATCCGGCGCAAGGGCTGGGTCAAGGCAGGCGGCTGGTTCCTGGTCGTTGCCCTGCTGGCAGGCGGCCTTGCGACACGCTGGAAGATCGCGCTGGTTTTCGGCGTCCTTTACGCGCTGGCTCTGGTGATGGAGAAATCCGCCGCCGTGACGTCGCGCGGGCTGGAGGTATTCTACCAGATGCAGATCACCACAAACTACGAACTGTGGGCGTGGAGCGATCTGTATGCCCTGACGCATGAACCGGACCCTAAGAACGGAAAACAGACCGTCGTCTACTTCACGAAGGGCGACCGCACGCGGCACTTTATCTTTGCAAAAGACGAGGCGGAGGATATCCTCCGCCTCGCCAAAACGCAGAACCCGGAAATCCGCATTTATGACGGCCGGGAGACGCGCAACAAGATGCAAAATCCGAAAAGGGAAAAATAACAGAGAGTTTTGTGAGGTTAGCGAGGAAAACGATTATGATTATGGAGCCTTCTGCAATTAAAAATATTGTCATGGACGGGCACAGCCTGACGCTGGAGAGCTTTGTCGCCGTGGCGCGCTACGGCGCAAAGGTCGAGCTGGCGGACAGCGCGCTTGAGGCGATGAAAAAGTCCCGCGCGCTGGCGGAAAAGATCGCGTCCGAGGGCCGTGTGGCCTACGGCATCACCACCGGCTTCGGCGAGTTCCAGAAAGTCGCCGTCCCCAAGGAAATGTCCAACCAGCTGTCTACAAACCTGATCCTCAGCCACTGCACCGCGGCCGGCGATCCCTATGATCCCGAGATCTCCCGCGGCATGATGCTGCTGCGCGCCAACGCCCTGTGCGGCGGCGTGTCCGGCGTGCGTCCCATTCTCGTTGAGATGCTCATCGAGATGCTCAACAAGGGCGTGACCCCCATTATTCCCGAAAAGGGTTCCCTTGGCTCCTCCGGCGACCTCGCGCCGCTGGCTCACATGACCCTGCCGATGCTCGGCAAGGGCGAAGCATGGTACAAGGGCGAACGCATGAGCGGCGCCGAGGCCATGAAGAAGGCCGGCATCAAGACGCTGGACACCCTGGTGAGCAAGGAAGGTCTCGGCATGACCAACGGCACCTGCGCGATGACCTCCGTCGGCGCGCTGGCGCTGTACGACACCATCTGCGCCGCCCAGCTCGGCGACGTGATCGCGTCCCTGAGCTTTGAGGGCCTGACCGCCCAGCGCGACGCCTTCGATCCCCGCATCCACGCGGTGCGCGGCCAGAAGGGCCAGATTACGGTCGCCGCCAACCTGCGCAAGCTGACCGAAGGCTCCGAGATCATTGACAAGAGCCAGCGCGACCGCGTGCAGGACGCTTATGCTCTGCGCTGCGTGCCGCAGCTCCACGGCGCCTGCCGTGACGCGCTCGACTTCGTGCGCGAGAAGGTGGAGATCGAGCTCAATGCCGTGACGGACAACCCGCTGATGTTCCTCGACGACGAGGCGGTTATCTCCGGCGGCAACTTCCACGGCGAGCCGATGGCACTGCCGTTCGACTTCCTCGGCATTGCCGCCGCGGAACTGGCGGACGCCTCCGAGCGCCGCGTCGAGCGTATGGTCAACGCCGCGCTTTCCAACGGCCTGACCCCGTTCCTGACCACCCAGCCCGGCGTCAACTCCGGTTTCATGATCGTGCAGTATGCTGCCGCCTCCATGGTCAGCGAGAACAAGGTTTACGCGCATCCCGCCTCCGTGGACTCCATCCCCTCCTCCGCCAACCAGGAGGACATCGTTTCGATGGGTACCACTGCGGCACGTAAGGCGCGCATGATCCTCAAGAACACGCAGGACGTGCTGGCGGACGAGCTGATGACCGCCTGCCAGGCGATCGACATCCGCCGCCGCGCCAACACGCACGGCAAGGGCATTACCCCGCTGCATCAGGCAATCTATGACCACGTCCGCGAGAAGGTCGCCTTCTTCGAGATCGACCGTGAGATCTGGCCCGACATCCGTGCCTGCGAGGGTATGATCCGCTCCGGCGAGCTGCTGGATATCGTCAAGAAGTTCTTCCCGGACTTTGACTGATCCACAGCGCTTATCATACAATATAAATAAAAAGGTTTCGGTCGTCAGACCGAAACCTTTTTTACGTTCTCCGGCTCAAACTGCGTGAACAGCTCCACACTGCCGGATTGATAGCTGCCCTCGCTCCACACCAGCAGTGCGTATGAGCGATCCGCCAGACCGCGCACACTCTTGGCATAGACGCCCGCGCCGGGCATGGTGTCGACAATGCTCCCGGGCAGGAAGCTGACGCCGAAACCGGACTGGACAAGCTGCATCGCCATGGGCGTATCGTAGCATTGACAAACGACGTTGGGGGAAAAACCGGCGCGCTGGCACTCCTTGCGCAGCGCCTCGCCGTAACCCCACAGATCCTCGCTGCGCAGCAGGCACATCGGCACGTCCCGGAGCCGTTCGATGGGCACGACGTCCAGCTCGGGCGCGGGGTCCGTGGCGGCGGTCATGATCAGCCGCAGGTCGTCTGCGCCGAGGATGCGCTCGTGCAGACCGATGGTTTCTTTGGTGCCCGCGCGCAGAAACAGGGCGTTGAGGTCGCCACGGTTCAGCGCGCCGATCAGATCCTGCGGGGAACCGAGGCGGATGAACAGCTCCACATGGGGATATGCTGCCCGGTAGGAACGGATAAAGGGCAGGGCGTAAGGTACGGTGGAGTACAGCACGCCCACGCGTACCGTGCCGCGCACGCCCACACCGAGCGAGCGTACCCGCTCCGCCAGCTGCGCCATGTCGGCGATGTACTGCCGCCCCTGCTGGTAGAGGCTTTGTCCCGCGTCCGTGAGCACCATGCCCTTGCTGCCGCGGCGGAACAGCGGTACGCCCAGCTCCTGCTCCAACAGCGCGATCTGACGCGAAATGGGGGGCTGCGCGATATACAGCCGCCGCGCGGCGGCGGAAACGCTCTTCTCCTCCGCCACGGCGCAAAAGTATTCCAATTGACGTATGGTCATAGCATAAACTCCCATATAAAAAAAGTATTGCAAATATACCGACTAAATATTTTTCATTATAGCACACTTGCGTTATAATACAAGGCAGCGAAACGAAAGCGGGAAAATTTGTCGCTTTCTAACAAAAAGTATGAAAAGACACCATCAATGGAAAGTGAGGACGCATCTATGAAAGACCTGGCAAACGAAGCCATGACCATTAAGCTGGATTATGAGCTTCCCGAATACCCCAAGATGGAGAAATGCTATCGCCGCGCACCGCGCCGCGAGTCCCACCTGTCGCAGGCGGACAAGCTGCTCGCCATCAAGAATGCGCTGCGCTACATCCATCCCGACCATCACGCGCAGATGGCGAAGGAGTTTGCGCAGGAGCTGGAAGAGCACGGCCGTATCTATGGCTACCGTTTCCGCCCCGAGGGCAAGCTCTACGGCAAGCCCATCGACGAGTACAAGGGCAAGTGCATCGAGGGCAAGGCGATCCAGGTCATGATCGACAACAACCTCGACTTCGACGTTGCGCTCTATCCTTATGAGCTGGTCACCTACGGTGAAACCGGTCAGGTCTGCCAGAACTGGATGCAGTACCGCCTGATCAAGAAGTACCTTGAGGAGCTGACCGACGAGCAGACGCTGGTCGTCATGTCCGGTCACCCGCTGGGCCTGTTCCACTCCCACAAGCTCGCTCCGCGCGTCATCATTTCCAACGGCCTGATGGTCGGCACGTTCGACGATCAGGAGAACTTCAACCGTGCCGCGGCGCTGGGCGTTGCGAACTACGGCCAGATGACCGCCGGCGGCTGGATGTATATCGGGCCGCAGGGTATCGTTCACGGTACGTTCAACACCCTGCTCAACGCCGGCCGTCTCAAGCTCGGCATCGCGCAGGATAAGGACCTCGCCGGCAAGCTGTTCATCTCCGCGGGCCTTGGCGGCATGAGCGGCGCGCAGGGCAAGGCGGCTGAGATCGCCGGCGCCGCGTCCATCATCGCGGAGGTTGACGACTCCCGTATCGACACCCGTTACACCCAGGGCTGGGTCAGCCACCGCACCGACAGCCTCGAAGAGGCGGTCAAGATCGCGACCGACTGCCAGAAGGCCGGCAAGGCCTGCGCCGTCGCCTATCACGGCAATATCGTCGACCTGCTGGAGTACCTCTATGAGAAGAACATTCATGTCGATCTCATGAGCGACCAGACCTCCTGCCACGTTCCTTACGACGGCGGTTACTGCCCGCAGGGCCTGACCTTCGAGCAGCGCACCGAGATGCTCGACAAGGATCCCGAGGGCTTCCGCAAGCTCGTCGACAAGACCCTGCAGCATCACTATGAGATGATCTGCAAGTTCCA
>CACZPK010000140.1 GCA_902783035.1 Oscillospiraceae bacterium
ACTTTTTTGCCGATGATCGCTTTCATGTATGATCCTCCATAAGGTTATTGGTCGGCTTAGTTGCGCGGGACGCCCGCGCATTGCTCTGCCGACTTGACCCCGCCCGCCTCACGCAAGTCAGCGGACGATGGCTGAGCAATAAGGGTGGGTTACAGCTTGATCTCGATCTCCACGCCGGCGGGCATCTCAAGGCCCATCAGCGCCTCAACCGTCTTGGGGCTGGAGTTGGTGATGTCGATCAAACGCTTGTGCGTGCGGCGCTCGAACTGCTCGCGGCTGTCCTTATACTTGTGGACCGCGCGCAGGATCGTGACGATCTCACGCTTGGTGGGCAGGGGAATCGGGCCGGAAACGGTGGCGCCGGTGCGCTTGGCCGCCTCGACGATCTTCTCTGCGCTCTGGTCGATGACCTGATGGTCATACGCCTTGAGACGAATGCGGATCATTTCTTTTGCCATTTTGTCTGTTCCTCCAAATTTGTACGGTGTTTTCGTCCGTACGGTGAGCGATATCTCTATACGCGCAACCGTGCGTATCATTCCTGCTCATGGAAAAACCGGCGCACAAAAGTACGGCCGGTCCATGGCGCGGCGATCTACGCTGCGTAACGGATATGCATCTCAGCCGCCCGATTTTCGGACATACTCCCCGAAAGTTACCTCGCATGGCGAGCAATCTCCCGGTTCATCGCAGTATCTGCTTGTGAAGGCATGGCGTGCCCTCAGTCGCGGACTTTCCTATAATACTAGAAGAGGCATGCCATGTCAAGAGAAATTTTCCGTTTTTCATAAACTTTTTTATGAATGTTTGTGGAAGGTGACATTATTAAATACAATATATAGAGAATGCGCAAAAAATGGCGGTCCCCATGCCAAAAATGGCACGGGGACCGCGATATGAAGAGCGCCGTAACCGGGCGGCGCATACGTCAGCCGTCAGCGGCGGCCGGCGCTAAAGTTTCTCAAGCCTCCTCGGTGGTCTCGATCAGGCCATAGCCCTCGTCGTTGCGCTTGTAGACCACGTCGACGCTGTCGCTCTCGGTATTGCGGAAGACGAAAAAGCTGTGGCCCAGCAGATTCATCTGGAGCACCGCCTCCTCCACGCTCATCGGCTTGACGGCGAAGCGCTTGGTGCGAACGATCTCGAACTCGCGCTCCTCCTGGATCTCAAACTCCTCGGGCACCTCGTTCTTGATGGAGCCCTCACGCAGATTTTTGGCGAGGCGGGTCTTGTTCTTGCGGATCTTGCGATCGATCTGCTGCTCGCAGGAGTCAATGGCGCCGCGCATATCCCCGTCCGGATCCTCGGCTACCGCGCGGAACATAGTGCCGTCCGGGCTTCTGAGCATGACCTCGACCACGCAGCGGTTCTTCTTTTCGACCGCAAAGGTAATGGTGGCGTCGGGTTCGGTGCGGAAATACTTGTCCAGCTTGCCGATCTTCTTCTCGGCATAGGCCTTGACGGAGTCGTTGAGGGTGATCTTCTTGCAGGCAAATGTAAATTTCATAACGCTGGCTCCTTTCTTGCGTTTGGGGAAGTAAAGAGGAAGTCCGGCAGACTCCCTCTTCACTTTTACTGATTATAACATATCCTGACGAAATGTCAAAGGGAAACGAAAAACTTTTCCCCGCCTTGTGCAAAACGCTAAATCATCGCACCCGCCGCATTTCGACGCATTTTTTCGGACAAGTCGGGTATCCTGTGTATCGGAAGCTTTCCAATATCCCACCCGCTTGAGCCGCTGTCCGTTTTGGCAGCGGCTCCTTTTTATATATGTAGGGCTCTCATGCCCTTTGCCGCATTACGATCTTTTACGCAGCAAAAAGACGCGCTATGCGCGTCTTTTTGCTTTTTCCGCAAGCCGGTTTTACGGCATCAGTTGCTCACGTCGTAAAAATCCTTCTGCCCGGGGGAGACCATGCCGAGCTGGTCGCGGGCAAGCTGCTGCAAATACTCCGGGTCCTCCGCACGTTCAAGCGCCGCCTCCAGGGAGCGGTTCTCCTGCTCCTGCCGCGCCACCTGCTCCGTGATGATGTCCTTTTCCGCCTGCGCGGCGGCTAGCTTTTCGCGCATCGACATCAGCTGCAGTCCCGCCACGAGCAGCAGCACCAGCACCACCAGCGTCGCGAACATGCCGGCGCGGCGTTTTCTGGTCTTGCCTTCGTTTTTTTCGAGCCGTTCCGCCATACCGGACGTCCTCCCTCCGCTCCGCGCGCCGACGGGCGCGCATGGCATCACTCAAATATGAGTGTATTATAAAGGAACGCCGCCAAAAAAGAAAGAGCCTTTTGCCGATTTTATGTAAATTAACAAAAAACTTTTTCAACATCCGCAGCGGCAGGCGCAGCAAACGCAGCAGCACAAAGAGCACGCGCGCCCAAAAATCCCAGAGCGGGCGCAACAGAGGCGAAAACACGGCAAAGAAGAGCCACGCTCCCAGCGCGGCGACGGCAAGGGTATACAGGCGCAGCTCGCCGTCCCCGATGCGCAGCGCAAAAGCAAAACCCGAAACCGCAAGCGCCGCACAGTACAGCATATCCAGCGCGCCGGTAAACGTCCGCTCGCGCCGCCGGGCACGCAGGGCGCGCAGCAGGTCATACAGCAGCGCCAGTGCCATGCCCAGCAGCAGCGACGCCGCCAGCAGGCGCGCCTGCGCGTCGATCTCGACCCCCATCTCAGCCGCCGAAGAACCGCGCGAGCAGCCCGCTCCCCCGCGCGAGCGGCGCATCCTCATAGCTCAGCGCGTCCACGCGCCCGTCAACGTGCAGCTCGCCGCCGTCCAGGCTCAGTTTGTCGATGTGCAGATTCTCTCCGGTGACGACCAGCGCGCCCTCGGCGGTGTTCATTACGATCTCGCTCTCGTCGAAGCGCTCCACGTCCTCCACACCGGAAATCGTCAGGCGGTCACGCCCCTCCAGCGTGACCCGGTGCGTTGGCGCAGAAAAATCAGGATCATAAGGCATATGCAGATCTCCTTTCGTTCAAAAAAGAGGGTGTTCCATACATTGTATGGGACACCCTCTCGCATTATGCCTTTGTCCGCTGCTCACTCCGCCAGTTCCCGATACATCATCGCCGCTTCCGCCTTGCCCGCGTTCTCCTGCACGCTGACAACC
Source organism: Oscillospiraceae bacterium (assembly GCA_902783035.1). Lineage (GTDB taxonomy): Bacteria > Bacillota > Clostridia > Oscillospirales > Oscillospiraceae > Hominicoprocola. Next base: position 3,117 of record CACZPK010000140.1, read on the forward strand.
TCCACGGACAGCGCGCGCTCGCCAAAGCGGACGGTGATCCGGTCGCCCTCCTTCACGTCGTACGACGCGCGGGCAACCTTGCCGTTGACCTCCACGCGGCCCGTGTCACAGGCCTCGTTGGCAACGGTACGGCGCTTGATGAGGCGTGATACCTTTAAATATTTGTCAAGTCTCATGTGCTTTTTCTCCTTGTTTGGCCTGTTTCCAAAGTACCGCCAGTTCTTCGCCCGACAGGGTTTCCATCGCCTTGCCCTGTGCAGCGGCGGATTCCTCGACGGCGCGGAAACGCCGGATAAACTTCTCGCAAGCCGCGTTCAAGGCGTTTTCGGGATCGACGCCGCGATAGCGGCCCACATTCACCGCGGCGAAAAGCACATCGCCCAGTTCCTCTTCCACATCACCGTCGGTCTCGACCGCCTCGCGCAGCTCGCGCACTTCCTCGTCCAGCTTGTCCAGCGAACCGTCGCTGTCCCGGAAACGAAAGCCGACCTTTTCCGCCTTGCCTTGCAGCTTGTCCGCCCGCCAAAGCGCGGGCAGGGAACGCGCAACGGCGTTCAATGCATCGGCGGTGGATTTCTGCCCCTTCTCCGCGCGCTTGAGCTGCTCCCAGTTGACCAGCACCTCCTCGCTCGTCTCCGCCTGCACATTGCTGAACACATGGGGGTGGCGATAGATGAGCTTGCGCACAACGTGGTCGGTCACATCGTCGGTAGTAAAGCGCCCCGCATCCTCCTCGATATGAATGTTGAAGAGCACCTGCATGAGCATGTCGCCCAGCTCCTCGCACATCATGTCGGGATCGTCGCGGTCAAATGCTTCCGCCGCCTCGTAGGCTTCCTCCAGAAAATTGCGCCGGTTGCTCCGGTGCGTCTGCTCGCGGTCCCACGGGCAGCCGCCCGGCGCGCGCAGGATACGCAGCAGCGCTGCCAGATCGTCCATATCGTAGACGGGTTTTTCGGGAAAGTGCACCATCGTTTTGCGTCCTGTCTGTTATTTTAATCTCTTATTTTACGCGCAGTATTTTTGCCAACCTGTCGCCCTTGGGCAGCAGCGCAAGGTCGTCGCGCGTCATGATGCGCAGCGCCAAAACGAGCGCGGCATAAACCACGACCGCCAGCGCCACCGCCGCGCCCACGCACACAAGATTCGACGAGACAACGCGGTGTGCCAGCGCATAGGCCGCTTTTGCGCTCACCGCCATGAGCAGGGACGCCGCAAGCGGTTTGGTAAAGATATCGAAGTAGTTCGGCTTATCGCGCACGATCAGCCAGACGAAGAAGAGATTCACCGCTGTGGAGAGCGCGAAGCAAACCAGCGTGCCGATGGGCGCGGCATGGATGTTCACCGACTCGATCGCGGCGAGGTTATAGTTGAGCACGATCTTGGCCACGCCGCCGATGAGCATGCTCAATATCGGCACCTTGACGGCGTTATGCGCCTGCAAAACGGAGTTGGATATAAGCGTCAGGCAGACAAACAGCGACGCAAGCCCCAGCACTGCCAGCAGCTCCCCGCCGAGCTTCGCGTCATACCGCGGATAGCAAAGGCGCGTGATCGGTTCAGCAAGCGCCCAAAGGCCCAGCCCCATCGGAAACGCCAGCAGCGCCGTAACGCGCAGCGAGGCGTTCATGACCCGCGTGGTCTGCGCGCGGTCGCGCGCGGCAAGCGAGCTGGAAAGCGTCGGAATGACGGAGGCGGTCAGCGCCACCATCAGCGAGGCAGGCAGGTTGTAAAGCTTCATGACGGCGGAATAGGTGCCGTAGAGGTCGCGCGTCTTGTCCAGCGTGTAGCCCAGCGCGTTTTGCAGCTGCCCCTGCACAAGCGAAGTGTCGATCAGCGTGATGACAGACACCATCGAGGACGAAAGTGTGATTGGCACGGCCAGCACCAGCAGCCGCCGGAGGATCACGCCGTTCGCGTCCGGGTGATCGTGCGCACGCGCCGGCGCGCGGTGCAGCAAGTAGTCCGCCGCCATGTAGACCAGCGCGAGAATGGTACCGATGGTCACGCCTGCGATCGCTCCCGCCGCGGCGACGGATTCGCTCTTGCCCGCGTTCATGAAGTGCCGTGCCAGCGCAAGGCCGACGACGAGCTTGCACAGCGCCTCCATGATCTGGGAGATGGCGGTCGGCGTCATGCGGAACGATCCCTGCGCATAGCCGCGGAAAGCGGACAGACAGCCGACGCACACCACCGCGGGAGCGAGCACGCGGATACCGTATGCGGCATTGGCGTTGTGGAGCAGCCCGGCACACCATTCGTTTCCGAACCACATGACAAGAAACGAAAGCGCGCCAAGGGTCAGGAATGCACGGAAGCTGACGCGAAAAATACGCCGCGCCTGATTTTCACGGCCGAGCGTGTTCGCCTCGGATACCATTTTTGACAGCGCCACGGGCAGCCCCGCGGTGGAGATCATCAGCAGCATCGAGTAGATGTTATAGGCGTTGTTGAAATCCGCCGCGCCCGCTGCGCCGAGAATGTTGAACAGCGGGATGGCAAACACCGCGCCGATGATCTTAACCGCCGCGATGCCGGCCGCCAGCACCGCCGCGCCGCCGAAAAAGGATTGCTTTTTGTCTCTTGCCATAGGCTTGTTTACGCCCTTTCCGCCGAATCGGCGTAGAAGTTCGAGAACGCTTCCAGATTTGCGCGCCACTTTTCCGGGCGCTCGATATACTCCTTGGGGTACTTCGCGTTGAACGCACGGCGGATCAGGGCGTCGCCGTTCGCGCTGTGTCCGACCATCTTGGTCGACGCGCCCGCGCCGAGGGAAAGGATGCCGTGCAGCTCCTCCATGATATAAATATTGTAGAGGCTCTCCGCGCCGGGAAACGCCCAGCCCACGTTCTCAAAGCTGCCGGACATGTACTTCTGACGGTAGAGATAGTAGGGCGCATATCCATGTTTACGCAGCGCGCCGTTCGCATAGTCCAACATTTGCGCGACTTCCTCCGCGCCGGGGATGCGTCCCTCATCCTGCGCCAGCGTAATGCGGCTGCCCTTTTTGCGCGAAAGCGTGTGCACCGTGATGTTGTCCGCACCCATGGCAATGCATTCGTCCAGCGACGCGGCAAAGCCCGCAGGCGCATCCTCGCTCAGTCCCGCGATAAGATCCATATTGACGTGGTCAAACCCCGCGTTTTTCACCATCACCATCGCGCGGCGGACGTCCTCCGCCGTGTGGCGCCGGCCGATGGCGGCGAGCACACGGTCGTCCATCGACTGCGGATTGACGCTCAGACGCGTCACATGATGCGCGCGGAGTACCGAAAGCTTATCCGCTGTGATCGTGTCCGGACGTCCCGCCTCAACGGTCAGCTCCGCGAGCGCGCCAAAATCAAAGTGGGTTTCCAATGCGCTCAGCAAGCGGTCCATCTGCGGCGCGCTGAGCGTTGTCGGCGTTCCGCCTCCCATGTAAAAGGACTTCACGTGCAGTCCGCGCTCACGCACCATCGAACCCGCGGCGGCGATCTCTTCACACAGTGCGTCCAGATACGGTTCAACCATGGCAAGCGTCTTTTCCACGCTCTGCGACACGAAGCTGCAATAGGCGCAGCGCGTGGGGCAAAACGGGATGCCGACATAGAGCGAAATATCGTTGGGCAAAAGCGCCTCAGCCGCACGCTGCCCCGCCTCAGCCGCCTCAATGGCAAGACGGCGGCGCGCCGGAGTAACCGCATAGGTCTCCGCCAGCACGCGCTCGGCATAGGCGTGTCCGCCCTCGCGCAGCAGAGCAAGCGCCACCTTCGTCGGGCGAACGCCCGTAAGGCTGCCCCATGGCGGTGCAACGTCCAGCGCATCCCTTGCCGCGCCGAAGAAACTCAGCCCCAGCGCGTGACGGCGCTGCCCCTCCCGGGCATAATCATCGCCCGAAAGGGGACAGGCATAGGCACAGCGCGCGGTCTTGCCGTCCACAGACAGTTCCGTGACGAACTCGACGTGCGCTGCGTCCTCGGTCATGGATACGATCGCCCAGCGCGCATCCCCCGCCTCGACCGCGCCGTAAACGGGGCGCTCATCGGGGAACAGCGTCAGCAGGCTCTGCTCCAATGCATATTTCTCGTTGTGTCCGATCAGTTGCAGTTTCATTCTTACGAAAGCATCTTGATATAAAGGTTGTATTGCCGCTCATGCGCCATGGTCGTCGTCTCCATGTGGCCGGGGTAAACATCGTAATCGCCGTCCAGCTTTGCCAGACGCGCCAGGCTGGACATCATCTTCTCCGGCTGCGCACCGGGCAGGTCGATGCGCCCCATGGAGCCGGCAAAGAGCGTATCGCCCGTGAAAAGTGCCGTACCGCACTTGAGGCAGACCGATCCGGTCGTGTGTCCGGGCGTGGTGATGACTTCGATCTTCAAAGCGCCCAGCGGCAGCGTGTCGCCATCGTCATAGAACTTGAGATCATCCCCGATCAGCTCATCCATCGGATAGCGGTAGATGCCGACCTGCCCCTTGTCCGCGGCATGGATATAGACCGCCGCGTCCGGATACAGTTCATGCAGCTTCGGCGCGGCCAGCGTGTGGTCGCGATGACCGTGCGTGAGCAGAATATAGCGCAGCGTCGCGCCCAGATTTTCGATCGTGTCGCGCAGCGTCTCCGCCTCATCGGCAGGGTCGATGACCGCCGCCTCGCCGCTCTCCTCATCAAAGAGGATATAGCAGTTGGTTTCCAGCTCGCCCAAAACATTGCGGATAATCTTCATCGTCATGTCCTCACAATTATAATCCCCGAGTTCCCACCCTCGCCTGCGGTCAATACATGGTTGTGCGCCGTGCGCCGTTTCGATGCGCGTGTGCGCGATCGGGAGCGTAACAATAGAAAAGGGATTCGAACCCTCCACCGTGCCCCGGGCGGCAGCCAACAATATGCTTTTTCAAGCGGTGCGGACTCACATCTCAGCCGCAGAGCCTGCATTCGCCCCGCAAACTACCAATCGGTATTTCACAGCAATTCCGTCTTCCAGTTCAGCTCCTGGATGCGGTTATCGACGCGGCGCAGCTCCTGCGCCAGCGCATCGGTCTTCTTCTGGATCGCGCGCACATCCACGGCGGAGACGACCTTGATCTCCGTGCCCCGGGCGCGATGCCCGGTCTGGCTCGCCCAGTTGACGACATTTCGATATGTGCGCACCTGCTGGGTCAGCGCATCCCTGCGGGCGATCAGCGCGGTAATCGTCTCGCCGCCGTCAACGGTGGCGGCATTGGTCTTGTTGATCCGCTGCATCAGTTCCTCAAGGCGTGCAGCGGCGCCGTCGAACTGCGCCAGCAATTCGTCCGGGTCCTCAAGCGGTTTTTCGCCCTCCTGCACAATGACGTTGTTGGAAAGGCGCTCGCGCAGCTCGTCCAGCTTGCGGTTGAGGTCCGCGCGTTCCTGCAAGGCTTCTGCCAATTTCATCCGTATGTCCCCTCTTCCGGGTTTATTTCAGGTCATCCGTGTCCACGACCAGCGTGAACGGACCGTTGTTGACGGATTCGACCTCCATATGTGCGCCGAACTCGCCTGTTTCGACATGGTAGCCTTTTTCGCGGCACAGCGCGACAAACTGCTCATAGAGCGGAATGGCCACCTCGGGCCGGGCCGCGCTCAGAAACTCCGGCCGGCGGCCCTTGCGGCAGTTGCCGTAGAGCGTAAACTGCGAGATCACCAGAATTTCACCCCCGACATCGTCGAGGGAGAGGTTGATCTTGTCGTTTTCATCGTCGAAAATGCGCAGCGAGCACAACTTGTCCGCCAGCTTGCGGCACTGCGTTTCCGTGTCCTCATGGGTAACGCCGAGCAAAATCAGAAAACCCTCGCCGATCTGCCCGACGGTCTTGCCGTCCACCCGGACGGAGGCACTTTTGACTTTGGATAATACTGCTCTCATAATGAAAAACCTCAAAATTCGCCAATCTTCTCAGCCCGCGGGCCGCTCCACCTTCATCACGCCGCTGATCTGGTTGAGCTTGCGCATCAGCGAGGCAAGCTGCTCCGTATCCGAGACGTAAATGCTCAGTCGCACAAGCGCGAAGCCGTCCGCCATGCCGTTGGCACTGAGAGACTGAACGCGTGTCTGCGTTGTGGAAAGCGCCGTCGACACGTCGAGCACCAGATTGAGACGATCCTTTGCATAAACGTCCAGCGATGTGAGATAGGATTCGCGCACATCGTCGCCCCAGGACACCTTGATCCAGCGTCCCTCTTCCTCGGGCTTGCGGCGTTGGGCGTTCGGGCAGTCACAGCGGTGCACGGACACGCCGTAGCCGCGGGTGATGAAGCCCACGATCTCATCACCGGGAACGGGCGTACAGCACTTGGAAAACTTGACCAAACAATTGGACAGTCCTTCCACAACGATGCCCTGCTCGCTCTTGCTGCGCTGGGGCGCGGCAGGCCGTGCCGCCGCGGGTGCGGTTTCAACCACCGCATCCGCGCTCTCGCGATCCGCCTGCTCCCGCCGTTTCAGGCGCACCAGCTCTTCGTTGATGCGCGCGACGGCCTTCTGCGCCGTGAATCCGCCGTAGCCGATGGCGGCGTACATGTCTTCGATCGAATTGTAGGGCAGCTTCTTGAGCATGGTCGCTTCCAGCTCCGTGCCGACAACCTTGCTCAGCGGCACGCCGACATGACGAAGCTCCGCCTCAAACGCAGCGCGCCCGTTGACAATGTTCTCGTCGCGCTTTTCACGCTTGAACCACTGGCGGATCTTGCTGCGCGCCTCACTGGACTGAGCGATCTTGAGCCAGTCGCGGCTGGGGCCGTGCGCGTTCTTCGCGGTGAGGATCTCCACGATCTCGCCATTTTGCAGCTGGTAGTCCAGCGGAACGATGCGGCCGTTGACCTTTGCGCCGACCATATGGTTTCCCACCGCGCTGTGCACGCTGTAGGCAAAGTCGATGGGCGTCGCCCCGGCGGGCAGATTGGTCACGTCGCCCGCCGGCGAGAACACAAACACCTCGTCGGCAAACATATCCACCTTGAGCGTATGGATAAACTCCTCCGCGTCGGTGTTCTCCTGATTCTCCAGCAGCTTGCGCACCCACTCGTAGCTGCCCTCGCGCGCCGCGCCGGAAATCCCCTGTTTATACTTCCAGTGCGCCGCGATGCCGTACTCCGCGATCTCGTGCATCTCCTGCGTGCGGATCTGCACCTCAAACGGAATGCCGCTCTTGCCCATGACCGTCGTATGCAGCGACTGGTACATGTTCGGCTTCGGCGTGCCGATGTAATCCTTAAAACGGCCCAGCATCGGATGATAAAGGTCGTGAATGATGCCCAGCACATTGTAGCAGTCCGCCACGGTGTCCACGATTACGCGGAACGCAAACAGGTCCAGTACCTCGGACATGGACTTGGACTGGGCATACATCTTGCGATAGATGGAATACGGGTGCTTCATGCGCCCATAGACCCGGTGGAAGGGAATGTTCATCTCGCGCAGGCGGTCTTCGATCTGCTGCGTTACGCGCGTAAGAAACGCCTCATACTCCTCGCGCTTGCTCGCCAGTGAGGACTCGATCTCCTCGTAAGCGACGGGATCGAGGTATTTCAGCGACGTATCCTCCAGCTCCCACTTCATGCGCTGCATGCCGAGGCGGTGCGCGATGGGGGCGTAGATCTCCATCGTCTCCAGAGACTTCTGGCGCTGTTTCTCCTTGGACTGGTACTCCATCGTGCGCATGTTGTGCGTACGGTCGGCGATCTTGATGAGGATGACGCGGATGTCCTTCGCCATCGCCATGAGCATCTTGCGCAGATTCTCCATCTGCTCCTCTTCCTTCGTGGTGTAGACCACGCGGGTGAGTTTGGAGACGCCCTCGACCAGGTCGGCAATGGTGGGAGAGAACTCCCGCGCAACATCGTCATAGGTCACATCGGTATCCTCGATGCAGTCATGCAGCAGCGAGGCGACGATGGATTCGGAGTCAAGATGCAGCTCATCGGCAACGATCTGTGCTACCGCGATGGGGTGCGTGACGTAGGGCGAGCCATCCTTCCGTTTTTGTTCGCCGTGGTGGGCCACAGCGTAACGATACGCCTTATCGATCATGGCGAAATCCGCGCCCGGATTGTAGCCGCGGATGGTTTCGACCAAATGTTCATATTGTTCCTGTACGGTCATGTGTTCGACCTCCCCTGAGGATAGGGATCACCCGGCAGCACTTTGTCTTACCGTGTGATTGTGGTTGTAACTTATCTGTTCAAGAAGATCGGCGCGCGGACACTTTGCCGCTCCGCCGCCTCTTCTCACTGCAATATCTCATGCAGGCGGAAAATGTACGGGCTGTCATCCAGCTCCACCTTTTTGCCGTCGGCGGTCAGCCGGATCGTCAGCATGTCCCCGGTGCGTTCCATCGACAAAAGGCCGCGCTCGGCAAAGACTTCCACGCACAGCGCCGCCCGCAGGAAGCTCTCGGTGCCGGGCAGCTCCGCGGCGATGCGCCGCAGCAGCGGCAGTTCGGGTCCGCTGAAGCCGTTCCCGCCCACCTTGCGTTCCAAAATACGCCAGGCGCGCACGAACTGTTCTCTGGACGGCAGCAGCCGTGCCGCATCCCGCGGCGTGACATCCTCGCCGGAAAGCAACGCGCCGCGCAGGTCAAGCAGCTCCCTTTCGTGCGGTCCGGGCAAGCGCGCGGGCCGCAGGTCGAGCAGCTGCAGCTGTACGCTGCGGCTACCGCGGAACTCGTTGATCTGCAAATAAAATGCTGCGTCCACGCGGTCTCCCGCAGCAACGCCCGCATCCTCCGCCGAGACGGAGAAAAAGATCCCTTCAAAGGAAGTATGCCCTTTTTGGAGCCGAATTTTCAAGTGGCGGTTCTGCCCCACGCTCTGCGCGTTTTCCAGCAGCGCACCGCGCAGGCAGAACACCGGGCGGTCATTGCCCGCGCCGAACGGTTCCAGCTCCGAAAGGCGCTCGACCTCTTCGAGCGTAACGAGCGACGGACGGGTCAGCTCCGCGTCCACCGCCAAAGAGGAAACGGGGCGCGCATGGCCCGTGTGCTCGCGGACATACTTGTTCATTCTGCGGCGGAACGCGGGAATATTGCCCTCCTCAATGGTAAAGCCCGCCGCCAGCTCATGCCCGCCGAATCCGACAAGCAGGTCGGAGCACGCCTCCAGCGCACTGAAGAGGTTGAACCCGCCGTAGCTGCGGCAGGAGCCTTTGCCCATGCCGTCGGCGAGGTGGATCATAAAGCTGGGGCAGGAGTACTTCTCCGACAGGCGCGAGGCAACGATGCCCACCACGCCCTGATGCCAGTCGTCGCTGGCAAGGACAAGGGCATACCTCTCGTCCGGCGGCAGCTGTTCAAGCTGCTCCACCGCCTTGGCGTAAATCTCCTGCTCGACGCTCTGCCGCTCGCGGTTGAGGTCGCACAGCTCTTTGGCCAGACGCTCTGCCGTTGCCTCGTCGTCGGTCAGCAGCAGCTCCGCCGCCAGCGCGGCGCGTCCCATACGCCCCGCGGCGTTGATGCGCGGCGAGAGCACAAAGCCGATCTGGATCGACGAGATGGGTTTGCCGGCAAGCCCCGCCTCGCGCAGCAAGGCGTGCAGACCGATAAAATCGCTGTGATCGATTGCCTCCAGTCCCGCGCTGACGATGGCGCGGTTTTCACCCTCCATGCGCATCACATCCGCCACGGTTCCGATCGCCGCCAACGTGCAATAACGCGCAAACAGCGCGCCCTCCCGGTCGTTGCCGCCCAGCGCCAGCGCCAGCTTGAGCGCCACGCCCACACCCGCCAGATGCTTAAAGGGGTAAGGGCAGTCCGGACGGTGGGGATCGACGACCGCCGCCGCATCGGGCAGGGTTTCCTTGCACTCATGGTGGTCGGTGATGACCACGTCCACGCCCAGTGAACGTGCGTACTCCGTCTCCTCCATTCCGGTGATGCCGCAGTCCACGGTAACGATCAGGCGCACGCCCTGCTCCGCCAGACCGCGCACCGCGTCGCAGCTCAGGCCGTATCCCTCGTCAAAGCGGCCGGGGATGTGCATAACGACGTCCGCCCCGCGGGAGCGGAGATAATCGGTGAGCAGGCAGGTGGCGGTGATGCCGTCCACATCATAATCGCCGAACACGGCGATACGCTCGCCGTCCGCAAGCGCGCTCTGGATACGCGCAACCGCCTTGTCCATATCCCGCATCAAAAAAGGCGAGTGGGTCAGTCCATGTTCCCGTTCCAGGGCTTCGGCGGCCTGTTCGGCCGTCCCGATCCCGCGGGAAACGAGTACGGAGGAGACGAGATACGGGTAGCCCGCGTCCATCAGCGCGGCGATTTCCCCTTCGTCCAGCACGGGGATATTCCACTGCTCATATTTCATGCTCCGTCCCCCCTTCCGTGCGGGCATTCACCCGCAGTATACTATATCAAGCTAATATTATAGCAAATACGAAAGCAAAGAACAAGAAATATTTTCACAGTGCCCGATCAAAAAGAGCCCGCGCCGTTTCCGGCGCGGGCCTCACGATGAATTTGATTGTCAAAGATTACGTTGCGTCATTCGCACTGCTGTTGCCGTTGTTGCCATAGTAGCTGCCGCCGAAACCGTTGCCGAAGAAATCGTTGAACAGATCCCACGGATCATAATAGATGCCGCCGTTGCTGTTGCCGCTGTTCTGGTTCTGCTGCGGCTGCGTGGCCGTCTGCTTCTGCTCGGGCGCTGCGTCGAAGCAGATGCTCAGCTGCACTTCCGCGCCGCCCCGGTTGACGGTGAGCGTCGCCGTGTCGCCCGCCTTGTAGTTCTTCTTGATGCCGTTGAGCTCCTTCATGCTCGTGACCGCCTTGTCGTCGACCTTGACGATGACGTCGCCGGGCTTGAGGCCGGCTTTCGCCGCCGCGCCGCCATCCTCAACGGAGCTGACCAACACGCCGGATTCCACGGCAAGGCCGTTCTGGCGCGCATAGTTGGCGGTCACGGTGCCGCAGGTCATGGCAAAGTAAGGACGGTTCGTCACGCGGCCGTTCTCCATGATGTCCTCCACCATGGCGATCACGTCGTCGATGGGGATGGCAAAGCCGAGGCCCTCCACGCCGGTGTTGGCATAGGCGGTGTACTTCGCGGAGACGATACCCACGACCTCGCCGTAGGTGTTGAACAGCGGGCCGCCGGAGTTGCCGGGGTTAATGGCGGCGGTGACCTGGATCATATTGAAGTCCATGCCGTCGACTTTGATCGCGCGGTCCACACTGGAAACGATGCCCTCGCTCATGGAGAAGGTCAGCTGGCCGAGGGGATTGCCGATGGCGGCAACCGATTCGCCGATCCTCAGCTGGGACGAATTGCCGAACGTAACCGCCTGCAGATCCGTCGCATCGATCTTGAGCACCGCGATATCGTAATCCGAATCGCCGCCGATGATCGTCGCATCATATTCCGAGCCGTTGTAGAGCGTCACCTTGACGGTGCTGGCATTTTCGATGACGTGGTAGTTCGTGACGATGTAACCGTCGGTCGTGATGATAAAGCCGCTGCCCGCCGAGGCGTTCTGCACCGTCTGGTTGAACACGTTGGTGGTGATGGTGGTGTTGATGGACACGACGCTGTTGATGTTCGCCTGATACAGCTCGGGATAGGTCAGCTGCCGCGTGCCGGAGACGGCAACGGTCTCTACCTTGGGTGCCTCGCGGTCACTGACCTCGATGGAAGTCACGTTGCCGCTGCGCTGCTGCGCCGCCGTCACCATACCGCTTGCGCCGGCGCCGACCAGTCCGCCGATGAGCGCGCAGCAAAGCATCAGCGCCACCAACGCCGCACTGCGGTGTTTCTTTTTCGGCTCCTCCGCGGGAGCGGCAGGTTCTTCGGCATAGTTGCGGGTGTTGTAAACCGGATCAACAACATGATCGCCCTTGCGATAGCTGTAGTGATACAAATTGTTTTCGTCCTCGTAATACATGGTTGGGTTCCTCCTTAACTTATGTCATGCCGCTGTGCGGCGTGTTCTTTCCTCATCGGACGTTCGTCATGATAAACCATGTTTATGTCCAAAGTGTGAAATCCGGTTATCTTTTTTTTGAACATTTTGTTTTTTCCCTGTGAACGGCGCTTTTTGCTTGCGCTTCCCCGCCGTACGCATTAGAATAGAGCATATCATCATTGAGGAGGTACGCCGTGCTTCGGATCGACAACCTCAAAACGCCCCCCGGCGCATCGGCGGAGGAGCTGCAAAGGCTGGCTGCCGCCGCCGTGCGCGTGCGTCCGGAAAAACTGACGGCGTTCCGCGTGCTGCGCCGCAGCATCGACGCGCGCGACGGTGTGCATTTCGTCTGGTCGGTCGCCGTGTCCGCTCCGGACGAATCCTCCATACTCAAGCGCTGTAAAGGGAAACATGTTGCTCCCTATGCCCCCGCGGCCTATCCGCTGCCCGCGCCGCTGGCACACGCGCCCGACAAACGCCCCGTCATCGTGGGCGCCGGGCCGGCAGGGCTGTTCTGCGCGCTGGTGCTGGCACGCTGCGGCGCGCGCCCCATCCTGCTTGAGCGCGGCAAACCCGTCGAGGCGCGCAAGCGCGATGTGGAACGCTTCTGGGAAACCGGCAGGCTCGACACGACGTCGAACGTCCAGTTCGGCGAGGGCGGCGCAGGTGCGTTTTCCGACGGCAAGCTCAACACAGGCACCAAAGACCCGCGCCACAGCTGGATTCTGGAGCGTTTTGCCGATTACGGCGCCAGCGCCGACATTCTCATCGACGCCAAACCCCACATCGGCACCGACCGGCTTTATATCGTGCTGCAAAACCTGCGCCGGGAGCTGCTTGCGCTCGGTGCAGATGTCCGCTTTGAGCACACCCTGGTCGGCATAGAACAGGCGGACGGCAAGATATGCGGGCTGCAAGTCGCATCACCGGAAGGCGAATATACTTTACAGGCCAACCATCTCGTTCTTGCTCCGGGCCACAGCGCGCGTGACACGTTTGCGCTGCTGCATCGCCTCGGCGTGCCAATGGAGCCGAAGCCCTTTGCCGTGGGCGTCCGCATTGAACACCGGCAGCGCGACATTGACGCCGCGCAGTACAAGGATGCAGCCGGAAATCCCGCACTGCCCCCCACATCGTACAAGCTGGCATACCACACCGGAGATGGGCGCGGAGTATTTTCGTTCTGCGTCTGTCCCGGCGGGCAGGTGGTTGCCGCCGCATCCGAGGAGGAGCGTGTCGTCACCAACGGCATGAGCCTCTGCGCGCGCGACGGTGAAAACATCAACGGCGGCTTGCTGGTATCCGTCACGCCGGAGGATTTTGGCGGCGCAGACGGCGATCCGCTCGCAGGCGTCACATTTCAGCGCCGTTTGGAGGCGGATGCCTACCGCGCCGGAGGCGGAGGCTATATGGCGCCCGCCCAGCTCGTCGGCGATTTCCTCGCCAACCGTCCCTCGGCAGCCTCGGGCAGCGTCACCCCCAGCTACAAGCCGGGTGTCAAGTGGGGAGACTTGCGTACGTGTCTGCCTGCCTTCGTCTGTGATGCGCTCGCCGAGGCACTGCCGGAGCTGGATCGGAAGCTCCATGGGTTCGCCGCACCGGATGCGGTGTTGACCGCGGTGGAGTCCCGCTCTTCCTCGCCCGTGCGCGTCCCGCGCGACGAAACGTATCAGTCCGCGCTGCGCGGTCTCTATCCCTGCGGCGAGGGCGCCGGCTATGCGGGCGGCATCATGAGCGCGGCCGCGGACGGAATGCGTGCCGCCGAAGCCGTTCTTGCGGCGATCAAAGAAGACGAATCGTAAATATTTGGGAGGATATTACTATGGGTAAAACAATTGGCGTCATCATCGACTACCTCACCGACGATTACCGCCGCCAGATCGACGCAGCAGCGGCGAAGCACGGCTACGCCACGCGCTACTATCCCGACAGCCGCTCGGCCGTGGGGAACGCGGACGATTGCGAGATCCTGTTCGGACACTGCTCCCAGAAGGTCATCGCGTCGGCTCGGAACCTCAAGTGGTTCTGCTGCTGCTGGGCGGGCGTCGATCGCTTCTGCAAGGATGAGCTGTATCAGAACCCCAAATGCCTGCTCTCCAATTCTTCGGGTGCATACGGCGTAACCATTGCCGAGCATCTGGTCATGACGGCTTTGATGCTTCTGCGCCGTCAGCTTGAATACAACGAGCTGATCCGCACGCGCGGCTGGGACACGCTGCCGGGAACGATCCATTCGCTCTACGGCTGCCGCATCACGGTGCTGGGCACGGGCGACATCGGCACCTCGTTTGCCCGCCGCGTCAAGGCGTTCTGCCCCGCGCGCATCGTTGGCGTACGCCGCAGCGTAAAGCCCGCCGATCCCGCCTTTGACGAGGTCCGCGCCTCCGCCGAGCTGGATCGCATCCTGCCCGAAACCGATCTTCTGGTGATGGCGCTGCCCAACACGCCGGACACGGTGGGTATTCTCAGCCGGGAGCGCATGGCGCTGCTGCCGGAGGGCGCGTACGTCATCAACGTCGGCCGCGGTACGGCGGTGGATCAGGAAGCGCTGGCCGACGCGCTGAACAGCGGCCATCTCGCCGGCGCGGCGCTGGATGTGGTGGTACCGGAGCCGCTGCCCGCCGATCATCCGCTGCGCGACGCGAAGAATATTCTGCTCACGCCCCATGTCGCGGGCAACACGACGCTGCCTTACACGCAGCAAAAGACCCTCGACATGTTCTTTGAGGATCTGGAAAACTATTGCGCAGGCAAGCCGCTTTTGCACGGCGTCGACCGCAAGAAGGGATACTGAACCGCACAACACCCCACGACCGGCAGGTCGCGGGGTGTTGTGACGCATGTGGCAGCAGGAGCGTGCAATGCAAAAGGGAGGCAGTCAACTGCCTCCCTTTTGAAAACATGGAACGATAATATTATAAGTACTTCTTCATGCCGTCGGTGGCATTGGAGGGGTCTTCAGACATGGCGACGGTGAAACGGACGCCATGGACATTGCTGAACTTCTCCATCCAATCGAGCAGCTGCTCCGCCTCGTGATCGCTCTTGCCATGCACGATTTTAAGCATATTGTCGATGAAGATATGGGAAATATCATAATTGCCGGCGTAAAGGCCGCTGATAAAGCCGCGGATCGCCTCATAGGAACCAATCTCATACTCGTCGGCAACGATCAGGCGAACATGGTAATGGATATCAAAGGTCATCGTCTTCTCGGCCTCGATGCATACGACGTTGCCGGCCTCCTGCGATGCGGCGTCGTTGATCAGCTCGATCAGCTTCTTGGTCTTACCGGTGCCCTTTTCGCCCATAATAACGCGAACCATGGGAATCACTCCTTTCAAATTGCTGCTTTGAGCATATCATATACCTGCGGGTTTTGCAATGCAGAAAATGTTAAATCTTTTATTTGGCAAGCTTTTTGCGCAAAGTGTCGCCCATTTCCTCATAGCCGGGCTTGCCAAGCAGCGCGAACATATTCTTCTTGTACGCCTCAACGCCCGGCTGGTCAAAGGGATTCACGCCCAGCAGATAGCCGGACAGGCCGCAGGCATACTCAAAGAAATAGATCAGCTCGCCGAGCGTATGCGTATTGCGCTTGCCGGCGCGCACAATCATGTTCGGCACACCGCCCTCGACATGGGCGAGCAGGGTGCCATCCATCGCGTTGGTGTTGATCTCATGGAGCGTCTTGCCCGCGAGGAAGTTCAGGCCGTCGCCGTCCGCCTCGTCGCGCGGTACCGCCATCTGCTCGTCGTCCGGTTCAAAGCGCACGACGGTCTCCATCATGTGGCGCTCGCCCTGCTGGATATACTGGCCCATGGAGTGCAGGTCGGCGGTAAAGTCGACGCTTGCCGGGAAGATGCCGCGTTCGTCCTTGCCCTCGCTCTCACCGTAAAGCTGTTTCCACCACTCCGCCATAAAGCGGAAGGACGGCTCAAAGCAGGCAAGCAGCTCGATCTTCTTGCCCTTGCGATACAGTTCGTTGCGCATGGCGGCATATTGCCAAGCGGGGTTGGAATAATCCTCGGTGCGGCAGAGCTTCATCATGTCCGCCGCGCCCGCCATCAGCTCCCTGACGTCGATCCCCGCAACGGCGATGGGCAGCAGGCCCACGGCGGTGAGCACGCTGTAGCGTCCGCCCACGTTGTCCGGCACGACAAAGGTCTCGTAGCCCTCTGCGTCCGCGAGGGACTTGAGCGCGCCGCGTGCCTTGTCCGTCGTGGCGTAAATGCGCTTGGCGGCGCCCGCCTTGCCGTACTTTTCCTCCAGCAGCGCCTTGAAGAAGCGGAACGCGACCGCAGGCTCGGTGGTGGTGCCGGACTTGGAAATGACGTTCACGGAGAAGTCCACGTCCTTGACAAGGTCATAAATCTCCTTCGTCGCGGCGCTGGACAGGCCATTGCCCATAAAGTAAATGTTGGGGGTGTTCTTGGGCTTGAGGTTGTAGTTGGGAGAGCCGAGGCACTCGATCACGCCGCGCGCACCGAGGTAGGAGCCTCCGATGCCGATGACGACCAGCGCCTTGGAGTCGCTCTGGATTTTCTTTGCCGCCTTTTCAATGCGGGCAAACTCGTCCTTGTCATAGTTCTCCGGCAGCTTGACCCAGCCGATGAAATCGTCGCCCTTGCCGCCGCCGTTTTGCAGCCAGCCGGACGCCTTGGCAAGATGGGGGCGCAGCGCCTCCTCATACGGCATCGGGAGGAATGGTGCGGCATGGGAAACATCAACAGACAACATAAGAACAACCTCCTGTATTAAAAAATATCGCAACGTCACTGTACCACAATTTCACGCAAAGAACAAGCCCTAACTCCTCCGGCGGCGTTTTGCGCCGCAGTCTCACTCTTGCGCCGGAGCGAAAAACATGCTAAGATTCTTTTCAATCAGGAGGTGAGTACCTTGAGCGAGGAACTGCATACGCACGATCACGGCCATACCCACGCTCACGAGCAAACCGCGGCGGTGCTCAACCGCCTCGCCCGCGCCATCGGGCATCTGGAGGCGGTGCGCCGAATGGTGGAGGATGGGCGCGATTGCTCCGAGGTGCTCATCCAGCTTGCCGCCGTGCGCTCGGCGCTCGCCGGGACAAGCCGCATCATTTTGAAGGATCACATGGAGCACTGCATCGTCGACGCCGTTGCGGCGCACGATCCCAGCGCCATGGAAGAGCTGGAGCGCGCCATCGACCGTTTACTCAAGTAAGCCGTTCTCCGTCAGATATCCCGTGCAGCGCAAGTCGTGCGCCTCGGTCGGGACATGCTCCGCCAGCAGGCGTTCGCGGCAAATGCACACCGTTTCACACCGCAGGCGCGGCAGCAGGCGGTCGTAGTATCCGCCGCCCTGTCCCAGTCGGTTCCCCGCGCGGTCAAAGCTGGTGCAGGGAACGACGGCAAAATCCGCGTCCTCCGGTGCGAGCACGGCGCAGGTGCGCTTCGGCTCCAAAATGCCGAACACACCCGGCGTCAGGTCGGCGTCCAGATCGCGCACAACGCACAGCGACAGCGCGCGTTCCGGCTCGCAGCGGGGCAGAAGCAGGGTCTTGCCGCGCGCCAGCGTTTCCCGCAAAAACGCGCGGGTGTCGATCTCCCGGTCCATGCCGCTGTAGGCCAGCACCGTCTTCGCCGCCGCAAAGGCAGGCAGCTCCGCGAGCGCACGACAGATCGCCGCACTGCTCTGCTCCTTATAATCCATGTCCAATGCACGCTCCCGTGCGCGGATCTCCGCGCGCAGCGCTTTTTTCTCTTCCGAAATCGTCACAAGATCACCTCTCGCTCCCTATCCTAGCACCATTACGCATCGAAAGGAAGTGCCTTTATGGCAGAACTTTTGAAAGGTGCCCCCGCCGCAAAAGCAATGACCGAGGCGCTGCGCGCCGAGGCGGATGAGCTGCGTGCGCACGGCGTAATGCCCTGTCTTGCGCTTCTGCGCGTCGGTGAAAAGGAAGCCGATCTTGCCTATGAGCGCGGCGCACTGCGCCGCTGTGAACAGGTGGGCATTGCCGTGCAGCGTGTGGTTCTGCCCGCAGACGCCCCGCAATCCACGCTGCTCGCCGAGCTTTCGGCGCTGAGCGCCAATCCCGGCATCCACGGCATTCTGCCGCTGCGCCCGCTGCCCGCCCATTTCGACGACGCGGCGGTCTGCGCCGCCATCGCCCCCGCCAAGGACGTTGAGGGCGTGTCCCCCGTCTCCTTGGCGTCGGTCTACGCCGGTGTTCCCGGCACGGGTTTTCCCACCTGCACGGCGGAGGCCTGCCTCGCCCTGCTGCACCACTACCGCATCCCGCTGCGCGGAAAGCGCGCGCTCGTTATCGGGCGGAGCCTTGTCATCGGACGTCCCGTATCGCTGTTGCTGCTCTCCGCCGACGCAACCGTCAGCATTGCCCACACCAAGACGCAGGATCTGCCCGCCCTCTGCCATGAGGCAGACATTCTCATCGTCGCCACCGGACAGGAGGGGCTGATCGGCGCGGAGCATGTCCGCCCGGGACATGTTGTGGTGGATGTAGGCATTCACGCCGCGGCAGACGGCACGCTCAGCGGCGATGTGCGCTTTGCCGAGGTCGAGCCGATCGTCGACGCGATCACGCCCGTCCCCGGCGGCGTCGGCGCGATGACCACGGCGGTGCTTGCCGCCCATGTCATTGCCGCGGCGAAACACACCGTTCTCTGAGGAAACCTTCCGTCAATGCAAAAGAACCGCTTCGGCGGTTCTTTTTTTGCGCTTTTTCCATAGAGTAGCGTGTATCCATCTGCGAAAGGAGCGGAGAAGCATGGCAATGACGTGGGTATGGACAGGGATGGTGACGCTCTCGCTTGTGTTCGGCGCGGCAACGGGACATCTCGGCGCGCTGGGGCCGGCTGCGCTGGAGGGCGCGCGCAGCGCCGTGGAGCTGTGCGTGTCCATGGCGGGCGTGATGTGCCTGTGGACGGGCGTCATGGAGGTGCTGGAGCAAAGCGGGCTTGCCGCGCTGATGGCGCGGGCGTTCCGTCCGTTGCTCCGGCGGCTCCTGCCCCGGTCGAGCCGCGACGCGGAGATCTTCACTGCCGTTTCGGCCAATCTCTCCGCCAACCTGCTGGGTCTGGGCAACGCGTCGACGCCGCTTGGCATCCGCGCGGCACGTCTGATGGCGCGGGGCAGCGGCGGCGCCGCCTCCGATGAGCTGTGCCGGTTCGTCGTGCTCAACACCGCCTCCATCCAGCTTTTCCCCACGACGGTGGCAGGCATTCGCGCGGCGCTGGGCTGTGCCGACCCCTTCGATATCCTGCCGGCGGTGTGGCTTGCCTCCGCAGGTTCGGTTTGCGTGGGGCTTGCCGCGGCAAAGCTCTTTGAGTGCTTCGGAGGAAATGCCGGATGAGCCTTTCGGAGCTGGTGGTGCCTCTTCTTCTGTGCGGCGCGGGCGCATACGGTGCAGCGCGGCATGTGGACGTTTACGCCGCGCTGACCCGCGGCGCGGAGGAGGGGCTCAGCGTACTGCTGCGGGTGCTGCCGTCACTGGTTCCGCTGCTGGCGGCGGTCTATATGTTCCGCGCCTCGGGGGCGGCGGATTGTCTTGGCCGTCTGCTCGCCCCGCTGCTGGACGCCGCCGGCATACCCGCCGCATGTGCGCCCTTGTTGCTGGTGCGCCCCGTCTCCGGCAGCGGCGCGCTGGCGGTCGGCAGCGAGCTGATGGAACGCTACGGGACGGACAGCTACGTCGGCCGTGTGGCGGCGGTGATGCTGGGCTCCAGCGAGACCACGTTTTACACCGTAGCGGTCTACTGCGGCGCGGCGGGAATCCGCAAAACGCGCCACACCATTCCGGCCGCACTGTGTGCGGACGCGGCGATGTTCTTTCTCTCCGCGCTGGCGGTGCGCCTCGTATTTGGTTAAAGCGCGGCTTCTGTCACAGCAGCCGTGCGGTGCGCTTATACTGTCATACAGGTGATGAAACGCCTGAATCTCGATTTTGAAAGGCGTTGGTCGGATATGACGCGTGCGCTTGGCTTTGCCGCGCTCGGCACGCTTTTTACGTTCTCGATGACCACTCTCGGCGCGGCGACGGTATTTCTGCTCGGGCAAAGCGCACGCACGCGGGGGCAGGAGCCGATGCTCGGTTTCGCCGGCGGCGTGATGACCGCGGCCTCCGTGTGGAGCCTGCTGCTGCCCGCCATTGCGCAGTCCGCGGGAGGACGGCTCCCCGCGTGGCTGCCCGCCGCCGCGGGGTTGGTGCTCGGCGCGGCGTTTCTTGCCGGTCTGGATGCACTTTTGCCCCGTCTGCGCCGGCAGAGCGGCGACGCGCTGCGTCGCAGAAACATGTTGCTTTTCACCGCCATCACGCTGCACAACGTACCGGAAGGCATGGCAGTCGGATTGGCATTTGCCCTTGCCGCGGATGGAGAGGGACTCGCCGGCGCGGCCGCGCTGGCACTTGGCATCGGCGTACAGAATTTCCCGGAGGGCGCGGCGATTTCGCTGCCTCTGCGTCAAATGGGCGAAAGCCGTCTGAGCGCCTTTCTCGGCGGAACGCTCTCCGGCGCCGTGGAGCCGTTGTTCGGCGTGCTGGTGGTACTCGCCGCGGCGGGCATGCATGCGCTGATGCCCTGGCTTTTGAGCTTTGCTGCCGGTGCAATGCTCTACGTCGTCGTCGAAGAGCTGGTGCCGCAGTCCAACACACGCGGCGGCGTATGCGGCTTTCTCGGCGGGTTTCTCGTCATGATGATTCTCGATGTGGCGCTGGGCTGAGCGCAGCGCCGCACATTGCGCACAATCCGCTGTGAGGTGATGATGTATGACCATTCATGTGGTGCAGCCCGGCGAAACCCTGTCTTCTCTGTCGCGGTACTACGGCCTGCCCCTTCCCCTGCTCGCGTCGATCAACGGCATATCGCCGGATGCCCGTCTCGCGGTGGGTCAGACGCTGGTCATCCGCGAACCGTTGATCGTCCACACCGTTGCCCCCGGTGACACGATATACGCTCTGGCGCGGCGCTATGGAACGACCGTGCGGGAGCTCTACCGCAACAACGTTTCGCTCGGTGGACAGCCGCTTTTGCGAACAGGCGAGCCGGTGGTCGTTTCCTTTTCCGACCATGCGCGCCTTGGGACGATCCAGGCAAACGCTTATGCTTACAGTTATATTGACCACACGCTTCTGGACACGGCACTGCCGTACCTGTCCTATCTCACCCCGTTCACCTACGGCGTCAGTTCCTCGGGCCGTCTTCTGCCGCTGGATGACGCGTCGATGCTGGACGCGGCGGCGCGGCACCGGGCCGCGCCGCTGATGCACCTCTCATCGCTGACGGAGGAGGGCGGATTTTCCAACGAGCGTTCATCGCTGGTGCTGAACAACGACGCCGTTCAGACGCGTCTGATCGAAGACATCCTCGAAACCATGACGCGCAAAGGTTACCGTGGGCTGGACGTGGACTTTGAGTTCGTATTTCCGGAGGAGCGTATCGCGTATGCGGCGTTCATCCGCACACTGCGCGCACAGCTTGCACCGCTGGGGTACCCGGTGCTTGTCGCCCTCGCGCCGAAAACGCGCGCCGACCAGCCGGGTCTGCTGTACGAAGCGCACGACTATGCCCTGTTGGGCGCAGCGGCGGACGCCGTGTTGCTGATGACGTACGAATGGGGGAAGGTCGTTTATACACAACCTGTCAGCCAGCTTTACCGCCGCACTCGCGGAGTACATCATGATTGTTCTCGATGAACTCCACGACGCGGCGGTATTGGTCTGCGAACTTGAATGTAATATCAATGGACTGGTCTTCGTGGACGCAGATGACGTCGACCAGCTCTATAAGCAGTCCACGTGTCAGGCTTTGGACATTTCGGTACTTGAGGAACGCTTCCAGATAAGGGTTGGTTTTGTCGATGCCCTGCTCCATCGCCGCGCATTCGCGCTCCAAGTGCTCGACCGTTTCACGCAGCTGCGCAGCCTGTTCCTCGATGGACTTTTTCAAGCGGAGAAACTGTTCATGGGTGATGTCGCCGTTTTTCCAGTCATAATAGATATCGTCCAGTCTCGCGGATGCTTTGTCGCGCTCTTTGCGCTGCTGTTCCAGCTGCGCGGTCAGTCGAACGGATTCCTTCCGCACTGCAGGCGCACGGTTGATTTCATCCACGATTTCAGCAAGGTTTTCAGCCAATTCGATTTGCTTCTGAACGGAAACCAACACAGCCTGTTCCAGTTGGCTCAGCCGGATGATATGCCTGCCGCACGCCTCGGCGGACTTGATATAGTGCGTTGTGCAATAGTAGTAGATATGGCCCTTTGACGTATGGCGCCCCATGCCCTTTCCGCAATCCGCACAGCGAATAAAACCCGCGAACAGATACAACTCCTGACCCCCTGCGGGCGTCCTCGTATCCCTCCGATGCAAATTCTGTGCGGTATCAAAGAGATTCTTGTCAACGATAGGCGGAACGGCATTTTCCACGACAGCCCATTCCTCCTCGGGAACGCGGACAGCCTTATGGACTTTGTAACTGACCATCCGCTGCTTTCCCTGTTCCAGAGTTCCGATATAGAGCGGGTTTTGGAGCAGTCGGGAAACAGTTGTCGGCGACCAAAAGCCATCGTTATTTCTCCAGTCGTGAGCGTGGTAGCGGATACCTTTTTTGAGTTTATATGCCGTCGGATTGGGGATTCCCAACGCATTGAGCCGCTTGGCAATCCCCATCTTGCTCATACCATCCACAGCAAACCAATTGAAGATGTCCCGCACCACCTCCGCCGCATCTTCGTCGATAACCAGCCGATTCTTGTTCTCCGGGTCCTTGGCATAGCCGTAGGTGGGAACCGCGCCGACATATTCGCCCTTTTCCCGCTTGATTTTGAGCGACCGTCTCACATCACAGGAGGTCTTGTAAGCGTATTGCTCGTTCATAAAGCCGGTGATGCTGACCTCAAGACTGTGGACGATTTCAGGGTCAAGAAAGGTGTCGAGCCGCGGCTGATAAAGGGAAATGAACCGCGTGTTGTTGAGCGGCAAAAACTCTTCGAGGAACTTGCCTTGGTTGGCGCTGTTGCGAAACGCGCGGGAGAGATTTTTGACGATGATGCAGTTGATACGTCCCGATTCCACGTCGTGAACCATGCGCTGAAAATCCTTGCGTTCGATGTCGGTCGTACCGCTCGTTCCGTCATCAACATAGGTATCGACCAACTCATAGTTGCTGTTTTCGAAAAATCCGGGTAAAGCTTCGTCCAGAATCTTGTCCTGATTGACGACAGACTCAGACACCTCATTGCCGTCCTCGCGGGAAAGGCGGATATACTTTCCGACCTTCCAGATATGCTGATTTTGTATGGTTTTGCGGTCATCCGTTTTCCTGATTCTCGCCATTGCGGGAGCCTCCTTTTGCCCCCCTCTGTATTCCAGAGAGAGTATATCACATTTGCCGCAAATTATCACTCGTTTTTAGCGAAATGAGGTATCTCTGCAACTTATTTGATAAATTCTCGTCAGAATTCAAGAAAGATACCCGTACCACCGTGTTCCCGACCCGGTAGCAATATGGATTGTCGACCTGCTTCAGCAGGCTTTCAAGCCGCTCGGCGGGCGTTCCACCCGAGATAACCACGTTTTGCATATCTGTCACATCATCTCTATCTATGGGCTCGACGCTCGCGCGCTGCAGCTGGTCCAGTTCTTCCAGGCTGACCATTGCGCATCGCTCCTTTTTTCATTGATGCTACAATGGTATGCAGATTGACTTTCAAATATATCCATGCCCAACAATTAGAATTACACGTATATTTTGTATAAAACTGCAACACCTGCCCTTTCATAAATTGCCATACGATAGTGGAACGTGGAGCGCGTGTTCTTTAGGAACCAGTTCGTGCTTCGTATAAAAATCAGAGGATAGCCGTTTGGCTATCCTCTGATTTTTGCATTTCCTGTCGAAACCCGGCGTGTAGGTTTGTTTGATATTTATATTGTATTTCGCGCTGAATTGTGGTATTTTATTTTCGGTGCATGCGTGGCGCTTAGCGCGTCACATTTTACAAGCGGAATATGCTCCTGCGGGAGTACGCGACCACAAAAAGAAATCCGTATGTAGCGGCTTGGATCACCAAGCATCTTCATAATTTTATCAGCATCGTCCGTAATTTGAATCCTCGGTCAGCATCATTTTTTATTTTTTCGTTTCTGGCTTCTTTCCACGATAATACCTCGGCGTATCTCTTCGAGGAGCCGGAGAACCTTTTGAAGCAGGAGCTGCGCGAGCCCGCAATCTACAACTCCGCCATTACGGCGATTGCGGATGGGGCGAGCAGGCTCAACCAGATTTCTGACAAAACCGGAAACGACACCGCTAAATCAACGATAGCCTTCCTGAAAAGCATCCTTGATTATCACAACACGCAAAACTCGCTCAGCAAATATTTGAGCAAGATGGCAAATTACAAGCATCCAAGGATTGAAGATTTCTTCGCAATTCCACCACCATCTGAAAAGTAGCGAAGGCGGTTGTTCGGAATTCCCGAACAACCGCCTTCGTCTCACGCCAAAGTCTGCGCTGCCATAGTCAAAAAAGTGTCAAACCCGCGCTTTCCATTCCTCTTCCTTGAACCCAACCAGCACAAAGCCGTCACCAACAAGGAGCGGGCGCTTGACGAGCATCCCATCGGACGCGAGCAGCTTAAACTGCTCCGCCTCGCTCATGGTCGGGAGCTTGTCCTTCAGGTGCAGCTCCTTGTACTGAAGGCCGCTGGTGTTGAAGAACTTCTTGAGCGGCAGGCCGCTTTGCTTGCGCCACGCCTTCAGCTCGGCAAGCGTGGGCTTGTCGTCCTTGATGTGACGCTCGTCATAGGCGACGCCGTTTGCGTCCAGCCACTTTTTTGCCTTCTGACAGGTTGTGCACTTGGGATAGTCTGGGTTTCCACACTCATCATCCGCCCGCTCCTTTTCTTAGCCACGGTACTGTACCCGCATCACGTTTGCCGTTAAGATTATAGCATCTGACCGATTGAAGTCAAGAAATCAGAGGATTGCTCCAAAATTGTTATAGTAATGTAATAGTCTGTGTGATAAAATGAATTAAGATTGAATGCACATAAGGGGGGATCGGTCTTGAACAACAAAAACGACGTGACCATGGACCCATCGGGGTTCGTGCTGCTGGCGGACTATGTGCCGCATATCGTGCAGGAGATCCGCTACTACTCCACCTATAACTTCATCGGCGAGCGCATCGACGGCTACGAGGAGCCCTGCGCGCTTCTGACGAAGGAGGCGGCGCGCTCGCTCAAGGCGGTTGCGGGCGAGATGATCGTGCAGGGCTACCGCCTCAAGGTGTTCGACGCCTACCGCCCCACGTGCGCGGTCAAGCAGTTTGTGCTCTGGGGCATCGAGGATCAGGACGTTCGCATGAAGCCCTATTTCTACCCGGAGCTGGAGAAACAGGAATTGTTTGCCAAGGGCTATATTGCAAAGCAGTCCAGCCACAGCCGGGGCAGCGCGGTCGATCTGACACTGCTGGATATGAAAACCGGCAAGGAGCTGGATATGGGCAGCCCCTTCGACCTCTTCAGCGAGGCGTCGCACCCGGACTATAAGGGCATTACGGACGAGCAGTATGAGAATCGGATGCTTCTGCGGCGCGTCATGGTGCGTAACGGCTTCGCACCCATCGACTGTGAGTGGTGGCATTTTGCGTTGAAGGACGAGCCGTACCCGGACACCTATTTCGCATTTCCTGTTTCATCAGAGTATTTGAGAAGATAAGCAGTTAGGAAGGGAAAATGATGAAGAAAGCAAAGATTGCGCTTTTTCTGACGTTTATTCTGACAATTCAGTTGCTGCCGTCCGCGGCGTATGCGGCAAACGATGCAATCGGCACGTTGAATTACGATGACGCCGTGCCCGAGGCGATCCTTGCCGGCATGACCACGAAGGAAAAGGTCGCGCAGATGATCATGCCGGCGTTCCGCTGGTACCCGGACGAAAACGGTGAAAAGCAGAACGTGACGGAGCTTCCGGCGGACGTCGCCGCGATTCTCGAGAAGCACGGCTTTGCCGGCGTTACCCTGTTTGCGCAGAACACGGGCGACACCGCGAA
>CACZPK010000141.1 GCA_902783035.1 Oscillospiraceae bacterium
GATCCGACGTTCAGCGTCCTCAACAACGCCGAGACGCACCAGATCGTCGTCTCCGGCGCGGGCGACATCCAGATCGACGTGCTGGTAAGCAAGCTCAAGAGCCGTTTCAGCGTGGATACCGAGCTGGATACTCCGCGCGTTGCCTATCGTGAGCGCATCCGCAAGACGGTGCAGAAGCAGGGCCGTCATAAGAAACAGACCGGCGGCAGCGGCCAGTTCGGTGACGTTTGGATCCGCTTTGAGCCGAATGAGGAGAGCGAAGAGATGGTCTTTGCCGAGGAAGTGTTCGGCGGCAGCGTGCCGAAGAACTTCTTCCCCGCGGTCGAAAAGGGCCTGCGCGAGGCCTGCCTGCACGGCCCGCTTGCCGGTTATCCGGTCGTGAACCTCAAGGCAGTGCTCTACGACGGTTCTTATCACCCCGTCGACTCGTCCGAAATCGCATTCAAGACCGCCGCGAACCTTGCCTACAAGGCGGCAATGCCCGAAGCGTCCCCCGTGCTGCTGGAGCCGGTGTGCGAGCTGAAGGTCACGGTGCCCGATCAGTACATGGGCGATATCCTCGGCGACCTCAACAAGCGCCGCGGCCGCGTCATGGGCATGGACCCGACCGGCGACGGTGAGCAGGTCATCTCGGCGGAGTGCCCCGAGGCGGAGCTGATGAGCTATGCCATTGATCTGCGCTCCATGACGCAGTCCCGCGGTTCGTTCGTGATGCACTTCGTGCGCTACGAGCAGTGCCCCGCGGACGCGCAGGAGAAAGCGATCGCGGCTGCCAAGGCCATGCAGGACGCAGAGTAAGCCAGACCCGACACGTAAACAAAGGCGCCTTCCCGTTGGGAAGGCGCCTTTCAATTTTGATGCGTCAGATCAGCCGCGTGCTGCCCACGTTTCGGATCTGGACCACATGGCAGCAGCCTCTGCCGAACTCGTTTTCCATGCCGGTCTTGAACGCTTCCAGCATGTCCAAGGGCACATACGCCTGTGCAGTCCCCGCAAAGCCGCCGCCATGGACGCGCGCCGCGCCCGCAGGGCCCGCCAGCTCGCGTGCCCGTTCGATAACGCGCAGCAGCCGGTCGCCGTCGGGGCGGTCGAGAGAAACGTTTTGCAGCTTTTGCTCCGACGAACTGCCCGATGCGCGCACAAGCGCGAGGTAGCCCGCAAAGTCGCCTTGCTCCAGCGTTTCGTACTCCTCCACGGCGCGCTTTGTCTCCGCAAAGAAATGCTCCGCGCGGAGCGTCGGACGCGTTCCGCAGGCCGCGAGCACAGCGTCCCGCTCGCGCCGGAATACCGCCTCATCCACGTCGCGCAGCCGCCCTTTCCCGAAATGGCGCGCCACGGCGCGGCACTCGTTCGGGATCGCCGCATATTCGTCGTCCAGATTGGCATGGCTGGCGCCGCTGTCCACGATCACAAGTGCAAAACCCTCGCGTGCAAAATCCACGGGGCACCGCCGCACAAGCGGCTCTTTCGGGTCGGCAAAGTCGATGGCGATGACGCCGCCGGTGGCACAGGCCATCTGATCCATCAGGCCGCAGGGCTTGCCGTAAAACACGTTTTCGGCATACTGCCCGATCTGTGCGTTCTGCGTGGAGCCGATCGCGCCGTCACAGAAAAGGTCGCTCATAATCTGTCCGATGAGCACCTCAAACGCCGCGGAGCTGGAAAGGCCGGAACCGCGCAGCACCTGTGTCTCGGTATAGGCGTCGAACCCGCCCAAGCGGTGTCCCAGCTCCGTCAGGCGCGCGGCAACGCCGCGCACCAACGAGGCAGAATTCCCCGTTTCATCGGCATGGATGACAACGTCGCGCGCGTCGATCTCCACAGCGTTGTGCCCTTTGGAGAGTACACGGACCAAGCTGTCGCCGCTGCGCGCGACGCAGGCAAGCGTGTCCATGTCCACGCTGCCGGCAAGGACACAGCCGCCCTGATGGTCGGTGTGGTTGCCACCCAATTCCGTACGTCCCGGCGCGCTGAAAATCATCAGCTCGCGCGTTCCGTCCCGGTCGTAATGCCTGCAAAATTCCTTCACGACGGATTCGATGCGCCCATAAGCAGCGGTAAGCGGCTGCGCGCCGTACACGGTGCGCAGCTGCTCGTCAAAACGGCCTTCATGGAGCGCCTGCAACAATGCCTCTGCCCGCATAAGAAAACCTCCGTGCGCTCTCGCGCGTCCCTGTTGTTTGGTCAGCCTGCCTGTCCCGTCTTTGCCTGTTCCTCTTCTTCCAGCACGCGGTACGCAACCTTGCCCACCAGCGTTTTGGGCAGGTCTTCGCGGAACTCCACATCGTAGGGCATCGCGTACTTGGCAACGTGTTTTGCGCAGTAGTCAAGGATGGACTGCCGGGTTTCCTCGCTCGGCTGATAGCCCGCGTTGAGTTTGACGAACGCCTTGACCTTGTGCATTTTGTAAGCGTCCGGCACGCCGATGACGCAGCTCATCTGCACCGCCTCATGCGCGTCGAGAATGTTCTCGATCTGCGCGGGATAGACGTTATAGCCGGAGGTGATGATCATGCGCTTGGCGCGCCCGCGAAAGAACACAAATCCATCACTGTCCATCGTGCCGAGGTCGCCGGTATAGACCCATGTCAGCCCGTCGGCATGGGTACGCAGCGTCTGCGCCGTCTCCTCCGGATGCTTCATATACTCCTTCATAACGGTGGGCCCGGCCAGCAGGATCTCACCCTCTTCGCCAAAGGGCAGCTCCCTGTCCGTTCCCGGCTCAACGATCTTGATGTAGGTATCGGGGAACGGAATGCCGATGCTTCCCTCCTTGTGCATGTGCGGCGGGGTCAGGCAGCAGGCGGTGACGGTCTCGGTCGTACCGTACCCCTCGCGCACCTGAATGACCGCCTTATGCTCATACAGGAACTTGTCGAATTTCTTCTTCAGCTCGATGGACAGGCTGTCACCACCGGAAAACACGCCCTTGAGGCTGGAAAAGTCCGCCTTCTCCATGCCCGGCAGACGCAGCAGCGCCTCATAGAGCGTCGGCACGCCGGCGATAAAGTTGCATTTCTTCCTCGTGATCTGCTTGGCATAGCTCTTGGGCGTAAAGCGCGGGATCAGAATGCAGCGCGTGGCGTTGGAAAGCATGCCGTGGATGCAAACACCCAATCCGAAACCGTGGAACAGCGGCATGGCGGCGAGCATCTTGTCGCCGGGGCGCAGCATGGGATTCGTCGCGGCAAGCTGCTGCGAAAGCGCGTTGAAGTTCCCGTTTGTCAGCACGATGCCCTTCGTCGTACCTGTCGTACCGCCGGAATAAAGGATCACGGCGGGGTCCTCGCTCTTGCGCGGGACCTTGTAGCTCTTGTAATAGCAGGAGCGCGACAAGCGCAGGAAGTCTTTCCACATCAGCACCGGCGCATCTGCGGGGATCTTTTCGATCTTGCGCCCCGCGGTGAGCATATAGCCCGCGCGGATGGGCTTGGAGAGCGCATCCTTCACCGAGGCAATGATGATGTTGACGACCTTGGTATTCTGACGGATGCGCTCAAACTTGTCATAGAACTGGTCCAGCGTGATGGCAAGCACACTCTCGGACTCGTTGAGGTAGAATTCGATCTCCTTTTCCGCGGAAAGCGGGTGAATCATGTTGCTGATGCCGCCGACGAGGTTGACGGCGTAGAACAGGTAGATCGCCTGCGGGCAATTGGGCATGGCGATCGTGACCTTGTCGTTCTCGCGGATGCCGATGGTCTTGAGCGCCTTGGCGCAACGCTCGATCTCCGCGATCATCTGACGGTAGGTCGTCGTCCTGCCCATAAAATCAAAGGCGATGTAGTTGGGGTATTCTCTGGCAACGGACTCGATCCGTTCAAACATCGTGCCTTGGAAATAGTCCAGATGCATGGGGATATCCCCCATGGAGTTTTTCCACGGGGTCTTTGCAGTGATTTCACTCATAGGAAACTTCCTCCGACAACGGTTTTTCCAGCTCCTCAGGGTGCTCAAGCAGGTATTTGAGCAGGCGGATGCTCTTGGCGTAGTAGTATCCGTCCGCGATGCGCTCGTCCACGGTCAGGCCAAGGTCGAGGGTTTCGGTCATTTTCACAAAGCCGTCCTTATTATACACAGGTGTCCACTTTTTCTCCCCGATGATGACAAAGATCGACGCCGTACCCCAGTTGGCCAGATGATGATAGCCGCACTTGAGCCGGATGGAGCCGAGGTTTGAGATAAACACCGTGCTGTAATTCGGATCGTCCGCAATCAGGGAATCCGGCACCCAGCCGTGCTTATCGAGGAACATGACAAAGTGCAGCAGCGCCTTTGCAAGCCAGCGCGGCAGGCGGTTAAACAGATCCATGCTGTCGTCGGTGGTGTTCTGTTTGCCGGAGCGGGTGGCGCGCACGATGTTGCGGATGGCGTTGTGCAGGGTCTCCAGCGTATCCGCCGGCTTCGCCTCCAGAAACGCCATCTTTTCTTCGCTGGAGTCGCTGAACTCCTTTTTCACCACAAATGCGGTCGTCACCTTGTCCCGCTGATAGTAATTGCCGTTGACAAAGAAACGGTTGAGTTTGGGACGCAGCGTCACGGTTTTGACCAGTGCGGCAACGATCAGGTGGAAAAAGGTGTACTTGAAATCAATGTCCGGCACATTTTTCTTTTCCAGATACGCGTTGATTGCCGTCAGGTCGATCCGTTCAGAGATATAGGCTTCATTATCCGGGCGGTTGGGGTAGATGACGCCCATGATGAAGTGCAGTGCGTCCTCATGCCGCAGCAGCTTTGCATCCTTGCGGTCACCCCAGCGCTTTTTGGGTTTTGCGGTCTCAGCCATTGGGTCACGCTCCTTTTCCGATCAGTTCTCCATGTCCTCAAGCGCGGCAAGTCCGCGCTTTTCCGACGCTCCCGCGTCACCGTGCCGGACGAACAGCATCGTCCCGAACGAACCCGCCGCAAAAAAAGCGGCGTAGGGAAAGAGCACATGGTAGCCCAGATGTCGCATAAGCGTCCCGGCAAGCACGGGTGTCACCACCTGTGCCGCCATGGACGCGGCATAATAGTAACCGGTAAATTTGCCGATATCGCTGCCGCGGCACATTTCCACAACCATCGGCAGTGAATTGACGTTGATCGCCGCCCAGGCGAATCCGACCCAGGCAAACACAATGAACAATGCGGCGTTGATGCTGCGATACGCCGTGGTCAGCACAAAGCCCAGCAAAAAGCAGGCCACCAGCAGCACGACCCCGCCCAAAATGGTCTTTTTCCGCCCCAGGCGCGAGGAAAGCACGCCGATGGGCAGATACGAGACGATGGCGCCGCAGGTCGCAATGAGCAGACAGGTGGACGCACCGCCAAGCCCCTGCCCCATCACGGCATCGACATAGGTGGAAAACCACGTGATCACGGCGTTATAACCCGTAAACCACAGCGCAATGGATGCGAGCAGAAATCCGAGACTGCGGCGCACCGCGGGCGGCAGCACCGCCTTGCCGCTGCCGTCGTCCACGGCAAGCGACCATTCGGTGTGCTCTCTCTCCAGCGCACGGTTGGCCTCCGCAAGCGCCGGCTCACGCACGGTGCAAAACAGCACCGCTACCGCAAGCAGCATCAGCGCGGACACCACGAGAAACAGCGGCCGGTAGTCGACATGGGCCAGCCCCTGTACCTTGGCGTTGGGGTACAGCACCGCCGCCACGCCGAGGTAGAGCGCCCCGCCCAGCGCCCCCATCAGATTGATAATGGCGTTGCCCGCGGAGCGCAGGGGTTTGGGCGTCACATCCGGCATCAGCGCCACCGCCGGGGAGCGGTACGTCCCCATGGCGATGAGCAGCAGTCCGAGCACAACCACGAAGGCAACCGCTTTGCGCATGTCCGGCGCGGCATAATAGCCGTTATCCAGCAGCGGCAGCGCATTCATCAGCGCGACGGCGCCCAGCGTACCGCCCAGAATAAACGGCATCCGCCGCCCGATCCGGGTATTCGTACAATCGGAAAGCGTGCCGAAAAACGGCAGCAGAACCAGCGCGAGTATATTGTCCGCCGCCATAACGGCGCCGGTCAGCGTTTCGTTCATGCGGAAGGTCTCAGTGAGCATCTTCGGCACAACGGTGTCGTACATCTGCCAGAAGGCGTAGATGGAGAGAAACGCAAGTCCGACCAGCATCGTGCGCGGAACGTTCAGTTTGTCACTTCTCAGCGTCATGCACGTCACTTTCCGTTTCCGTCTTCATGCGTCGGGATCAGACGTTGAAGCGGAAATAGATCATATCGCCGTCCTTGACGACGTATTCCTTGCCTTCGGAGCGCAGCAAGCCCTTTTCCTTTGCCGCCTGTACGCTGCCGCAGGCGATCATGTCCTTGAAGTTGATCGTCTCGGCGCGGATAAAGCCGCGTTCGATGTCGCTGTGGATCTTGCCCGCCGCCTGCGGCGCCTTGGTGCCGTTTTTGATCGTCCATGCGCGGCACTCATCCTCGCCGTAGGTCAGGAACGAAATCAGGCCCAGCAGTGTGTAGGAGCAGCGGATCAAGCGGTCGAGTCCGGACGCCTCCACGCCCAGCTCCTCCAGAAACATGGCGCGCTCATCCGGCTCCAGCGCCGCGATCTCCTGTTCCAGCTTCGCACAGATGGGCAGCACCTGCGCGCCCTCGCGCTCTGCGCGCTCGCGCACAAGCTTCAGATAGGCATTGCCATCCTGATCGGCAAAGCCGTCCTCGTCCATGTTGGCGGCGTAAATCACGGGCTTGAGGCTCAGCAGGTCAGCAGTCGCAACAAGCTTTTCGTCCTCATTTGAGCAGTCGAACGTGCGCGCAGACTTGCCCGCGTCGAGATGCTTCGCCAGCTCCGCGAACAGCTCCGCCTCGTGGGCAACCTGCTTGTTGCCGGACTTGGCGTTTTTCGACGCCTTCTCCACGCGGCGGTTGACCATCTCCAGATCTGCCATAATCAGCTCAAGATCGATGGTCTCGATGTCGCCCAGCGGGTCGACGGGAACGTTCTGCGTCGCGTCCGCGACGACGTGCATGATGTTTTCGTCGTCAAAGCAGCGCACCACATGGACGATGGCGTCCGTGCGGCGAATGTTCTCCAGAAACTTGTTGCCCAGTCCCGCGCCGTTGCTCGCACCTTTGACCAGTCCCGCAATGTCCACAAATTCAATGACGGCGGGCGTCTTCTTCTTGGGCTGGTACATCTCCGCCAGCTTGTCCAGCCGCTCATCCGGCACGGCAACCATGCCGACATTCGGCTCGATGGTGCAGAACGGATAGTTGGCGCTCTCCGCACCGGCATTGGTGATGGCGTTAAACAGGGTGCTTTTGCCGACATTCGGCAGCCCCACGATACCTAATTTCAAATAAAAGGCCTTCTTTCGACGTATATTTCTTTGTAACCAAACCTTGATGATTTTATCATATCAGAAAGGCACAGGCAAGAGCGTTTTTTCGCGTTTGTATCCGGCCGATTTTGGGTATGTGCATGCGTCCGTTTTTCCCTCTCGCCGCGAATACCAGATGTTCCGCAAAAAAATGTGAATCAGGGGTAGAAATTCGCAAATGTTGTGTTATACTGTATTATGTTGACTGCTGTGCCGGTGGAGATCCGACACGGTGCAGCAGAATCCCGATCAATGATGAGGTGGCAGTTATGAAACAGCTCCACGCACGCGTTTCCTCCATTCTACTTGTGCTTGCGCTTCTGTGCAGCCTGTGCGTGCCCGCTCTGGCGGCAAACTCGGTTGCACCCTCGCTGGTCACACTCGACAAAACGGCGGCAACCGTCTATTTGCACGGCGGCACGCCGCTCCCCGTCCGTCTGACTTCTACCGTCCAGCCCGCGGATTTTGACGGCACCG
The DNA here is from genome assembly GCA_902783035.1 of Oscillospiraceae bacterium. Taxonomy (GTDB): domain Bacteria; phylum Bacillota; class Clostridia; order Oscillospirales; family Oscillospiraceae; genus Hominicoprocola. The sequence continues at coordinate 7,806 of CACZPK010000141.1, forward strand.
TCACCTGGAACGTACCGGACGGCTCCAAGATCGTCATCGCCTCCACGGACAGCACCGGTGCGTCGGTCTCCGCCGCAGCGGACGCCGTTGCCGGCGAAAGCGCCCCGGTGACGGTCACAGCGACGACGGGCAGCGTCTCCAAGTCCGCTGTCTGCACGGTCACGGTTAAAAACGACGTGATCAAATCAAAGACCTTCGGCCCCTTCACCGTAGAGGTGGGCAAGACCACGCATGCCACGCCCTCCGTTGTGTGGGAAAGCGGTGTCACGGACAGCGTAGCCGCCGGATACTACGTCGACAACCCCGCGATTGCCGAGGTGGACAGTCAGGGCAACGTGACCGCGCATGCCAAGGGCAGCACGAAGATCCATACCACCGTCGGCGGGGAAACCCTGACTGCCAATCTTCAGGTTGTGGGCATTGAGGGCATTTCGCTTGACCGCAACTCGCTGAGCATGTCGGTGGGCGACGCGCCTGTGGCGCTGGTCGCAACGGTCCGTCCCGCCGGCCTCAATTACACGCCGACCTTCACCACCAGCGACGCCTCGGTCGCTTCCGTATCCGCCGACGGCAAGGTGACGGCGCTGCGATCCGGTGCCGCGACCATCATCGCCAAGGTGGCGGACAGCAGCGGCACCGAATACACCGCCTCCTGCACCGTGAGCGTTGCCGCCGTGACGGGCGACGTCACCGACACCGCAAGCGCCGGCACCGATCTGTCCCTCAAGAAGATTTACACCGAGATCGCCGATCGCTACGCCAAGGCGGGCGGTTCCGGGAATCCCACCATTGCATTCAATTCTGTCGGCAGCAGTTCCGTCGGTACGCTCTATACCACCTCGGCCAAGACGGTCGCCGTTGACAGCAGCTATTACGGCAGCCTTTCCCTCGTGGAGAGCATGGTTTTCGCGCCTGCCACATCCGGCCGTTATATCGTTACTTACACCGTCAGCAGCTCCGGCCGCGCGGCAGTGCTGACCGGTACCATCACCATTGAGGTGCAAAACGCGGTGAAGAACATCCAGATCGGTCTGGGTTCCGCCACCGAATACCTGTTCTCCGACGTTTCCTCCGGCGGTTCCACGGGTGTATCCATTCTTACCGATGCGCTGGGCGCTTACGGCTCCCTCCGTTTCGGTTCCATCACCTCCGGCAGCAACGCCGGCACGCTCTACACCGGCATGAATAACGGGAGTTCCGTGGTGCGCAGCGGGACGGTGGTCAACAGCGGCGACGCTGCCCAGTTGTACTATGTGTCCTCCCGCAGCTCCGCTTTCCAGATCGAGTATTCCGCCTACAGCGGCGCCAATGCCACAGGCGTGCTGATCGCTACAGGCGTGCTGACGATCGGCACCGGCTCCGATTCTCTCAACCTCACGGTCACGCTGGACAGTGTGGACGCCTATCGTTTTGACCACAGCACGCGCCGCAGCTCCGACTCGGCAGACACCCTGCTGCACAACGCCATCGACGCCAATGTCGGCTCTTCGGCATGGAAGTACATCAAGTTTGACAACGCTGCATCCGTCAACACCTGCAACGGCACCCTTTACACGGATTCCACGCGCGTCTATGCCGTCAACGCCAACACCTTTGTCGCCTCGGCAGACATCGACGACCTCTATTTTGTCCCCTCCCAGTCCGGCACGTTTGAGATCGGCTACAGCGTATACGGCTCCGATCTCAGCGCCGCGTCGCTGGCAAGCGGCAAGCTGCGCATCGTCGCATCCAATCTCACCTCCGAAACCGCGGCGCTGTATTTCTCGCTGACGCCAAACGGCTCGCTGGTTTTTCAGGACAGCGATTTTGAAACGTGGTTCATCGAACAGCACAGCTCGCGCTATCATTTGGAGTATGTGCAGTTCAACAACATCTCGCGCAACTTCGGTTCCCTGTACGTGGGTGGCTCGCGCCTGAGCACGGGCAACGGTTACAATTTCTACGTTGCCGGATACTATGATTCCAGAAACTCCAATGCCCGTTACCTTGCCGACGTATCCTTCACCGCTCCTTCCTACGCGGGCTATCAGGAGATTTCCTTCACCTGCTACGGCCGCAACGGCAGCAACGGCGGCCTGCTCGCAAGCCACGGTACCCTGCGCATCTATGTCACTGCCAACGCTGTTCCTGAGATCACCTATACCTTCGGTCGTGCGGGCGGCGCGCTGATGCTTCAGGAAAGTGATTTTGCCAACGCCTATCGCACCGCGACGGCAAGCACCGCGACCTCGCCCGCGTTCTACATTCAGCTGATGGAGCTGCCCGACTACGGCACGCTTTACAGCAACTACAACGAAGCCACAGGCCGCGGCACGGAGCTGACCTCCTCCACGGTGGATCTCTATCCCTTCTATGTCAACGGCACCGCCGGCACGGACGCGGTATCCCGCCTCGCCTATGTTCCCGCTTCGCGCGGCACGGGCAGCTATTCCATCCGCTACATCGCCTTCTCGGCAGACGGCAATGAGCTTTACGCCGGCAAGGTCACCTTCCGCTACAGTGAAACGGTCTCCACCATTACCGTCACGGATGGCTACACCTTCCGCGCTGAAGATGTATGCGGCAACGCCAGCGCAAGCAGTGTTCTCTATGTTGTGTTTGATCAGCCGCTGCTTGGCAAGTTGTACCTCAACTACAGCAACGGCCGCGGCACGCCCATGCCGAACAGCACGAAGCTCTACGTTTCCGCCACGGTTCCCAGCGGCGGGTATCCGATCACCGCGCTGACCTACATTCCCCGCTCCGATATGGACGGCTCCATGCCGCTGGGTTTCACCGTCTATACCTCCTATCGTTCTTATGCGGACGAAATGACGCTCAAGGTTGAGAAGAAGTCTGCCTCCGCCACTTTCTCCGATATCACCGCCGCCAATGTAGGCACCTGGGCGGCGAACGCCGTCGACTTTGCCAGCAAGTGGGGCCTCGTGAACGGTACCGGCAACGGCCTGTTCTCTCCCAATGACACCATGCGCCGCTGCGACCTGGTTCTGATCCTCTACCGCAACGCCGGCAGCCCGACGGTCACCGGAACCATGCCCTATACCGACGTTCCCGCGGATGCCTACTACCGCAACAGCGCAATCTGGGCGGCAAATACCGGCATTATGACGGGCGTTGTCACGGGCAACACCTACAATCCCTCCGGCGCCATCACACGTCAGGATTTCACGCGCATCCTCTACAACTACACGGCGGCCATGGGCGGCACGCTCTCCGGCTCCGCCAACCTGAGCGTCTACACCGATGCCGGCAAGATTGCCTCCTATGCAAAGGACGCAATGGCCTGGGCGGTCAGCCGCGGATATATCAACGGTACGAGCGCCACTACGCTCTCCCCCGCAGATAAGGCGACCCGTGCGCAGATCGCCACGCTGCTTCATCGTTACCTGACGCTGTAAGCGCATCGCACCGCTCTTTTCACCCTCCGGTCCCGAACGGGACCGGAGGATTTTTTCCTTGCTACCGCAGGGCTTTTGTGTTAAATTGTATAAGTTATAAATTGTGCATTTGGAGGACAACCGTTTGGAACGCAAGGAAGTGCTGGTAAGCGCAGAGGAGCTTGCACAGCAAAAGAAATATATACAAAAGATCCGCGCCATTACCGACACGCTGCGGCGTGCGCCGCTTGCTCTGGTGGACACCTTTGGCTGCCAGCAGAACGTGGCGGACGGGGAAGTGCTTGCCGGCATGCTGCGGGAAATGGGTTTTGAGCCGACGGACGACCCGCTTGCCGCCGACGTGGTGCTGCTCAACACCTGCGCCATCCGCGAACATGCGGAAAAGCGTGTGTTCGGCACGCTCGGCGAGCTGACGCACGCCAAAGAGGCAAACCCGGAACAGGTCATCGTGCTCTGCGGCTGCATGGCACAGCAAAAACGCATTGCGGACAAGGTGAAGGAATCCTACCGCCACGTCGACCTTGTGCTCGGCCCACAGGCTGAGTGGCGGCTGCCGGAGCTGCTTTACGGCGTGCTGACGACCCACAAACGCGCGTTTTCCATCGACGACGAACACGGTCGGATCGCCGAGGGTCTGCCTGTCCGGCGCGACGGCACGGTGCGCGCCTGGGTAAGCATCATGTACGGGTGCAACAATTTCTGCTCTTACTGCATTGTCCCCTATGTCCGTGGACGTGAGCGCTCCCGTGACCCGGAAAAGATCATCGCGGAGTGCCGCGAACTGGTCGAGGCCGGATATAAGGAGATTTACCTGTTGGGTCAAAACGTCAACAGCTACGGCAATGACCTTCCGATCGACTACGATTTTGCCGATCTGCTCTCCGCCGTTGATGCAATTCCCGGTGACTTTTGGCTGCGCTTCATGTCGAGCCAGCCCAAGGATGCAACGCCGAAGCTCTTCGATACGATGGCGCGCTGCACCCATGTTGCAAAGAATCTGCACCTGCCCGTCCAGAGCGGCAACGACCGTGTGCTCAAGGCGATGCACCGCCCCTATACGCGCGCAGGCTATCTGGAGCTGATCAACTACGCCCGCAAGGTCATGCCTGATCTCGTGCTGACCAGTGACGTCATCATCGGTTTTCCGGGCGAAACCGAGGCAGAAGCAATGGACACGGTCTCCCTTGTGCGGGAGGTCAAATTCGACGCGCTGTTCACCTTCATCTTCTCCCCGCGTCCCGGCACGCCGGCCGCGGAAATGGACGATCCCGTACCCCGCGCGGAAAAGCAGAAGTGGTTTGATCGTCTGCTGGACGTCCAGAACGCCTACAGCGCGGAAAAACACGCCTCTTACGTCGGCAAAACGCTCCGCGTCCTTGTGGACGGCGAAAGCGACGATGCCGACTACCCCCTTTCCGGACGTACGGAAGGCAACCGCCTCGTCCGCATGAAAGGCGATCCCGCGTGCATCGGCTCCTTTGCCGAGGTTCGCATCACAGACGCCAACACTTGGGCGCTCTACGGTGAGTTGTAATATTTTGCCGGAATATTACATTTTGTATCGGAGGCTTTGCCATGAAAATCACCGTCCTGCTGGAAAATAGCGTTTGCCGCAACGATATAAAGTGTGCGCACGGCCTTTCCATGCACATTGCGACACAATCGCACAGCATCCTGTTCGATATGGGACCAAATGCGATGTTTCTGGAAAATGCCGAGCGGCTCGGCGTCGACGTCCGTGCGATAGACTTAGCGTTCCTTTCCCACGCACATGACGACCACAGCGGCGGACTGGATCTGTTCTGCCGTCGCAACGAGCAAGCCCCAGTCTATCTGCAAAAGGGCGCCTGGGGCGCCTATTACGTCGTAACACCGCAAAAGTGCGCCTACATCGGACTGGACAAGGTACTGCGAAAGTATGAAAGCCGGTTCCGCCTCATGGACGGCGTCACGGAGATCGCGCCCGGTTTGACGCTCTTCTCCGGCGGCATGGGACGCGATTACTGGTCACACGCCAACGACACGCTGCGCGAAAAGATCGGCGAAGATTTCCCGCCCGACGCCTTCCGGCACGAGCAGAATCTGCTCATCACCGAAAACGGCAAAACGGCGCTCTTTGGCGGCTGCGCGCACAACGGCGTCGTCAACATCCTGCGCCGCGCGGAGGAAATCCTCGGCCGCGCGCCCGACGCGGTCTTTGCGGGTTTCCACCTTTATAATCCCTCGCTGGCTCAGACGCAGCCGCGCGAGTTGATCGAAGCAATCGCCTCGGAACTGAAGGAGCGTAAAGGCACAACGTTTTACACCGGCCACTGCACAGGGCAAGAGGCGTTCGCCATTCTGCGGGAAACGCTGGGTGAGCAAATACAGTACATGTCCGGCGGCAGCATATTTGAAATCTGAGACGGCGTGATGCGCTTTGTGCGGCACGCGGAATTTCAAATCAATCCTTTTGATCTGAAAACAGTATGAGAGAAAGAGAGACACAGCGATGGCGGAAATCACCCCCATGATGCAACAGTACCTTGCGATCAAGGAACAGCACAAGGATGAGATTTTATTCTTCCGCCTCGGCGACTTCTACGAGATGTTCGACGAGGACGCTCTCACCGCATCCCGCGAGTTGGACCTGACCCTCACCACCCGCGACCGCGGCAAGGCGAAGGAGGACCAGACGCCCATGTGCGGCGTTCCCTACCACTCCAGCGACGGATACATCGCCCGTCTGATCGCTAAGGGATATAAGGTCGCCATCTGCGAGCAGACCGAAGACCCCGCGCTTGCCAAGGGCTTGGTCAAGCGCGACATCATCCGCGTCGTCACGCCCGGCACTGTTATCGACAGCCAGAGCCTCGACGCGAACCGCGGCAACTTCCTTGCAGGCGTGTTCCTCGACACACAAAACGCAGATAATGATCCCGGCGGTGCGCGCGCGGGCGTCGCCTTCTGTGATATGTCCACCGGTCACACACATGTCACGGCCTTTTCCGGTCCGGACTGCCGTGAGCATTTGATGAACGAGCTGGTGCGCTTTACCCCAGCCGAAGCCGTGCTCAATGCCGGCGCATATCAGGATGCCGCCATTTTCGACCTGCTGCGGCAAAAACTGAACTGCGCCGCCGAAAACGCTGACAAGCGTTTTGACTTGCGGGATGCTGAAAAATCCGTGCTGGCACAATATGGCGAGGACGCATTTGCCAATCTCCCCCGCAACAACCCCGCCGCAACGCTGGCGCTGGGCGGTCTGCTTTCCTATCTGCACGAAACGCAAAAGACCGACCTTGCTTACATCAACCATCTGGAATACTATGAGCTGGGCCGTTTCATGGAGCTGGATCTGGCCGCACGCCGCAATCTGGAACTGACCGAGACGATGCGCGGCAAGGAAAAACGCGGGAGCCTGCTTTGGGTTCTGGACAAAACCAAGACCGCCATGGGTGCGCGCTGCCTGCGCTCCTGTCTGGAACGGCCGCTACGCGACGCGGCGGAGATCAACCGCCGCCTTTCGGCGGTCGAAGCGCTGGTCAAACTGACCATGGCGCGCGAAGAGCTGACCCTTGCCATGACCGGCATTGCGGATATGGAGCGTCTGATCGGCCGCATTGTTTACGGCAACGCAGGCGGGCGGGATTTTGTCTCCCTGCGCGCCTCCATCGAAAAGCTCGGCGCGGTCAAGGAACAGCTTAAGCCGTTTACTAATAGTAAACTTTCTGAGATTTATAACAATTTGGATATCCTCGAAGACGTCGCGTCACAGATCCATGATACGCTTTGCGACGAACCGCCGTTCTCCGTGCGCGAGGGCGGCTTTATCCGCGACGGCTTTAACGCCGAGGTCGACCGGCTGCGCGAGATACATGACGGCGGCAAGAACCTGATCCCCGCCATCGTGGAGCGTGAAAAGGAGCGCACGGGCATCCGCACGCTGCGCATCGGCTACAACAAGGTCTTCGGCTACTACATCGAAGTGTCGAACTCATTCAAGGATCAGGTGCCGGAGGATTACATCCGCAAACAGACGCTGGTCAACGGCGAGCGTTTTGTCACACAGGAACTGAAAGATCTGGAGCAGGATATTCTGACCTCCGGCGACCGGCTCAACGCGCTGGAATACGAACTGTTCACCGCGCTGCGCGACAGTGTCGCCGCCGAGGCGGAGCGCATCCAGCGGACCGCTGCCGCCCTTGCGGAGCTGGATACGCTCTGCTCGTTCGCAACGGTGGCGGTAAAGAACAACTACTGCTGCCCGAGCGTGGACGACAGCGGCGTCATCGAAATCCATGACGGGCGCCACCCGGTTGTGGAGCGGGTGCTGAAGGACAGCCTTTTCGTGCCGAACGACACCTATATGGGCGAAAAGGAAAACCGCGTCGCCATCATCACGGGGCCGAATATGGCAGGCAAGTCCACCTACATGCGGCAGGTCGCGCTCATCACGCTCATGGCACAGATCGGTTCGTTCGTCCCGGCAAAAAGCGCACATATCGGCGTGGTCGACCGCATCTTCACCCGCATCGGCGCAAGTGACGACCTTGCCGGTGGCCAGTCCACATTCATGGTGGAGATGAGCGAGGTAGCGGAGATCATGCGCCGTGCGACGTCCCGCTCCCTGCTGATTCTTGACGAGATCGGACGCGGCACGTCCACCTTCGACGGCATGAGCATCGCGCGTGCCGTGCTGGAGCACTGTGCCTCGGCGCGCAAACTGGGTGCAAAAACGCTTTTTGCCACGCATTATCATGAGCTGACGGAGCTGGAAGACACGCTTCCCGGCGTCAAGAACTACAACATTTCCATCAAAAAGCGCGGCGATGAGCTGATCTTTCTGCGCAAGATCGTCCCCGGCGGTGCGGACCGCAGCTACGGCATCGAGGTCGCCACGCTGGCGGGTTTGCCAAAGGAAGTCGTCAGCCGCGCAAAGACGATCCTGGCGGAGCTGGAACGCGGCAAGGGCTACGAAGTCGCGCCGCGGCATGATGAGGATCAGATCAGCATGACCGCCATCGGTGAAGCGGAAGTGCTTGACAGCCTGCGACGCGCCCAGCCTGAGACGATGACGCCCATCGAGGCCATGCAGCTTTTGTACGAATTGAAGCAGAAACTGAACTGAAGGAGGTGTGCCTGTGGCAAAGAAAGCCGCAACCACGCACATGAATCACGCGGAACGCCTCGCAGGTACGATCTTCTTTATCGTGTACCTGCTGGTGATGCCGCTGCTGCTCGATAAGATTTTTTCGTTTGCGGAGGTCATGCTGGATACGTCGCTCGGCGCATCGCTGCGCTGTGCGCTGTACTACTATGTCCTCTTCGCCGCCACCGTGCTGATCTTCCACAGCTTCATCGCCCTGACGACCACCAGGCTCTTCGATGGTCTCAACCGGTCGCTGGGTTCGCTGTTTTTGTCGCTGTTGGTTTTCTATGGAGCAAACGAACTTTTTTACCGCGTGCTGAACTTTTTCTTCGGCAGCCGCGTCAATCTCAATGACACCACCATCGCCGCGCAAGTCAGCGCGGCGCCGCGCACAACGGTGCTGATTGTCGTGTTTCTCGCGCCGTTTGTGGAAGAGGTGCTTTTCCGGGGGCTGGTGTTCGGCTGTGTCAAGGAAAAGAGCCGTGTCGTTGCCTATGCGCTCTCGGCGCTGCTGTTCGCATTTGCCTACGCGTGGACGTTTGCCGCCGCGCCGTGGAGCCTGAGCGGCGCATTGCTGCTGGCGCAGTACCTTGTGCCAGGGCTGGTGTTCGCGTGGGCATTTGACCGCTCGGGTACGCTTTGGACGTCCATAGCCCTGCATATCATCGTCAACGCGCTGGCATTATATGTGATTTGATGCCGGCATGCCATACGACGCCGTTTCGCCCGCCGCCGACGCGGCAATCGCGAAATGCGGCGCTGCCCGTTTGCAAAAGCGGACGGGCACGGAGGATTCTGTTATGTCGAATTTAAACTTGACGCCCCATATCCGGCAGCTGTCTCCCCATGTCGCCGACCTGATTGCCGCGGGCGAGGTGGTCGAACGCCCCGCCAGCGTTGCCAAGGAATTGCTGGAAAACGCCATCGACGCGGGTGCAACCGCCGTCACGATCGAGATTCAGGACGGCGGCATGACCTATCTGCGCGTCAGCGACGACGGCTGCGGCATTGCCCCTGGGGAACTGCCCACGGCTTTTCTGCGCCATGCCACGAGCAAGCTGCGCACAGCAGAGGATCTGGCGGCCATCGGCACGCTTGGTTTCCGCGGTGAGGCGCTGGCGGCGATCTCGTCCGTCTCGCGGCTCGATATTTTCACGCGTCTGCGCGGTGCGGACAGCGGCGCGACGCTGCATCTGGAGGGCGGCGTTCCCGGAGAGGTGCAGGACGCAGGCTGTCCGGAGGGTACGAGCGTTATTGTGCGCGACCTCTTTTACAACACGCCCGCCCGTCTCAAATTCATGAAACGCGACAGCGCCGAGGCGACCGCCATTTCCGGTCTCGTCGAACATCTTGCGCTCTCGCACCCCAATATTTCGTTCAAGCTGTTGAAGGACGGCAGCGAAACGCTCCATACGCCCGGCGACGGATCGCTCAAGTCTGCGATCTACGCAGCGCTGGGGCGGGAATTCACCCTTTCGCTGGTCGATGTGAAGAGCCGCGACGATGATCTGGCTGTGGACGGTTTTGTGACCCGTCCGCTCAATGGGCGCGGCACCCGCGCCATGCAGACCTTCTTTGTCAACGGCCGTCTGGTTAAGTCGCAGCTGCTCACCGCCGCGTTGGAGGAGGCTTACGCCAATCGCATCATGAAAGGCCGTTTTCCCGGTTGTGTATTGTGCGTGACCCTGCCGTTCGACATGGTTGACGTCAACGTGCATCCGGCAAAGACCATCGTCAAGTTTGTCAACGACAAGCAGGTATTTGATCTCGTCTACCACGGTGCTGCGGATGCCCTAGACCGCGAGGCAAAGCCGCAGAGTACCGCACCCGCCCCGGCAAAGCCGGTACAGGCCCCGCGCGACGGTTTCTATCAGAACATGACCGCTGCACAGTTCCGCTCCGCACAGGCCAAGGCCGCCCCCGCGGCAAAGCCGCCTGTCAGCGCCGCACAGTCTGTCGCCCCGAAGGCGCGCGAGGACGCTCAACCGCCCGTGTTCCGCACAAGCGTCCCTGCCGTCAGTCTTGGCGAGCTGGGCGGCAAAATGCGTGTGTCGGACGTTGTGCGCCATGCGCCCGTCGACGCGGTTCCCGCACCTGCGGCAGTCAAGGCGTCTCCCGCTCCCCTGCCGCAGAGCGCGTCCGAAACGGTGTCAGAGGTCGAACCGGCGAAAAAAAACGTGAGTGTTCCCGAGCAGGAGCCGGAGCAGGTCACGCTCACGCCCGAGGCGACGACGCCGTGGCGCATCGCGGGCGAGGTGCTGGATACCTACATCGTCTGTGAGGACGCGGACAAAAATGTCTGGCTGATCGACAAGCACGCCGCGCATGAGCGTATGAACTTCGACCGTTTCAAGGCACAAAACGAGCCCATCATGTCGCAGGCGCTGCTCACCCCGCTGGTGGCACAGCTCGGCGCGGCGGAGTACACCGCTCTCGCAGAGCGCTTTGACACGCTGCGGGAGTATGGTTTTGACTGTGAGGATTTCGGCGGAAATGCCGTGTTGATCCGCTCTGTTCCCGCCGACGTCGGCGAAGGCGAGGCCGTGGCGGCGCTGGAAGAAATCGCGGGCAAGCTGGCGGACGGACGGCACGCCGATCCCGCCGGTGCGCGCGACGCATTGCTGGCAACGCTTGCCTGCAAAGCGGCGATCAAGGGCGGCTGGAAGAGCGACGAGCGCGAATTGCGCGTTCTGGTGGACAAGGTACAAAGCGGAGAAATCGAATACTGCCCGCACGGCAGGCCCGTCAAGGTCAGGCTGACGCAGCGGGAGATCGAAAAAATGTTCAAGCGGATCGTATAAAGCCCGTTTGACGCAGGAGGTTTATGATGACGCGTAAAGAAAAACGTTTTGTCATTCACACCGAGACCATGGGGCTCGGCGGCGTAAACATTCTCATGGACAAGGTAACGGGTGTGCATTATCTCTTCTATTTCAACGGTTCTGCCGGCGGGTTGACGGTACTGCTGGACAGGGACGGCAAGCCGGTCATCCAGCCCGTTGCGGACGAAGATGGCGAATAGGCTCATCTGTGTCGTCGGCCCTACTGCCTGCGGCAAGACCAGAATGGGCGTCCTGCTCGCGCAGCGCTATGACGGCGAGGTCGTCTCCTGCGACTCCATGCAGCTCTACCGCGGCATGGTCATCGGCACCGCCGCGCCGACGCCGGAGGAAACCGAGGGCGTTCCACATCACATGGTCGGCGTTGCCGATCCGGCGCAGCCGTATTCCGTCGCGCGCTACGTTGCGGACGCGAGCCAATGCGTGGACGATATCCTCGCGCGTGGAAAGCAGCCCATCATCGTCGGCGGTACCGGTTTGTATCTCGACGCGCTGCTGGCGGGACACGATTTCGCCGCGGGACAGTTCGGCGGCGTGATCCGGCAGGAGCTGGAGGCACGTCTTGCCGCGGAGGGTGCGGATGCGCTGCTGTGTGAGCTGCGCGGCATTGATCCCGAGCGTGCCGCACAGCTGAACCCCAACGATGCCAAGCGCATTGTCCGCGCGCTGGAGATTTTTTACGAAACCGGCAAAACGATGACCGCGCATGACCGCGAGACGCAAAGCATCCCGCCGCGCTATGCGTCGGTGCGCCTCGGTTTTGCCTTTGCTGATCGCACCGACATGAAGGCGCTGATCGACCGCCGCGTGGACGAAATGGTGGCGCAGGGGCTTTTTGACGAGGTGCGCGCCCTGCTCGACGCGGGCGTGCCGCGCACATCCACCGCCCTGCAGGCGATCGGTTACAAGGAGTGTCTGGCCTGTCTGGACGGCAAAGCGACACAGGAGGACGCCGTCGCGGAAATCAAGCTCCGCTCACGGCAGTACGCCAAGCGCCAGCTCACCTGGCTGCGGCGCAGTCCGGACGTCCACTGGTATCTCTGGAAACAAACACGGGATTTCCGGGCGGCTCTCGCTTTTTCGACAGAAATCCTCGCCCGATATGGCGTATCCTGACTGACAGGCGGACAAGCTGTCCGCAAGAAAGAAAGGACGGATACGTACATGAAAAAGAACACAAATTTACAGGATGCATTTCTCACCAAAGCGCGCCAGCAGGGCGTGTCGCTGACGGTTTTTCTCGTCAACGGTTTTCAGATGCGCGGCACCGTGCGGGGTTTCGATCCCTTTGTCGTCATGCTGGAGAGCGAAGGCCGGCAGCAGATGCTCTACAAGCACGCGATCTCGACCATCGCGCCCGCGCAGAACATCGACCTGCGCGAGTGCGTACCGGAGGAGTGAGCATCCCGTACCGGAAAGGTACATCGCCTATGAAAAACAGCTCGCTGACCACAAAGCTCATCATGTTCTTCATATTCTCCGCTGTTGTGGCGTACTTCGGTTTTCAGTCGTGGATCTACTTCACGCGCCCGGATTTGACAACGCCCGTGTATACCTACTGTGCTGAGCACACGTTGACGCTGGGCGGTTACGTCGTGCGCGACGAGGAGGTCATTGACTGCACCGATCCGCTGGTGGAGCTGGTGCGTGCCGAGGGCGAACGCGTGGGGAAAGGCCGAAAACTCGCCACGGTGTACCAGAACGCCTCCGCGCTGGAAGCGGCGCAAACGGTCACAACGCTGCACGCACAGCTGGAACAGCTGGAATATGCGCAGAGCGCCGCGCGCGACACCGAAACGGCGCTGCGTCTCGACAGCGAGATTGAAAGTGACATCGTCACGCTGCGCGCCTCTTATGCCGCCGGAAATTACGATATGCTGGAGGCAAATGCCTCCGCCCTCAAGACCACCGTGCTGCGGCGTGAGTTTGCCTATCGCGGCGGCGCCGATCTCAACGAACGCATCGAAGAGCTGCAATCGCAGATCCGCAGCGCAAGCAGCGCGGTTGGCAGTGCGGCGCGGGTGATCGCCGCGCCGTTTGCAGGCACCTACTCCGCCGTTGCCGACGGCTGGGAGGGCGTATTGACGCCGGAAGCGCTCGACACGCTGACGCCAGACGCCTTTGCCCGCCTGACTCCCGCCGTGGTAAACAGCACCGTGGGCAAGCTTGTGCGCGGCGAGAACTGGTACTACGCCGCACTGGTCGACGATGCCGAGGCCGCGCTCATCGGCGAAGGCAAAAACTACAAGCTGGCAATTTCCGGCGTGGATACGTCGCTGCCCGTGCGCGTCCGTTCCATCAGCGCTTCGCAGAACGGCCGATGTCTGCTGGTACTCGCCGGCGACCGCTATCTCTCCTCGGTCACAATGCTGCGCGATCAGAACGCCGAGCTGATTCTGGAAAGCCACACCGGCCTGCGCGTTCCCAAGAACGCACTGCGCATCGGGGAAAACGGCACGACCGGTGTTTACTGCCGCATCGGCCTGCAATCCTATTTCAAGCCGGTGGAGATCATCTATCAGGGCGAAGATTACTGTCTTGTCAAGCCCGGCGCCATTGACGCCGTACGCGACAGCGATCTGGTTTTCTATACGCTGCGTGCCGGAGACGAGGTAATCGTCTCGGCGGAGGATTTGTATAACGGCAAGGTCATCGGCTGACACTGTGCCGGCCATGCGAAAATATTTGCACAGAACACAGAAAACGGGAGGCTTTCATTGCTATGTCAATTGCTGAAAACATCGAACAGGTACGCGCCAACATCGTGCGCGCCGCACAGGAAGCGGGCCGGGACCCGTCGGAGATCATGCTGGTGGGCGCCAGCAAAATGAACGACGCCGCGGCGTGCCGCAGCGCGATCGCCGCGGGCATCGACGCGCTGGGCGAAAACCGCGTGCAGGAGATGACACAGAAACTGGCGGAAAATGCCTACGACGGCGCGCCGCTGCATTTCATCGGTCACCTGCAGCGCAACAAGGTCAAGCAGGTCGTCGGCAAGGTGGATCTGATCGAGTCCGTCGGCTCGGCGGAGCTGCTGGACGACATTGACGCGCGCGCAGAAAAGCTGGGGATCGTCCAGGATATTCTGCTGGAAGTGAATATCGGCGGCGAGGAGGCAAAAAGCGGCTTTGCGCCCGCAGATGTACCCGCGGCGGCGGAACGTGCGCGCGCGATGGAGCATGTCCGTCTGCGTGGTCTGATGTGCATACCACCCGTTGCGGAAGAACCGCATGGCAGCATACCATATTTTGAAAAAGTTCGCGCCATTTATGTTGACATCAACGAGAAGTTGTATCATAATAGACTTGATATGTTGTCGATGGGTATGAGCGGCGACTACGAAGACGCCGTCCGCTGCGGCGCGACCATGGTGCGCGTCGGCACGGCGATTTTCGGCAAACGGAATTATGATCAGGCTACATGAAAGAAGGGCTGTCAGCATGGGCATTTTTGATGATCTGAAAAAGTGGGCGCATCCCTACGACGATGAGGACGAGGGATACGAGGAGGAATTCCCCGACCTGCGTGACCGCGGCGATACCGGCGCTTTTGCCGAACGCGGCGGCAGCGGCGTTTCCCGCGCGCGCGGCGAAGAGGATCGGCACAACAAGGTTGTGAATATCCACGCCACGACGCAGCTCAAGGTCGTGCTCGTCAAGCCCGAACGCTTTGAAAACGCCTCCGAAATTGCCGACCACCTCAAGGAAAAGCGCACCGTGGTCGTCAATCTGGAATCGACGAACAAGGACATTGCGCGCCGTTTGATCGATTTTCTCTCCGGCGTGGCTTATGCGGGTGAGGGCAAGATCAAGCGCGTCGCCGCCAACACCTACATCATCACGCCGTATCATGTGGACATCATGGGCGACCTGATCGACGAGCTGGAAAGCTCCGGTCTGTATTTGTAAGGGGGATATCTCTATGCTGACACCACAGGAGGTTGCTGATCACGCATTCGCGAAGTCCGCGTTCGGTGGTTACAACATGACGATGGTGGATGAATTCCTCGATGAGCTGACCGATGATTATACGGCGCTTTTCAAGGAAAACACCGCGCTGAAAGCGAAAATGAAGGTGCTCGTCGACAAGGTGGAGGAGTACCGTGCCACGGAGGACTCTATGCGCGCGGCACTGCTCTCCGCACAGAAGATGGCGAGCAACATGGTCTCTGAGGCAGAGGAAAAGAAAGAGACCATGCTGGCCGACGCCGAAATGGAGGCGCGTGCCCGCATCGGCGCCCTGCACGACGAGATCGTGTTTGAGCAAAAGCGTCTCAATGCCGTCAAAGCGCAGACAAAGGAGTTTGTCGCCAAGGCCCGCGCGGTTTGTGAAGAACAGCTCCGCGCGCTGGAAAAGATTCCCGATTTGACGCCGGAAGCGCTGGAGCAGACGACGCATGAGGCAAAGGCAGAGCGCGACGCAGCAGCAGACGTCGCTGCGCTGAGCGAGAAGATCCTCGCCTCCTATGATCGCGTGAGCGAGAAAGAGAATGGCGATGCGACGACCGTTTTCCCCGCAGCGACGGACGCAACGATCGCCTTCCCGACGGCGAAAGCGGCGAAGGCGCCCGCTGTCGAACCGAAAGCAGACAGCGCGGCGGATGCGCTTGCCGATACGGCGACGCGTCCGATCAAGCTCGCCGACCTGAAGTTCGGCCGCAACTACCGCGCCGGCGAAGAAAACGAAGAGTAAGCAAAAAAGCGGCGCAATTGCGCCGCTTTTTCCCGTTTTGAGGTATCGTTATGAACAAATCGCCCATTATTGCTTTCCTCTACGATTTTGACAAAACCCTCTGCACCACCGACATGCAGGATTATGCGTTCATCCCCAGCTTGGGCTACACACCGACGGAGTTCTGGCGCATTGCCAACACCTTCGGTTGGAGCAACCACATGGACGGACTGCTGGCCTACATGTATACGATGATTGATGAGTGCCGCAAAAAGGGAATTCGTCTGGAACGGGACTATCTGGTAAACTGCGGGCACGCCATCGAGCTGTTCCCCGGCGTAAAGGAGTGGTTCGGCCGGATCAACGCGTTCGGCGCAGAGCTTGGCGTCACGGTAGAGCACTACGTCCTCTCCTCCGGGCTCAAGGAGATCATAGAGGGTAGCGGCGTTGCGCATGAATTCAAGGAAATCTATGCCTGTGAGTTCCTGTACGGCACGGACGGCATCGCCATGTGGCCGAAGCTGGACGTCAACTTCACCAATAAAACGCAGTTCGTCTATCGCATCAACAAGGGCATTCTCGATGTGGCGAACGACCGCGATCTCAACGCCTCCATGCCGGATGACAGCAAGCGAATCCCCTTTACAAACATGATCTATGTCGGCGACGGGCTTTCGGACGTTCCGTGCATGAAAATGATGCGCGCCTACGGCGGGCAGGCGGTTGCTGTGTATCAGGACAGCAACCGCGCAGGCGTTGAGGGTCTGCTCAAGGACGGGCGCGTGGACTTCATCTTCCCCGCAGATTACCGCGAGGGCTCGATGCTGGATACGACCATGAAAAACATCCTGCGCAAAATGGCGATTGCGGACGTACTCAACGAAGAAAACGCCGCACAGCTCAGAAAAATCAAAGAAAAGCGGCCGTAAGGCCGCTTTTCTCTTTCTTCATTCGTCCAATTTGAGAACTGCCAAAAATGCCTCCGTCGGCACCTGCACCGTGCCGAGACTGCGCATCTTCTTTTTGCCCTCTTTCTGCTTTTCCAGCAGCTTCTTCTTGCGCGTGATATCGCCGCCATAGCACTTGGCCAACACGTCCTTGCGCATCGCCTTCACCGTTTCGCGCGCAATGACGCGTCCGCCAATGGCGGCCTGCACCGGCACCTCAAAAAGCTGGCGCGGGATGTTCTCCTTGAGCTTTTCGCACAGTTTTCGCGCCCGCGGATACGCCTTGTCCTTGTGCGCGATGAAGCTCAGCGCATCCACCTGATCGCCGTTGAGAAGCAGGTCGACCTTAACCAGCTCGCTCGGACGGTAACCGGAAAGCTCGTAGTCGAGCGAGGCATAGCCCTTGGTGTTCGCCTTGAGCGTGTCGAAAAAGTCGTAGATGATCTCGTTGAGCGGCATCTCGTAGTGCATCTCTACGAGGAAGGTATCGAGGTACTGCATGTCCTTGAACTCGCCGCGGCGGTCCTGACACATCGGCATGATGTTGCCGACATAGTCCGGCGGCGTAACGATGGTGACCTTGACAAACGGCTCTTCGGCGTGTTCGATGACGCCGGGGTCGGGGTAATTGTGCGGGTTGTCTACCTTGACCATCGTGCCGTCGGTCTTGTAGACCTCGTAGATGACGCTCGGCAGCGTGGTGACGAGGTCGAGGTCAAATTCGCGTTCCAGACGCTCCTGAATGACCTCCATGTGCAGCATTCCCAAAAAGCCGCAGCGGAAGCCGAAACCCAGCGCAACGGAAGATTCCGGTTCAAAGGTCAGAGACGCATCGTTGAGCTGGAGCTTTTCCAGCGCGTCGCGCAAGTCGGGGTACTTGCTGCCGTCCTCGGTATAGATACCGCAATAGACCATTGAGCGCACCTTGCGGTAGCCGGGCAGCGGTTCGGCGGCAGGCTCGTCCGCGCCGGTGACCGTGTCGCCGATTTGCGTATCATGAACGTCCTTGATGCTGGCAATGAACCAGCCCACCTGCCCCGCCTTCAGCTCCGGCGTACTTTCCAGACCCAGCGGACGCATCAAGCCGCAGTCCACGACCTGAAATTCCGAGCCGGTCGCCATCATTTTGACGCGCATTCCCGGCTTGAGCGTGCCTTCCATCAGGCGCATATAGACGATGACGCCCTTATACGCATCATAGTAGCTGTCAAAGATCAGTGCTCGCAGCGGGGCGTTCGCATCGCCCTTGGGTGCAGGCAGGTTGTGAACGATGTCCTCCAGCACGGCGTCAATGTTCGTGCCGAGCTTTGCGCTGATCTCCGGCGCATCCTCGGCGGGAATCGCAAGGATGTTTTCAATCTCTTCCTTGACGCGCTTGGGGTCGGCGGCAGGCAGGTCGATCTTGTTGACGACGGGCCGGATCTCCAGATCGTGCTCCATCGCCAGATATGTGTTTGCCAATGTCTGCGCCTCGATCCCCTGTGAGGCGTCTACGATCAGGACCGCGCCCTCACACGCTGCCAGCGAGCGTGAAACCTCATAGTTAAAGTCGACATGGCCCGGCGTGTCGATCAGGTTGAGCGTATAGGTCTCCCCGTCCTGCGCAGTATAGTCGAACGTGACCGCGCGCGCCTTGATGGTGATGCCACGCTCACGTTCCAGATCCATGTTGTCAAGGATCTGATCCTCCATCTCGCGCGCACTGACCGCGTTGCATTTCTCCAGCAGGCGGTCCGCCAGCGTGGACTTGCCGTGGTCGATGTGCGCGATGATGCTGAAGTTGCGGATGTTTTCCTGTTTCATCGGTTATCTCCCAAGTAACTTGTTCGTCTCTTCCTCGGTGTTATGCAGCACCTGAGACAGGCTCTGCGTCAGGCCGGGATAGCCCTCCGAAAGCGCCGTGCTGTCCATGGCAGGCAACGCCGTGTTTTCTTCCTCCAGCGCGTCGAGCGCCTGCGCGAAACGCACGCGGGCAAGACGCATCTCCGCATCCACCGCATCCATGGAAAACGCCGTGCCGCCGAGGGCGAAAAATTTGTCCTTGCCGCCCGCTGCACGGTGCAGCATCCGATAAAGCTGATAAAGCGCGCCGCCGAGGTAATCGCCCGCGGCATTCACCGCTTCCCGCGACCCTGTACCGCCCAGCAGCTCAAAGAGCAGGCTGGTCGTATTGACGAGCAGCTTCTTTTGCAGCGTTGCGGCAATGCTGCCCTTCAGGCTGCCCTTTTCGTTGCTTGCATCATAAAGCTCGTCCGCGCCGATAACGGCGCCGTCACGATCCAGCGTACGTCCGAGCAGATAATCGGCGCTGACATGGTAATAATCGCACGCCTTGCGCACAAAGGCAAGCCCCGGCTCGCGCACGCCGTTTTCATAGTGTGAAAGCAGCGCCTGCGAAATGCCGAGATCCTTGGCGACCTGACGCTGCGAAAGTTCCGACTCCTGCCGCAGCAGGGCGAGCGTTCTGGAAAAATCTTCGTTCATGGCTTTTGATTCTCTTCCTCCGGTCTTTTCTTCGCAAACACAAATACGGTGCGTATTAGTATATCGTATTCTATACGGTTTGTAAATCCTTTTTTTGCAAAAAGAAAGGGACGCTTTTTTGCGTCCCTTTTCCTTACAGAAGCAGCGTCACCAACCACACAAGCCCGATCACAGCCGCACCCGCCGCGCACCAGAGCAGCGGCGCGGCGCGAAAGCATTTCCGCCCCTGCGGATGCATCCGCGCACAACTGCGCGCCACGCGGCACGCCTCGTCCACCAGCATCTGTGCGGTCACGCCGCGCTTGCTCAAAACGTCGTTGCGCACGATAAAGATCGCCTGTTCAAACAGCTCCGTGTCCGGCGAATCGACGACAATCACCCGTCGGGAGGTTCCCTTAACCACAGCGCATCACTCCTTGCCCCTCGTTGATAGGGACAGTATACCCGCGCGACAGGAAAACCATACCGGGCGGCTTATACCTCGCGTGCCGCCTGCGTTCCGTTCCCGGGCAGGTAGAGCGCCAGCACGCCTGCGTCGTCGCCGGTTCCCTTGTGGTCGTAACTGTCCGCGAGAATGGCGGAGACAAGCTGCTGCGGACTTTCGCCCTGCCATTGCGCCAGCAGGTTTTCCAGCCATTCATCGTCCGTGCCGTCGGCAACGCCGTCCGTCACCATGACGAAGAAGCTCCCGCTCTCCAGCCGGATATGGGTCATTTCCGGCGGTTCGGCGCCTCCGGCCAGACCCGCGGGCAGACAGGAGCAGTTCACGCGGCGCACCTGTCTGCCGCGCTTGATGTACGACGGCGCAGCGCCATATTTGTATACCTCGCCCTCCCCGTTTTTGAGTGACAGGGTCAGCAGATCGACGGTGGTAAAGCCTTTGCTGCGCTCGGCGCGCAGATTCAGGGCTCCATTGAGTGTTTTGAGCGCGCTCTGCGCGTTGATCCCGGCGCGCAAAAAGCGTTCGATGAGCCGCACCGCCTGCCCGGACTCGCGCTGCGCAGCCTCGCCGCTGCCCATTCCGTCGGAGAGCAGAAGGCACAGCGAACCGTCCGGCGTCTCAAACGTGCTGGCGCTGTCACCGCTGAGGCGCTCGCCGCCCTTTGGGCGCAGGGTCACGCCCACGCAATAGGGCAGCGACGCCGTGGCGGCAGCGGGCGCCGCTCCCCGCTCCGCCGTCTGTGACAGCAGCTCCGAGAGCTGTGCGTACTGTCCCGCCGCCTGCGTCTGTGCGGCGTCCAGCCGCGCACGATACTGCCGCCGCAGCAAAAAGGCATGTACTTCAGCGTTGACCGCGCCGAGAAAGCTGGCAAAACGAATACAGCGTTCGGCAAAATAAGCCGGGAACTCTTCGCCGCTCCCCACTCCGTTTTGCAGCAGTTCCGCAGTCGCGTCGTTGAGGGCGTTATAGGTCCGCCCGTATTCCCGCTCCCAGCACAGCTCCCGCAGCGAGCAGTCTCTGCAAACCGCCTCTGCGGCGCGGTCAAAGATGATGGCGGGGTTTTCTTCCGGCGGCGGCTCGGTGCGGGAAACGCTTTCGTACAGCTCCCACAGCGCCGCCGCGGATTGCCGCAGCCGCTCCCGCAGGCTGTCCTCCTGCGCGCCGTCGATGGGAACGGTGGACGTCTCTCCGCGCGGACTGCGTAAAACCCGCGCAGGCAGCAGCAGGAACGCCAGCGTACCCGCCAACGCCTCATAGAGCAGTGCGATCCCCGCTTCCGCACCGAGCGGAAGGGTAAAGACCACCGCGCTGAGCGCAAAAACCACAGCGGCGCGCACACGACTGCCATGGTGCAGCAGATTCACCAGCAGCGCGCCGAAACAATAGCTCGCGGCGTGCAAGAAGCTCTGCCCCGGCGTGGCAAGGTCCATCGCAAGACCCACGCACAGCGCTGCGGCAAGTGCAAAGGCCCGCTCGCGGTCAAAGGCAAAGAGAATCACCGCCAGCACCGCTGCAATGCGCCCGGGCGCGAAACCGCTTTGAAACTGTGCGGCGGATAATGCCGTCAATACGCCCAGCAGCAGGATCAGACACGCGGTCGGCTGGGTGCGTCGTGCGTCCGGTGCGGAAAAAACAAGTTGTCCGCAATGGGCAAACAACGCTGCGAGCAACAGTGCCGCAAGGCAATATGCCGCCTCCTCCGCACTGCCCGCGCGCACGACATAGATCACCTCCACAGCGAGCGTCAACACGCCGGTAAGCACAGGCCGGAACCATGGCCTGCCGTATACCCGCAGCTCGCAAAAGGCATTGTTTGCCGTAAACAGCAGCAGGCTGCACGCCATTGTGCGCAACGCATGCGGAAAGTCCAACAGCTGCAACGCGCCCAGGCCCGCACCCACAAGGGCAAACAGTCCTTCCCAGCCCGGTCCCGCCGCCGCAACGATGCCGACGGCGCAGGGCGCATAGCCCCCATAAATCCTCGCTCCCGCCAAAAGCGCCGCCAACAGCGCGCGCGACATATAGGTAAGCCCCCGCCCCACTGTTTCCCGACGGAGCGCCAAAACTTGTTTCACGGCTTGTCCACCTCCCGTTTTCCCTATTGTAACGGGAATCGGCGGATGATTCCGTCGGGAAATGGGACAAGCCGCGGGATGGTGCAGATAAAAAAAGAACGGTATGCCCGTTCTTTTTTCGTTCGTTATTCCCTGGCTCGTGCGATATCCTCTTCGATCTGCCGGTGCAGCGCCGCCATGGATTCAAATTTTTTCTCTCCGCGCAGATAACGCAAAAACTCGATCCGGATCTCCGTATCGTACAGATCACCGTCGAAATCCACCAGGTAGGTTTCGATGGTCACGCGGTTGTCGTCCACAATGGTTGGCCGGATTCCGACGTTCGTCACGCCCGCGTAGGCTCTTCCGTCCGGCAACACGACGCGTACGGCATAAACGCCGAAACGCGGCAGCACGCGCCACGGCTCCGGTATGAGATTGACCGTCGGGAACAGTTCCTCCGTACCGATGTGCTTGCCGTGCCTGACCACACCCGTCACGGCGCAGGGATGCCCGAGAAAAGCAGCAGCAGCCGGCATGTCGCCCGCCTCCACCAGCTCCCGCACGTGTGTGGAGCTGACCGTCACACCGTCCAGCTCCACTTTTGGGATCACGTCGCAGCCGACGCCGTGTGCCGCGCACCAGTCGCGCAAACGCTCCGGCGTGCCCTCGTTGCGGTAACCGAAGCGGTAATCATGCCCCGCGACGAGGTGAACCGCGTGATAACGGTCCACCAGCTGCCCGGCAAGGAATGCATCCCACGGCATGGTCATCATGGCGTGGTCAAAGGGGGCGACAAAGGTCGTATCTATGCCATACAGCGTGCGAATGAGCGCACGCCGCTCCTCCACGGAGGTCAACAGCGGCACACCGATGCCCGTGACGAATTCTTTCGGCGCGCGGTCAAAGGTAAATGCCGCCGGCGCGGCGGAAAGCTCCTTCGCGCGCTCCGCTGTCCGGCGCAGCAAGGCACCGTGCCCGATGTGGACTCCATCAAAGAAGCCCAGGGCAATGACTGTTTTCTCTGCCATAGTTTCCCCCAATGCCTCCGTCATTCCATTGAAAACGGGGCAAATCAGTTTGTAAAGAAATTGCGCAGGGATGTCAGCACCCCATCCGCGCAGTGCGAGAGCGCAAGAAACGTGCCGTCCTGTCCGTAGACGCGATACATCCCGTCCGCGAGGCCGGGTACACGCAGCGGATTGCCGCAGCGGCAGTGCCGCTCCGCCCCGGCCTGTTCGATGCGGTACGCCGGATACGCCCGAAACAGGCTGTCCAGCGGGCAAAGCACCGCCTCGCCGCGCGTCTGGATCTCCTCCAGCGAAACCGCCTCTTCCAGTGTAAAGCCCGCCGCCATTGTGCGCGTCAGCGCGCTCATTGCACCGCCACAGCCCAGCGCCGCGCCAATGTCATGGCACAGCGTGCGGACATAGGTGCCCTTGGAACAGACGACCCGCAGCAGCCAGTCGCCTGTTGCCGCGTCGCGTCCGAGCAATTCCAGTGCAAAGATCGTCACCGGGCGCGGCTTGCGCTCCACCGTAACGCCCTTGCGCGCAAGATCCACCAGCTTCTGTCCGTTGACCTTGAGCGCGGAATACATCGGCGGCACCTGCATGATCTCGCCCGTAAACCGCGCAAGCACCGCGCGCAGCGCCGGCTCCTCCACGTTTGCCTCTGCCTCGGAAAGCACCGTGCCCGTCGTATCCTGTGTATCGGTGGTGAGACCGAGGCGCAGAGCGGCACGGTACTCCTTGGTACCGTTTTCCGCAAAGGACACCGCCTTTGTCGCCTGTCCGACAAACACAGGCAGCACCCCTGTCGCCATTGGGTCCAGTGTTCCCGCGTGGCCGACGCGTCTTTCACGGAACACACCGCGCAGCTTGGCGCATACGTCCATGCTCGTCCAGCCCTGCGGCTTATTGACGATCACGATCCCGTCAGGCATCCGCGGCAACCTCCATGCACGCATCCACAAGCGCGCGTTTTGCCTGCTCCTGCGTCATGCCTGTCAGCACACAGCCGGACGCGGCACGGTGCCCGCCGCCGCCGAAGCGCGCGCAGACACGCGTGGCATTGACGCGCGGTCCCGTGCGCAAGCTGACCTTCCATGCGCCGTCTTCCTTTTCCTTCATTGTGATAGAGCAATCCGTGCCCTCCACCAATCCGCCGAGCGAGGCAAGGTCGTCCATATCGTCCTCGTTGAGCGCCAGCTCGCGGCGCAGCGACTGCGGCACCTGAACCACAACAATGCGTCCCTCGTCGAAGAACTCCATCTGGCTCATGAGGCGGCCCTCCAGTGCGAGGCGCTTTTTGGTTTTGGTGCGGAACAACCGCTTGTTCACCGCACGGTAGTCAATGCCCGTATCCATCAGCGTCGCCGCCACGCGATGGGTGTTGCCCGTAACATTGGAGTAAACAAAACAGCCCGTGTCCGTGGACACGGCGACATAGAGCGGCAGTGCAACCTCCGCGGTAAGCTGTCCCAGCTCGACGGCGATCTCACAAAGGATCTCCCCACACGCGGCGCGCTCCGGTTGTACGCAGGAGAGCTTGCCGAAGCCCTCATAGCTCGGGTGGTGGTCGATGGCAAGATCCACACGCTCGCGCAGCGGCTCGGCGTTGGCGGGAAACAGTCCCAACGCCGCAAGATCGACGGATACAACGGTGTCATAAGCATAATCCGCCGGCGCCCACAGTCCCTCGACATAAGGCGCATAGAGCGCCGTCACATCGGCGTTTTCCAGCAGTGCGGCGGTCTTCCCGATGCCGCGCAGCATGCGGCACATCGCCGCCGCGCAGCCCAGCGTGTCGCCGTCCGGCTGTTTATGGGTCAGGATGAGGTAATGGTCGTGTGCGCGGAGAAAGTCCGCAGCTTCTTTCGTCGTGAGCATCAATCCTCGTCCTCCAGTTTGATGTCGGCGTTGGCGGGATTTGCGGGCTTGACGATCGTCGGATCGCGCAGCATTTCCAGAATGTGCGCGCCGTATTCAATGGAATCGTCTGCGGTGAATTGCAGCTCCGGCGTATAGCGCAGCGCCATCGCCTGCCCCAGCTCGCGGCGCAGATAGCCCGCCGCGCTTTTCAGCCCGCGGAGCACATCTTTTTCCTGTGCCTTATCCAGCACACTGACAAACACGCGGCAGTAGCGCAGGTCGGTCGTGGTATCGACATGCGTGATCGTGACCATGCCGCCCTGCACGCGCGGGTCCTTGAGCGTGCGGATGAGGCTGCTCAGTTCCTTCTGAATCTCTTCATTGATGCGATTGATGCGATTGCTCGCCATGGCAAAAACCTCCTTTGTGGGGTTATGAAAAGGGGCGGGCGAAACGCCCGCCCCTCAGCGATGTTTTTCGGTTGCCGCGCAAACAGCGGGAACATACGACGGTCCCAACATGGATGCGCGTTGCGCCCATCAATTTTCGATCTGCTCCATGACGAACGCCTCAACGATATCGCCCAGTTTGATATCGTTGTATTTTTCAAAGCTCAGACCGCACTCGTAACCGCTGGCGACCTCCTTGACCGCGTCCTTGAAACGCTGGAGCGAGGCCAGCATGCCCTCGTGCACCACGATGCCGTCGCGCACGATACGCACCTCGCAGTTGCGCTGGATCTTGCCATCGGTGACATAGCAGCCCGCGACCGTGCCGACGCTGGAAACCTTGTAGGTCTGGCGCACCTCGGCGTGGCCGATAACGCTCTCGCGGAACTTCGGCGCGAGCATGCCCTTCATGGCCGCCTCGATCTCGTCGATGGCGTCATAAATCACGCGATACATGCGCATATCGACATGCATGCGCTTGGCGCTCTCCGCCGCCACCGCGTCGGGACGGACGTTGAATCCGACGATGATCGCACCCGATGTGGACGCGAGCATAACATCGCTTTCGTTGATCGCACCGACCGCACCGTGGATCACGCGCACGCGCACTTCCTCGTTGGAGAGCTTCTCGATGGAGCTCTTGACCGCCTCGACACTGCCCTGCACATCTGCCTTGACAATGATGTTGAGGTTCTTCATCTCGCCCGCCTGGATCTGGCTGAACAGATCTTCCAGCGAGACCTTCGTAACGGGGCCGTTCGCCTTGAGCTTTTCCTCTTCCTTGCGCTGCTCCACCAGTTCGCGGGCAAGGCGCTCATCGGCGACGGCGTTGAACGTCGCGCCCGCGCCCGGCACATCGCCGAGACCCGTGATCTCCACAGGGACGGAGGGGCCTGCCTCGGTCATGCGCTGGCCCTTGTCGCCGACCATTGCACGCACGCGGCCGACGGCGGTGCCGGCAATGATGATGTCGCCCTGATGCAGCGTACCGTTCTGGACGAGCAGCGTCGCAATGGGGCCGCGGCCCTTGTCCAGACGCGCTTCGATGACCGTACCGCTGGCAGCGCGGTTGGGGTTCGCCTTGAGCTCCGCGACCTCAGCGGTCAGCGCGACCATTTCAAGCAGATTGTCCACGCCCATACCGGTCTTGGCGGAAATCGGGCAAACGATGGTCTGGCCGCCCCAATCCTCCGCAAGCAGGTCATACTCGGTCAGCTGCTGCTTAATGCGCTCGGGGTTTGCATCCGCCTTATCCATCTTGTTGATGGCAACAATGATGGGAATACCCGCCGCCTTGGCGTGGTTGATGGATTCGACGGTCTGGGGCATAATGCCGTCCTCCGCCGCGACGACGAGGATGGCAATGTCCGTAATCATCGCACCGCGGGCACGCATGGAGGTAAACGCCTCATGGCCCGGGGTGTCGAGGAACGTGATGGGCTTGCCGTTGATCTGCACCTGATAGGCGCCGATGTGCTGCGTAATGCCGCCGGCCTCGCCGGAGGCAACGTGCGCGTTGCGGATATAGTCCAGCAGCGAGGTCTTGCCGTGGTCGACGTGGCCCATGACCACGACGACGGGCGCGCGGAGCTGGAGCTCCTCCTCACTGTCCTCATGGTCGTCGATGAGCTTTTCCTCAATGGTGACGACGACCTCTTTTTCGACCTTGCAGCCCAGCTCCTCCGCCACGAAGGACGCGGTATCAAAGTCGATCATCTGCGACAGCGACGCCATCACGCCGTTTTTGACGAGGCACTTGACGACCTCCGCACCGGTCTTCTTCATGCGGGAGGCAAGCTCCTGCACGCTGATCTCTTCGGGGATCTTGACCGTGACCGGCGTCTTCTTCAGCGCTTCGAGCTGGAGACGGCGCATCCGCGCGGCCTCTTCCTGCTTGCGCTTATTGGAGAACGAGGGCGCACCCTGACGGTTCTTGTTCTTGCCGGCGTTGCGGAATTTCTCTTTATTGCCGCTCTGCTCGGCGCGGCGTCCGCCGCCGCCGGAACGGTCCGCCATATCCTGCAGCTTCTCGTCATATTTGTCGAGATTGACGTCAACCGCCTTGCGCGTATCCACGACCTTCTTTTCCGGCACACGGGATACGACAGGCTGCGTCGGCGCGCTCTTTTCCTTCTTCGGCGCGCTCTGCGGCGCGGGAGCCGCTGCGCTCTCGGCGGGAGCGGCGCTTTGTGCGGCGGGGGCGGCGCTCTTTTCGGGCGCCGGCGCGACAGGCGCAGGCACACTCTTGGGTGCCTCCGCCTCCTTCTTCTCCTGATAGGTATCGGCGAAGATGGTGGCAATATCCACCTGATTCTTCTGCGTCAGGTACTCGAAGAGAATCGAAAGCTCGCGCTCATCCAGCACCTGGGAAGGCCCTTTCACCGTGTCCGTGTAGTTCTTCATGACGCTCACCACGTCCTTGCTGCTCATGTTGAACTCCTTGGCAAGCACAGACACCTTGTTTTTGTTTTGTACAGCTGTAGCCATAAAACACCTCCGTTAAGTGCTGGGAAGTTTATTTTTTTGCGCGCTTTCTGCCGGTACGAACATTCTTGTCGTGCCGCTGTTGTTCCTGTTTCCGCTGCGCGGCGCGCGCCGCCTTCACGGACAGTCTCTCCGCCAGTTCGCCGTACTGCGCGGCATCAAGCGCAGCGAGTTTCTTAGCCGTTGCTTCGGCAAATCCCACATCCGTGAGCGCCAGCATGGCACAGGACGTCCGCCCCACGGCACGGCCCAGTTCGTCCTTTGTCGCCGGGATCTGCGTAATCAGGCACGCGCCCGCATCGGCGAAATGTTTTGCCCGGCGCACGGTGTTGTCCGCGGCGTCTGACGCCAACAGGATCAGCCGCGCGTCCCGTGCGCGTGCCGCTCCGCCGACCGGCTCCTCGCCGACCTCCAGCCGCCCCGCCTTTTTGGCAAGTCCGAGCAGGGATAGCACACCGTTCACGTTATCCACCGTTCGCCATCTCCTGTTCCAGCGCGTCGTAGACCTCCGCGGGGATCTGCGCCGAAAACGCCCGTTCCAGCGCTTTGCTTTTGCACGCTTTTTTGAGGCATTCCGCGCTTGGGCAGACATAAGCGCCGCGCCCCGGCTTTTTGCCGCGGAAATCGAGGGAGATCTCCCCCTCGGGCGAACGGACAACGCGGATAAGCACGCGCTTTTCCTTCATTTCACGGCAGCCCACACATTGCCGCTGGGGTATTTTCTTGGGCTGTTGCATGGGGCGCCTCCTTCTTTATTCCTCCGGCTGCTGTGCCGCGTCTCCCGATTCGGCGGCAGCCTCCGCCGCCTCCTCCGCGCTGCCGCGGAAGGATTCGGGCTTGATGTCGATCTTATAGCCGACCAGACGCGCCGCAAGACGGGCATTCTGCCCTTCCTTGCCGATGGCAAGGGACAGCTGGTCGTCCGGCACGATGACGCGGCACGCCTTGCCTTCGTCCGCCATCCAAACTTCGGTGACTTCTGCCGGAGCAAGCGCCGCGGCGATATATTCCTCAGGCGATTCGCTGTACTTGATGATGTCGATCTTCTCACCGCGCAGCTCACTGACGATGTTGTTCACGCGCGCACCGTGCTGGCCGACGCAGGCGCCGATGGGGTCGACGTTGGCGTCGTTGCTCCACACCGCCATCTTTGTGCGGCTGCCCGCCTCGCGCGCAATGCTGCGGATCTCCACCACGCCGTCGGAAATCTCGGGCACTTCCAACTCAAACAGACGCTTGACCAGGCCGGGATGCGTACGGGAGATCATGACCTGCGGCCCGCGGTTCGCGCGGCGCACGTCGACCAGATACACCTTGACGCGCTGGCCCTCGACCAGCGTCTCGCCCTTGACCTGCTCGCTCTGGGGCAGGACTGCGTCCGTCGCCTCGGTACCCGTGCCGATGCGGATGGCAGCGTTGCCGTTGCGCGGGTCAATGCGCTGCACCACACCGGTGAGGATCTCATGGGTCTTGGCGTTGTACTCGTCGTAGACCATGCCGGTCTCCGCCTCACGCAGGCCCTGAATGATGACCTGCTTGCCGTTGCCCGCAGCGATGCGCCCGAACTCGACCGTATCCACGGGCAGATTGACAATGTCGCCGACGTTATACTTTGCGGAGATTGCCTTTGCCTCCTCCACAGACATCTGCGCGCCCGGCTCCTCGACCTCCTCGACGACTTCCTTCTGGACGTACATCTTGAGGTCCTTCTTTGCCTCGTTGACGTCAACATAGACGTTTTCAACCTCGGGATGATCCTTCTTGTAGGCGGTGGTAAGCGCCTGCACGATCTTGTCCATCATAAAGTCCTGCGGAATGCCGCGCTCCTTTTCGAGCATCGCCAGCGCAGTAAAAATCTCATCGCATTTCATGTCAAAGAACAACTCCTGTCAGAATTCCACGCGGAGACGCACCAGTGCGATCTCCTCTTTTTCAAACCGTATTGTTTCATTTCCGACGTTCAGCGTCACCGCGCCGTCGTCATAACCCACAAGCGTACCGGGAAACTCTTTGCGCCCGTCGCGCGGCTTATAGGTCTTGAGCGTCACGGGCGAACCCATAAAACGTTCAAAATCTCCCGGGCGTTTGAGCGCACGCTCCGCACCTGCTGAACCGACCTCAAACACATAGCTGCTCTCGATGGGGTCGACCTCGTCCAGCAGATCGCTGACGCGGCGTGAAATCGCCTCGCAGTCAAGGATGTCCACGCCGCCGTCTTTGTCGATCAGCAGGCGCAAATACCATTGTCCCGCCTCGCGCACATATTCAACGTCCCAGAGCGTACAACCGTTTTCGACCACGACCGGCTCCGCCAGTTCGCGCACGATATCGGTGATTTTCTTCATAGGCACCACCTGTCAGAGATTTGCCTCCCGGCCGGCACACCGGCAGCCGGCGAAGGCAAGGGAGCCGCGCATCGGCGCGTCCCGAAATCCAGACGCGCAGCGCGCGCCTCTTCCTTTCGGAAAATCTTCGTTTTTCCAAAAGAAAGAGCGGACCGAAGTCCACTCTTTCCTAACCTACTGCGACACTATACCATAGTTATATGCGGATTGCAAGCCTTTTTTACCGGGCCGTTGCAAAAAAATCCCGAAATGACCGCGTCTCACACGCAACGGACGGATAAAAGGGGCTCTATATAGAGCCCCTTTTCGGAAAACGGTATTGGGATCAGTTCTTCTCGTCCTTGATCGCGGCCTGCGCGGCGGCAAGGCGGGCGATGGGTACACGGAACGGAGAGCAGGACACATAGTCCAGTCCGACGCGGTGGAAGAACTCGACGGAGCTGGGGTCGCCGCCGTGCTCGCCGCAAACACCGAGGTGGATCTGCGGGTTCGCTTCCTTACCGAGCTTGGCAGCCATCTGGACGAGCTTGCCAACGCCGGTCTGATCCAGCTTGCCGAACGGATCGAACTCATAGATCTTGCGCTCATAGTAAGCGTTGAGGAACTTGTTCGCGTCGTCACGGCTGAAGCCGAAGGTCATCTGGGTCAGGTCATTGGTGCCGAAGGAGAAGAAGTCGGCCTCCTTGGCGATGGCGTCGGCGGTCAGCGCCGCGCGCGGGATCTCGATCATCGTACCGACC
>CACZPK010000142.1 GCA_902783035.1 Oscillospiraceae bacterium
GAAAGCGAAATAACGAAGGACCAAGAAGACTGTAAATTGCCTATGACCATAGGCGGTTTACGGTCTTTTTTTGTGTCCGCAGAAAAGAAAGGAGCCGGAGAGATGAATGTCACGCAGTAATCTGTTTCGCATCAGCTATTACAACGCATCGCAGGAGATCCGCCTCTCTGCCTACGCGGATACCATCGTATTCGAGCAGGCAAACGGCGAGAACATTATCCGTGCGATCCGCATCGGCGGCTATCCGGAGGTCGTTCACGCCCTGTCCGACGCGATCTACGCCGGCGGCAGGTTCGACGTGGAGATCGTGGATGACACCTACAGCTTCAAAAGTGAGAGCAAACGCTATGAACGCCAGCTCACCCATGACGGCGTGTACGCGGAGGCGACGCTTTTGGGCAAGGACGACGATCAGAAAGCAAAAAACGAAGAAAGCGAGGATGACGAAGAAAACAAACCGCAGGGAAAGAACAAGCAACCAGATGAGGAGACAGACCTTCCTCCGCGCAAGTGTATCATCTTCTGCCCGAAGGGCGACAGAGAGCGACTTTTCGAGGAGGTGGACCGCAAGACCGCGGTGCCGCTGATCCCGGAGTTCAAGGACTACATCCTAAGCGAGCTGGAAAAGCGGAATATCCTGCGGCAGCTGACGGTCGTATCCGTCCATGAGAAGCTGGACGCATGGGTGATGCAGTGCGAGAGCGAGGACAAGAACATTGTCACCGTGGTGGAGGACGGGCTCAAATCGGGTGCGATCACGATACCTGGAGAGGTCAGAAACCCCAATGGCTTTGACGGCGTGAACAACGTTACCGCGTACCTGAACACCTTCGGCGTGACGGTGGCGGAGCGCATTCGCAGCCAGTTCCAGCCGCTCTTTGACCCCGCGAGAGAGCCGCTTTCGCCGGAGATCACAGAGATCAACGACTACGTCCGCGAGCACGCGGGCTACCCGCTCTACGACGCGCAGCTTGCCGTCGCGGAATCGGTCAAACGCCAGTTGCAAAAGGACAAGTGCGCGTTCATCGTGGCGGAGTGCGGCAGCGGGAAAAGCAAGATCGGCTCCGTTGCCATGATGGCGGCGCTTCAAAGCCCGCGTCATACCGGGCGAAAGACATTCAACGTCATCCTCAGCCCGTCCCACGTCGCCAAGAAGTGGGTGCGCGAGATCGCTGAGACGCTGCCAGATACCTTTGGCTACGTCGTCCACAGCATCACTGAGTTCGACGAGCTCTACAAGCTCTACGAGCAGGGCGACAAGAGCGTGTGCGCCATCATCTCCAAGGAGAAGGCGCGCGACGGGTACATGAAGCGCCCCGCAGTGGTTCTGCGGCGCAGAAAAGATGAGATCGGGGAACGGAACGATGCGTACCTCTGCCCGGACTGCGGGAGCGCCATTATGGTGCCGCTGAGCGCCGACCAACCGGATTATCTGGTTCCGGCGTCACAGCTCCATTTCCGCAGGGAGAACCGTAAGAACCACAAATGCCCGGAGTGCGGGGCACTGCTTTGGACGGCGGTGAATCCTGACGCGAAAAGCAATTGGGTGAAGATTGGCGACTACGGCTGGGTCTACCGCCACCGCGCATGGGAGCATTATGAGCACACCAAAAACGCGGCGGTGCGCGAAAAACTCCACGAGATCGAGCAGAACCCCGACGCGCATTTTCGCACGGTTGGGGCGTGCCGACGCTATCCGCTCAGTTCTTACATCAAGCGGATGTACGCCGGAAAAATCGACTGTTTCATAGCCGATGAGCTGCACCAGTACAACAACGACAGCGGCCAGGGCGACGCCATGGGCGAGCTTTTCGCCGCGTCGCGGAAGTTCATCGGCATGACGGCGACGCTCATCAACGGTTACGCCTCGGGCATCTTCCATCTGCTCTACCGCACGATGCCCGCGCTGATGCTTCAGGACGGCAAGCCCTACGCAAGCCCCAGCGAGTTCAGCCGCGAGTACGGCGTCGAGCAGGTCATCTATGAGGAACAAGACCCGGACTACGCAGCCAACCGCAGATCGACCAAGTCAGACCGGCGCGTGAAGCAGCTGCCCGGCGTATCGCCGCTGGTGTACTCCCGGTTCCTGCTGGAAAAGACGGCGTTCCTCTCTCTGAACGACATGGGGAAGGAACTGCCGGACTACGAGGAAATCCCAATTCCGGTACACATGGAGGAGAACGTCTCGCAGGAGTACGAAAGGACGCAAGCCATCCTCAAGCAGGTGCTCAAGGGCGACCGCAAGGTGGCGCAGAAGATCCTCTCCGCGTATCTGAACCTGCTGACGATCTATCCTGACCAGCCCTACGGCCAGCCGCCCATTCTGCACCCGCAGACGGGACAGCCCATCGTGGAGCCGGCGAGCTTCGGCGATTTCGACACGCTGGGCGAGAAGGAAACGGCGGTAGCGGACGTCGTGCGGCGCAAGGTGGAAGCGGGCGAACACGTTCTGATCTACACCAGCTGGGTACGCAGCGATTCGCAGAGGAAACTGCACAAGCTCCTGACGGAGCAGGGCTTCCACACGGAGATCATGAGCGAGAAGGTAAAGCCGGACGAACGCGAGGAATGGGTGCAAAAGCAGCTTGCCGCCGGGATGCAGGTGATGATCACAAACCCATCGCTCGTGGAAACAGGGCTCGATTTGAATTCCTTTACCACCCTCATCTTTTTCAGCATGGGCTATAAGCTGTTTACGCTCCGGCAGGCGTCGCGGCGTTCCTGGCGCATCAACCAGACCGCGCCGAAGGTCGAGGTCTATCTATTCTACTACGCAAACACGATGCAGCACAAGGCAATGAAGCTGATGGCGTCAAAGCTGGCGGTCGCGGGCCTTATCGAAGGAAATTTCACAGAGGAAGGGCTTGCGGCGATGAGCGACGTGAAGGACATGACCTCACAGATGGCGAAGGAGCTGATGCTCGGCATCAGGGACAACGTCGAGGACGTCGCCGCCGCGTTCAAAAAAATGGCGATCATCAACCCCGAACGCCACAAGAGCGCGCCCGCGCTGAGCGCGACGAAGACGGAGAACGAAGCGAGGCCGACTGTGGCGGTCGTGCCCGCGGCAATCGCGCCCGCGAAAAAAATCAGCCAGGAGGCGGCAGCCTACTATGCCGTGCTTCTGGAAGAACAGAACAGGAAAAAGAAACCGAAGAAAGCCGCTGTGGATGAAAACCAGCTGACGATCTTCGACTTCGTGGCATGAGGGAGGCTACTTTGAAAATCATTGCGAACCGAGAGGAACTGCTCTCCGCGGCGCAGGACGCGCTGACGGTCTGCCCGGACAAATCTCCGCTGCCGGAGCTGGAATGCGCGCTTCTCACTACGGAGGACGGTATGCTGACCGTTGCGGGCGGCAACCTTCAGGTGGCGCTGGAGCGCCGCATCCCCGTACAGATCAGGGAAGAGGGGACGGTCATTGTCAACGCGCAGCTGCTCGTCGATATGCTCCGCCACCTCACGGAGGACAAGCTCACGCTGAGCGTGGACGACAAGGGCTACCTGACGATCACCTGCGGCGAGGCGTTCTATGGCGTCGGTACGTTGGACAGCGCAAAATTCCCGCGGCTGGAGATCCCGTTCCCGGAAGACACAGTCGCCATAACCGGCATTCCGACGCTCTCGCGTCGGACGGTATTTGCCGTATCGGAGACGGACGACAAGCCGCTGATGAAGTGCGTGCATCTCATCTTCAGCCTCGACGGCCTGCGCGCCGTCAGCAGCGACAGTTACCGCATCGCCGCAGCGAAGGGCGCGAGCAAGAGCGCCGCGTCTACGGACATGCTGATCCCGGCGTCATCGCTGGAAAAGCTGGCGAAGCTGGTTGAGAACAAGGAAGAGCTGCGAGTCGGCATGACCGGGAATACGGTCGTTTTCATGAAGGAGGACTTTCTCTTTTCCGCGCGGCTGATGCAGGGGCAGTATTTCGATGAATCGCAGATGCTCTCGCGCATACATCCCGCCTTCATCGTGCTGACCGACGCGCAGTTGCTGCGAAACGCCATGTCGTCGGTGTACGCCGTGATCGGGGATCAGAACAGGTTCAGCCTTACGTTCCGCGGTGCAACGCTGCGCATGACCTGCGAGAGTGAGTACGGCGGTTCCTCGATGGAGCTGGATACCGTGCCGCTTTCCGGGAACCCCTCCGGCGTCTATTGGTACAACCCGGCAAAGCTCTACGAGTGCCTCAAGGCGCTGGGCGGAACCATGATGCTGAAGGTCGCGGAGAACGGCGCACTGCTGATGGAGACGGACGAGCTTACCTGCTTGCAGGTACCGATGCGCGAGCCGAAGCCGGTGGAGCGTATCGCCATCAAGAAAAGGGCGGCCGCGGAGAAGCCAGCAAAGCCTGATATGCAAAAGACCGAGAAGGCGAAAAAGGAAAAGAAGCCGAAGGAAAAGAAGCCGAAGGAGAAGAAGCCCACAAAGCAAGTAAAGGACGGCAAAAAGAAGAAAGAGCCCGTTTCGGTACCCGAAGCGGCGTAAAGGAGGGGGATGATCCGATTTTGAAGAAACCGGAGATCTGCCGCTACTGCGGCGGCGTCATCCGCCTTGTTCCGGCAAGCAGCGTGTACGGCGCGTCCGTCTATCGGCTGGGGCTGGAAAAGGAAAGCATCTACCAGTGCCAGAACTGCAACGCCCGCGTCGGCTGCCACAAGGGAACGACCAAGCCCCTCGGCAACGTGGCGAACGAGGCGCTGCGGCTCAAACGTATCGAGACGCACCGCGTTTTTGATTCCTTTTGGAAAGCACGGCACATGACGCGCAGCAACGCCTACAAGTGGCTCTCGCAGCAAATGCGTATCCCGGCAAAGGACACGCACATCGGCGGCTTTGAGATGGATCAGTGCCAGGAGGTGATCGACCTCTGCACCTCCGCCGACCGAGAGGGGGCGGCGTGAATGGAGAAGAAAATCAAAGCGGTGTACCGTGTCAGGTATAGCACCCCGGAGAAACCGGACGGTGTCTTTTACACCGGCGCGGAAAACGCTGTGTCCGCAAGGCTGAATTTCATGATGCAGACAAACAACCCGCGTGAAAGCATTTGTACAGTCGACGCGAGAGTCGGAAACGAGTGGCGGCGCATGATATGAAGCACATTGCAAGCTGCTCGTTCGGCAAGGACAGTATGGCGACCGTGCTGCTGGCATTGGAGCATGGCGAGCCTCTGGATGAAGTCGTCTACTGCGAGGTCATGTTCGACGAATACACCTCGGGCGAGGTGCCGGAGCATCGAGATTTTATCCTCGATTGCGCAATTCCGTTTCTGGAAAGGAGCGGTGTCAGGGTGGTGACTCTGCGCTCACCGATTACGTTCGTCCAATCGTTCTACAGGGTTCTGAAAAAAGGCGCGAACGCTGGAAAGCTCAATGCATGGCCCCTGTGTGGACGCTGCTGC
>CACZPK010000143.1 GCA_902783035.1 Oscillospiraceae bacterium
TTCAGCGGACGCATCCTGACGTCAGCGGCTTCTCCGCGCGCAATGTTCGCCGAATGCGGGAGTTCTACCTCGCCTATGAGGACGATCTTGCGACGATGCACACTGCCATGATGATTGATTTTTGAGTTAAATGTGTTTATAATCAAAACATCTCAAAAGAATGGAGGTCCCACTACATGGGGAAGAACGCCAAGAAGTCCAAGAAGAACAAAGCGATGAAGGTCGATCAGGCGAAGCAGAAGCTTGCGCAGGAATCGGTGAGCGTAGCAATGACCGCCCAGCCGAAGAACAATGCTCTGCAGGAACCCGTAAAGCCGATTGAGGAGAAAACGGTTCCCGCTGTAGTGGCAGCAGTGCCGGTCAAGGAAAGTAAAACGATTGACGAGGTGTCCAAATCGGTGGAAAAGGGGGAGAAGAAACCCAAGGCCGAGAAAGCAGACACAAAAAAGACAGACGAAACGAAGTCCGTCAAGAAGCCTGCGGCAAAGACTGCTGCGCCGAAGACCGCAAAGGAGACACCTATGGTGAAAGCTGAACCTGCCAAAAGGCCTGGTCGCAAGCCAATGACAGCTGCGGAGAAAGCGGCAAACGCCAGGGCGCGTGCAGAAGAAAAGAAAAAAGCCGATGCCATGACACCGACACTGACGATGCAGTACGGCGGCAGGGACATCGACGTCAAAGCGCTGGTTCAGGCTGCGAAAGACGATTTCAAAGCAAACCACAAGAGGACGCTGTTGACTGAACTCAACCTTTATCTGAAGCCCGAAGACAGCACCATGTACTATGTGGCGAACGGCTCCGTCGAGGGCAAAATCAGCTTTTGAGATGTCAACTTTCTGACAATTATCAAACCATCGAAAAAAGTTTGGGAATTTCTGAAACCGTGGTAAAATTATAACGCAACACACCGGGTTCTAAATTGTCTCCCTTAGCCAGAACGCGAAGCGTCGAACTCGGGTTCTTTAGGAACCAGCTCGTGCTTCGTATGAAAATCAGAGGATAGCCAAACGGCTATCCTCTGATTTTTGCACTTTCTGTCGAAACCCGGCGAACGATTGCCCTTGCAAACGGAGTCGGGAAATGATACTATGAATGTGCCAAGCAAGTTTATATTGATTAAGCACGTGAGGTGTGCGTTTCTGCCCATATACTGTGGCAAAAACGCATGCTCTCGTTCATCACACCTTGCGTGCGTTTGAACTTGCTTGGCGGCAGAGAGCCTCTGCGTTTTTCATGCGCGGCTCTATGCCGCGCATTTTTTGTTTTGGGAGGAACGTATTATGCCGGACTATGAGTACCTTTACCATCTGATGGTCAATGCCGCGGAGGATGCGATCGCAACGCTGGAGGGCGGCAACGTCTGGGCCGCCAAGCGCATTCTGATCGACGCCGAGCAACAAGCAGAGGAAGCGTATCTAATAAGCGCGGACTGACAAAACGCTCTCGATGCGGCGGCAAACCGCTGCTTTTTACCTGGCGGCGCCGCTGCGCGGCGGGGAGCAACAGCGCGTTGCTTGTAATCTCTGCACATCCGTATTAGAATCATTTCAGCAAGGGGGTGTTTGTATGAATACAAAAGACGTGCTGCTTGAGCTGCGGACAAAAAACGGCCTGTCACAGGATGAACTGGCTGAAAAAGTGTTTGTAACGAGACAGGCGGTGTCACGCTGGGAAAACGGTGATACGGTGCCGAATACCGAGGCGCTGAAGGCGCTCTCCAGACTCTTTAATGTTTCCATCAACACGCTGCTCGGCGCACCGCGTCAGCTGATCTGCCAGTGCTGCGGTATGCCGCTTGAAGACGCGATCATCGGCAGGGACAAGGACGGTGCACTCAACGAGGATTACTGCAAGTGGTGCTATGCCGACGGGACCTATACCTACAGCAACATGGACGACCTGATCGACGTCTGTGTCGGAAACATGGTCAACGAAAACTGTACCGAGGCGCAGGCACGCGCTTACATGAAACAGCTGCTGCCCAAACTGGACTATTGGAAACGGTATGCGGAACTCAGCGACGACGGACAGTTTGAGCTGTTTAAGCAGAAACTGATCGACGAGATCAACGAGCTGCACATCGAGGGCATGCCCAAAGTGGAGAAGCTCAATGCACTTGTCGGGAGCTACGTCAATCTTGCCTATCGGCTCCCCAGCGGCGCCGAGGTGAAGTTCCTGAACGACCAGACGACCTATTTGGGGAACCAGCTGGAATCGGAGTTCGGCGGGGAACGCTGCTTCGGCGTTCTTGCAAACATGGATTTCATCATGGTTTGCACTTATGGAAAGGACGGCGCCGACCCAGAGCTTGTGCTATATAAAAAGAGATAGTTTCCGGCGTTCGAAGGAATCGGATATCGGTTGTGCGCCGTTATCTTGCACAAAAAATCCTTAAAAATTTTGGCTTGAATCGTGAGAGAATTTGCGCTATCCTGAATAAAATACTGGGGACCAAAAAAATAGTTTGACAGGAGGGCGCCGCCATGGGCAAGGAGAGCTACACGGGTAAGATCAATCGCAAATTCACCAAGAAGGTGCATGTTGTGGAGGTCGCCACCGGACGCGTTCCGGCGGATCTCGTGCTCAAGAATGCAACCTATGTGAACGTTTTCTGCAACGAGTTGAGCCACGGCGATATCGCCATCGCGGGCGGGCTGATCGCCGGTATGGGCGAGGAATACCACGGCAAGGTGGAGGTCGACGTCGGCGGCAAGCTGGTGCTGCCGGGCTTTGTTGACGCCCACATCCATCTGGAGAGCTCCCTCGTTTCGCCGACGGAGTTTGCCAAGGCG
The DNA here is from genome assembly GCA_902783035.1 of Oscillospiraceae bacterium. GTDB lineage: Bacteria > Bacillota > Clostridia > Oscillospirales > Oscillospiraceae > Hominicoprocola. Next base: position 2,793 of record CACZPK010000143.1, read on the forward strand.
GTGCTGCCGCACGGCACCACCACCGTCATCACCGATCCGCATGAGATCACGAACGTCATGGGAACCGACGGCATCGAGTACATCCTGCAGGCGACCGAGGGGCTGCCGGTGGATGTGCGCGTTATGCTGCCGAGCTGCGTCCCGGCGACGCCGCTGGACGAATCCGGCGCGGCGCTGGACTACCGCGCGATTGACTCCTTCTACGAGCACGGACGCGTTGAGGGCCTTGCCGAGATGATGAACTTCGTCGGCGTTGTCGGCGCGGACGAGCAGGTGCTGCAAAAAATCGTTGCGGCGCAGGCGCATCACAAGAAGATCGACGGCCACGCCCCCGACCTTTCGGGCAAGGAGCTCAACGCCTATGTTGCCGCGGGCGTGTACTCCGACCATGAGTGCTCGAACGTGCAGGACGCATTGGCCAAGCTGGAGCGCGGGCAGTATATCATGATCCGCGAGGGCACGGCGGCGCGCAACCTCGACGCACTGCTGCCGCTGCTGACGCCGCAGTATTACACCTACTGCATGTTCTGCACCGACGACAAACATCCCAGTGACCTGCTGGAGCTGGGGCACATTGACTACATCGTCAAACGCGCCATTCAGGCGGGCGTCGATCCGATCATTGCGGTCAAGTGCGCCTCGCACCACGCTGCGCGTTATTTCCTGCTCAACAACCGCGGCGCCATTGCGCCGGGGTTCCTTGCGGACTTTGTCGTCATTGACAACTTCAACGACTTTAACATCCTTTCCGTCTACAAGAAGGGCAAGCTGATGTACGACGGCGAGAAGCTGGCGGATATTCCCGTGCCGGAGATCGAACCGTATCTTGTCAAGCACGCACATGAGACCTTCCATGTTGCCCACCTGACGGCGGAGGACTTTGCCGAGACGCGTCCGCGCGGCGTGCTGGGCATGGTCAACGGAGAGATCATTACCACCGATGCGGGTTATTCCGACAAGATCGACATTGCGAACGACATCCTCAAGATCGCCGTGGTGGAGCGCCACAAGAACACGCATCACATCGGCATCGGCTATATCAAGGGATACGGCCTCAAGAGCGGCGCGGTGGCGACCTCTATCTCCCACGACAGCCACAACATCATCGTCGTCGGTACGGACGAGGCGGACATGGCGGCGGCGGTGAACCGTGTGGTGGAGCTCAACGGCGGTATCGTCGTCTGGGACAAGGGGTGCGCAAAGGGCGAGTTGCAGCTGGAGATCGCCGGCATTATGAGCGAGGAACCGCTCAAGGTCGTCAACGAAAAGCTGGAGAAGGCAAAAGAGGCGGCGTTCACGCTGGGCGTCAGCCGCGGCGTTGATCCGTTCATGACGCTCTCGTTCATGGCGCTGCCCGTCATTCCCACGCTGCGCCTCACGACCCGCGGCGTGTTTGATGTGACGAATCAGAAGTACGTGTAAAACCTGCAAAAAACAAGCGGCTCATAACGAGCCGCTTATTTTTTGCGCTTGATCCGATGTTCGCCGCGTCCGGCGCTGCGGAAACCGATTTCCGTTCCGCTGCGGATGCGAGTGATGTTTTCACGGTGCTTCCAGAAAATGGCGGCGGAGGCAACGCACAGCACCGCTGCCGCCGCAAATCGTCCCGTGGCGGCGTAGTAAGCAGGGACGGACACCGCGGTCGTCAGCGTGCATACCACAATGTAATCCGTTATGAGCAGCAGCACCACCACCGCGGCCAGAACGGCCAACGCGAGTTTCCAGTCCAGCGCCAGCGTCATGCCGAGATAGGAGGCAAAGCCCTTGCCGCCGTGGAAATGCGTGTAGAACGGGTACATGTGCCCCAATACACAGCCTACGCCGGCGACCACACCCGCCCAGGGCAGGTCGGGAAAAAGCCTGCCTGCGAGCCAGACGGCAAGCGCCGCCTTGCCGATGTCGTGAACGGCGACCAGAACCGCTGCCCGCCAACCCAGCAGGATCAGCGTGTTCGACGCGCCGGGGTTGCCCGTGCCGCCGGCTTTGAGGTCAACGCCCTTGAGCCGCGCGTGATATATCGCCATGTTCGACGAGCCGAGCACGTAGCCCAGCAGCGCAATGAGCGGATAAGCGGAAAGGTCGTTGAGCGCGGACAGCCACGCAGTCATAGCACACCCCCGAAGCGTTCCCTGTCTTTTTGGATTTGCTTGGCGTAACGGTCTTCCTCTGAGAACACGCAGCCGCAGTATTTCTGCATGTAAAGCCCCAGCTCCCGCGCCTTTGCCTGCCCTGCGCGGAAACCCGGGCGAAAGTCGCGATAGAGGAAAGTGACGCCATATTTCTTTGCCATCTCTTCTCCGGTCTGGCGCAGCAGCTCATGGTTTTGATACGGCGAGATCAGCAGCGAGGAGGTAAAGGCCTCAAACCCGTGCTCCGCCGCGTATTTTGCCGCCGTGCCGAGGCGGATGGCATAGCAATGGGCGCAGCGGTGGTCAATGTCGCCGGCCACCGCGCGGACAAAGTCGCGCAGCCCGTAATCGTCCAGCACGCGAACCTCCATGCCGACCGTTTCGCCGTAGCCGATGAGTGTGTCGCGCCTCGCCTTATATTCCTGATAGGGATGGATATTCGGATTGAACCACAGCGACGTCGGTTCGATCCCTTCGCCGCGCAGTGCTTCGATGCAGTACACCGAGCACGGCGCGCAGCAACTGTGCAGTAGAACGCTTTCTATGGCGCTCGCCTCTTTCCTGATCGGATGAGCCAAGTATAGCACAATCCCGCGCCTTTGACAACACCGGCCGTGCCGGCCCCGCCTTTTTTGCGCGCTTTTGCGATTGACGCAAGGAGAAGTTTGGGAGTATAATACCTTGATTTATTATGAAATGGCAGGGTGATGGCTATGTGGATCGCGGACGAATGGAGAGATTATGAGCTGCTGGACTGCGGCGGCGGCGAAAAGCTGGAGCGCTGGGGCAGGCAGATCCTTGTGCGCCCCGACCCGCAGGCGATCTGGGAGTCGAAACGCGAGAATCCGCTCTGGCGCAAGGCGCAGGGACGCTATCACCGTTCCAGCGAGGGCGGCGGCCACTGGGAGAAGAATAAACTGCCCGAGCAGTGGCAAATGCGCTACCGGGATCTGACGTTCCATGTCAAGCCCATGAACTTCAAGCACACGGGCCTGTTTCCCGAGCAGGCGGTCAACTGGGATTTTGCGCGCGAAAAGATTCAAAACGCGGGACGGAGCATCAAGGTGCTGAACCTTTTTGCCTATACCGGCGGGGCGACGGTCGCCTGCGCCGCCGCGGGCGCGCAGGTCTGCCATGTTGACGCGGCGAAGGGCATGGTCAACTGGGCGCGGGAGAACGCGGCCATCAGCGGCCTGGCAGATGCGCCGATCCGCTGGATCGTGGACGATTGCGCCAAGTTCGTGGAGCGTGAGATCCGACGCGGCAAAACCTATGACGCCATCATTCTGGACCCGCCGAGCTATGGGCGCGGCCCCGGCGGCGAGGTTTGGAAACTGGAAGAAAGCCTGTTCCCGTTTTTGAAACTCTGCGCGCAGGTGCTCTCCGAAAAGCCGCTGTTTGTCATCCTCAACAGTTATACCACGGGCCTTGCGCCCTCGGTGCTGGGCTATATGCTGCATCTGCTGGTTGCCGAGAAGTATGGCGGCAAGGTAACCTGGGACGAACTGGGGCTGCCGGTTACGGACACCGGCTTGTGCCTGCCCTGCGGCGCAACGGGCCGCTGGTTCAGCGAGTGAGTGATAATATTATGTCAACTATGATAGAGACGAAAGACCTCTCCTATACCTACCCCGGGGGAGAGGGGACAGCGGCGACGCTGGCGCTGGACGGTGTGACGCTTTCCATCGCGCGCGGGAGCTTTGTGGTGGTGCTGGGGCACAACGGCAGCGGCAAGTCGACGTTTGCCAAGACGCTCAACGCCGTGCTGCTGCCCGGCGGTGGGACCGTCTGGGTCGACGGCATGGATACGAAGAACGAGGCGCTGTTGCTGGAGATCCGCCGCCGCGTGGGCATGGTGTTCCAGAATCCGGACAACCAGATCGTTGCCAACGTGGTCGAAGAAGACGTGGCATTTGCACCCGAAAACCTCGGCGTGCCGACGGCGGAGATCCGCCAGCGGGTGGACGACGCGCTGGAAGCGGTGGGAATGACGGAATTTACGCTCCATGCGCCGCACCTTCTGTCCGGCGGACAAAAACAGCGCATCGCCATTGCGGGCGTGCTGGCGATGCTGCCGGAGTGCATCGTGCTGGACGAGGCGACGGCGATGCTTGACCCGATGGGGCGGCGCGAGGTGCTGAACGTCATCGAAGGGCTGCACCGCGAAAAGGATGTGACGGTGGTGCTCATCACGCACCACATGAACGAGGCGGAGCATGCCGACCGCGTGATCGTGATGGACGACGGACATGTCGCCATGGACGGCACGCCGCGGGAGGTGTTCTCCCGCGCGGAGGAGCTTCGCGCGCTGGGGCTTGCGGTGCCCGATACGGTGGCGCTGCTGCGGGAGCTGAAGGCAAACGGCCTCGACGTACCGACCGACGCGATAACGGTCAGCGATTGTGCGGACGCGATCATGGATGCGATGAAGCAGCATGCATGATCATCAGATACCTTTTCGCTCGCCGTCTGCAGCGGCGGAAGTGAGAAGTGGCGGTGATGCGGTACGCCGCATCGCATGAGTCTTTTGAATAATGAGGACATTCCTTTGGAAGAGATCATCAAAGTCGAAAACCTGACCCACACCTACGGCGTGGGCACGCCGTTTGAGCGCAGCGCGGTGGAGGGCATGAGCCTGTCCGTTTACCGCGGTGAACTGCTGGGGCTGATCGGACATACCGGCAGCGGCAAGTCCACGCTCATCCAGCACCTCAACGGTCTGCTCCGCCCGACGGCGGGGCGGGTGCTGCTGGATGGGCAGGATATCTGGGCGGAGCCGAAGAAGATCCGCGACGTGCGTTTCCGCGTCGGGCTGGTGTTCCAGTACCCGGAGTATCAGCTTTTTGAGGAAACGGCATACCGGGACATTGCCTTTGGCCCGACGAATATGGGCCTTTCCGGCGAAGAACTGGACCGCCGCGTGCGCGATGCCGCCCGCTTTGCGGGACTGGACGAGAGGCTGCTGGACAAGTCGCCCTTCACGCTCTCCGGCGGACAGAAACGCCGCGTCGCCATCGCGGGTGTGATCGCCATGGAGCCGGAGGTGCTGGTGCTCGACGAGCCGAGCGCGGGGCTTGACCCGCGCGGACGGGAGGAGCTGCTGGAGCACATCCGCGCCTACCATCGGGAACGCGGAAACACCGTTGTGCTTGTCAGTCACAGCATGGAGGAGATCGCGCGCTATGCCGACCGGATCGTGGTGCTTGCACGCGGCAGAACGCTTATGAGCGGCACGCCGCGCGAGGTGTTCTCCCGCGGCAGCGAGCTGGTGCGCGCGGGATTGGACGTGCCGCAGGCCACGCGCGTTGCCATGGAGCTGCAAAAGCGCGGGCTGGCAATCGACCCCGCGGTTTACACCGTGGAGGATCTGGCGGCGGCTCTGCTTGCCCTGCGGAAAGGGGGCGGGTGCTGATGCTCAAGGATATCACCCTCGGGCAGTATTTTCCCGGCGATACGCTGGCGCACCGTCTCGACCCGCGCACGAAACTGCTGGCGGTTGTCTGCTATATTGTTGCCATCTTTTCCTGCCACACCCTGTGGGCGTATGGTACAATGGCGCTGACGCTCGCCGTTGCGGCGCGGATCTCCAAGGTCAGCGCCAGGGCGTTGTTCCGCGGATTGCGCCCCGTGCTGTTCATCATCACATTTACGGCGGTATTGAATCTGTTTTATACGCCGGGTGAGACGCTTTGGACCTGGTGGGTGCTGCGCGTGACGCGCGAGGGCCTTTACACGGCGCTTGCCATGGTCACACGCATCACGCTGCTGATTACCGGTACGTTCCTTTTGACCTATACCACCAGCCCCATCCGTCTGACGGACGGACTGGAGAGCCTGCTTGCCCCGCTGAAGAAGCTGCGCGTGCCCGTGCATGAGCTGGCGATGATGATGTCCATTGCGCTGCGCTTTATCCCGACGCTTATCGAGGAGACGGACAAGATCATGAGCGCGCAAAAGGCGCGCGGCGCAGACTTTGAGAGCGGAGGCCTGATCCGGCGTGCGAAAGCGCTGATCCCGCTGCTGGTGCCGCTGTTTATCAGTGCGTTCCGCCGTGCCGACGAGCTGGCGACGGCGATGGAGTGCCGCTGTTACCACGGCGGCGAGGGACGTACGAAGCTGCACGTTTTGCATTTTGCCGCGCGGGATTATGCGGTTCTGGCGTTCTATATCGTGTTGGCGGCGGCCATTGTCGCGCTGGGCTGACACGGATTTTGGAGGAAACGTGTGATGGAAAAGAAAAATGGCGGCGGGAGCTACGCGACCACGGGCATGTGCATCGGCATGTGCCTCGGCCTTGCAATCGGCACCGCATGTAATCAGATGCCGATCGGCCTTTCGCTCGGCATGTGCTTTGGCCTTGCGATCGGCAGCGCCATCAAACGGAAGGAAGAAGACGGCGCGGATGACGCCGAAAACGACGAATGAGAAATATCGCCTTAAAACTGATGTATAACGGTACCGCATACCATGGCTGGCAGGTGCAGAAAAACGCCGTCAGCATTGCCGAGACGCTGCTGCGCGCGCTCGTCATGGTCTGCGGCGACGCCGTGAAGCTCACGGGCTGCGGACGCACGGACGCGGGTGTTCACGCCGAACACTATGTGGCAAATTTCTATACAAACTCCCGTATCCCCATTGACCGCTTGCCCTTTGCCGTCAACACCCATACGCCGGAGGACATCGTCGTTACCGCGGCATATGAGGCGGCCGAGGGGTTTAACGCCATCGGTTCGTGCCTGAAAAAGGAATATACTTACCGCATCTACAACTCGCGGATCAAGAATCCGTTTTATGTAAACAGAGCGTATTTTTACCCCAAGCACCTCGACGAGGCGGTCATGGACCGCGCAGCACGGGCGTTTGAAGGGACGCACGACTTTCGCGCCGTGCGCTCTGTCGGGACGGAGACGCGCACGACCGTGCGTACCGTGTATTATTGTTATGTAAACCGAAACGGTGAGCTGCTGGAACTCAGGGTCTGCGCGAACGGGTTCCTGTATAATATGGTGCGCGCCATCACGGGCACCGTGCTCTATGCGGCGGAGGGAAAACTGACGGCGGAGGATATTCCCGCCATTCTCGACGCGGGAGACCGCACACTGGCGGGGCCGACGGTGCCGCCGGGCGGATTGTATCTGACGAGACTCTGGTATGAGGATGAACGGCTCAATGACTGAACAGGAACACGACAAGGCAATACGCGAGGAGCTCCGGCGCGCAAAGACGCCGCCGCGGCGTCCGGGCATGCTGCGCCGTCTGTTGCCGCTGCTGCTGGCGGCGGCGGTGGTGCTGGGCCTGGCGGCCTTTGCCGCTGGCCGCGGTCTGAACAGCATGGACGGCGTGCGCCGCCTTTTTACCTACAACAAGGTGCGTCAGGATGAGGACGGCAAGGCGGAGTTGTTCCGCTATGACAGCGACCGCAGCGCGACGTATGCCGCGCTGGGAGACGGGCTGCTGATCGTGTCCACGACGCGCATCCAGTTTCTGGGCAGCACGGGGGAGGAGCTCTGGTCCAAAACCGTGAACTTTACAAATCCTGCCGTCACCGTGGGGAAAAAGACGGCCGCTGTCTATGACGTGGGCGGCACGGAGCTGTATATCGTCGGTGCGCGCGGGCTTGTGCGCACGATGGATGACGCGGGCGGAAACGGCATCCTCTCCGCCACGCTCAACGCGGCGGATTATCTGGCGCTGACCACGCTCAAGAGCGGTTATCGCGCGGCGGTTTCCGCCTATGACGCCTCCGGCGCGCCGGTGTTTACGTTCAATTCCTCTGAGCGCTATGTTTCCGACGCCTGTGTGCTTGCCGACAACCGCCATCTGGCAGCGGTGACGATGGGCGAGGCGGAGGGCATGTTTGCCAGCACGCTGTCGTTTTACGCTTTTGACAGCGACAAGGCGATCAGCACATCCACGCTCAACGGTTCCATGGTGTATGCCCTGCGGCCGTTTGGCGGGAAGGTCGCCGCGCTGGAGGACGGGCGCTTTACCGTGTTCAACGCCGACGGTTCGCTTGCGGGCAGCTATCGGTATGAATACCCGTATCTGCGCGGTGAAACGGTGGGCGGCGCGGACTTTGGCGTCCTGCTGCTTTCACGGTACCGCTCCGGCAGCGTGCTGCGCCTTGTCACGGTAGATACGGACGGGGAAAAGCTCGGCTCGCTGGACGCACGGCGTGAGGTCGTCGGCATTTCGGCGGCGGGACGTTATGTGGCGGTGCTTTACAGCGACAGCCTGACGATCTACACCGCCGACTTTACCGGGGTGGCGACGCTGGCAAGCACCGAATTTGCCAGACAGGTGGTCATGCGCAGCGACGGTACGGCCTTGCTGCTGGGCGCGTCGAGGGCATGGCTGTATATACCGGGTTGAGCCGTATGCCGAACCGGGTGCGGAGCGCCCGGCGCCCCATTCATTTGTGAACGTTCCGTAAATATCCTGAAGTAGCAATCATTTTGACTTGAAAAAGAGGTGGAAAGTGTGGATAATGCTCTTGTTATAGATGGCGTTCTTGCCGTCGTTCTTTTGGCCGGTGCGTTGATCGGCGCAAAACGGGGCCTGTTCAAAAGCCTGATGGGCGTTGTGGTTGTGATCGCGGCGCTTATTGGCGCGGTATTGCTTGCAGACATGCTCACCGATCCGATCACCGATCTGATTGCGCCGAAGGTCGAGGATGCGGTGGTGCAGAAGTTTGCCGATACGCTTGAGCGCACATCTGCCGAAGACAGTCAGGCCGGCGGGGGCGTCAGAGACGGCGTGGCGGAGCTTTCGGCACTGGCGGAGGAATACGGCTTGTCCGGTGATGTGCTGAACGGCCTTCTGCGCTCCTTTGAGGACACGGTGCACGACTTCACCGAGCAGGCAAAGGAAAAGGCGGAGGGCACCTTCCGCGACGCGATTTCCGCCGGCGTGCGTTCCGTTGTGAGCGGTACGGTTCATGCGGTGCTGGTGCTGGTGCTCTATCTTGTGTTGCTGATCGTGCTCAAACTGCTCACCAACGCACTGGATCATGTTTTCGACCTGCCCGTGCTGGGCACGCTCAACGGCACCGGCGGCGCGGTGCTGGGCCTGCTGGAGGCGGCGCTGCTGCTCTATGTGGTGCTCTATGCCGCCTCGCATCTTGGCGTGCAGGCAATCACGGACCATGCCGACGAGGGGTATCTGCTGCCGCTGTTTCTGAACCACTCGCCAATTGAATTGATTTCTTCCCTGTTCTGATGAGCGGGACGTTTAAGCCAATGGAGGTTAAACCATTATGCAGCCACAACTTTGTTCCAAATGCAAAAAGAATGTCGCGGTCGTTTTCCTGACCCGAATGGAAAACGGCCAGAGCGTCAATGAGGGCCTGTGCCTCAAATGCGCGAAGAATATCGGCCTGCCGCAGGTCGACGAGGTGATGCGCCGCATGGGCATCACCGACGAGGATCTTGATGCCATCTCCAACGAGATGCTCGGCGCGTTCGGCGGCGCGGAGACGCTGGAGCCCATCGAGGACCCGGAGGAAGGGGGCGACAGCCCCGATGAGGAGGAAGAGGGCAAGACCGCGACCTTCCCATTCCTCAACCGTCTTTTCGGCGGCCCGTCCGCACCGTCGGGCGAGAGCGCGCAGAGCGGCGAGGGCGGTGAGACGCAGCAGCGCTCCGGACGTGCGGAGAAGAAGAACGAGAAGAAGCACAAGTTCCTCGACAGCTATTGCATCAATCTCTCCGCCCGCGCCCGCAAGGGCGAGTTGGACGCGGTCATCGGCCGCGCGGAGGAAATTGAGCGCGTTGTGCAGATTCTCAACCGCCGCCAGAAAAACAACCCCTGCCTCATCGGCGAACCGGGCGTCGGCAAGACGGCCATCGCCGAGGGCCTTGCCCAGCGCATTGCCGCGGGCGAGGTGCCGTTCAAGCTGCGCAGCAAGGAAGTGTATCTGCTTGACCTCACGGCGCTTGTTGCGGGTACGCAGTTCCGCGGCCAGTTTGAGAGCCGCATGAAGGGGCTGATCGAGGAGATCCGCAAGACCGGCAACGTCATCCTTGTCATCGACGAGGTGCACAACATCGTCGGCGCGGGCGACGCCGAGGGCAGCATGAACGCGGCGAA
>CACZPK010000144.1 GCA_902783035.1 Oscillospiraceae bacterium
ACGCGGGGACAAGCCTCTTTGCAAATCTCTGTCAAATGTCTCGTGTTAGCGCTTTTGCGGTCTCCGACTACCACCATCACGTCAACTTTGGCGGCAATTTCCGCCGCTTCAGACTGACGTTTCTGCGTAGCTCCGCATATTGTATCACAAACTTTTAGATTTGTACACTCTTTTTTTAGAAAATTTAAGCATTTTTCCCAAATTGAACGGATGCAGGTGGTTTGTGCCACCGCAAGAAGTGGCAAATCTGTGTCATAATTGCCGCTTTTCAGCCAATTCTCCACGGATTCCGGCGTATCAAAAATGATTGCTCCACGGCAGCGGCTGGCAATGGCTGCAACCTCCGGGTGCTTTTCTTCGCCAATAATGACAACCCTGCGTCCCTCACGTTCCGCTTCTTCGACAAGCTGCTGGGTGCGGCGCACGTTGGGACAGGTCGCATCAACGATCTCCGCACCGCGTGCCGTAATCGCGTCCAGCACTTCGCGCCGCTCGCCGTGGGAACGGATGAGCACGGCCTCTCCCGCCGCTGCCTCCTCCGGAGCGGCGATCTGCCGCATTCCCAGTTCCTCCAACTCGCGCACCACATTGTCGTTATGGATCAGGCTGCCGAGCATCGCGCCGCCCCGATCACGGGCGGTCTGCTCTGCCAGCTCCACCGCGCGGCGCACGCCGTAGCAAAAACCGGCGGACTTCGCCAGAATGACCTTCACTTTTTCTCCCACTCCCGTCCGAGCGCGTAGGCGCGGCGCACAACTTCATCCGCGTACATCTGATATTCCTCTGCCGTGCCGTGGCGGCTCTCGGTCTTCGGCTCGAAAGGTTCGCCGAAAACAATATGTGTCATGTGCAAAAACTTTTTCGGCTTGCCCGCATACACAGGCACCATCGGCACGCCCGTACGCAGGGCAATCATTGCCGCGCCGCCCTTGGGACGCACATCCCCCTCCTGTCGGACGCGGGTGCCCTCCGGAAACACAAGCAGGTTCTGCCCGTCGCGGACGGCCTTGATGGCGGTCTTGACCGCGGTAAGGTCGCTGTGCCCGCGGTCGACTCCGAAGGTTCCGAGTTTGCGCAGCAGCCAGCCAAGAAAAGGCTTTTCCATCAGCTCCCTTTTTGCCATGATCCGCACCGGCACAGTACGCGGCATGGCAAAGCAAACCAGAACGCCGTCCATCGCGTGGCTGTGGTTGCCGCACAACACGACCGGACGGTCCTTAGGGACGTTTTCCCATCCATGTACGCAAAACGGAAAGAATAACCAGACCAGCGGACGCATCACCAAATGAAATATTCTGTAGAATCGCGTCATAGCCCCGCACGCTCCCGGATGATCTGCAAAATGAGCGCCGTACTCTGTTCGAAGTCAAGGTTCGACGTGTCCGCCCGCACGGCGTCCTCCGCCTCGCGAAGCGGCGCAACGTCGCGGTGGGTATCGTTCCAGTCGCGTTCCCGAAGCTCCGCGAGCACCTCGTCATAAGGCTTTGGCGTACCGCGCTGCTCCAGCTCCAGAAAACGGCGCTTTGCACGCACTTCCACATCGGCTGTCAGAAAAATCTTGACCTCCGCATCCGGCAAAACGACCGTACCGATATCGCGCCCGTCCATAATGACGTTCTGCTCCCGCGCAAGTTTGCGCTGCATTTCCAGCAGAAACGTGCGTACAGGCGCGTGCGCCGACACAGCGGAGGCATACATTGAGATTTCAGGCAGGCGGATCTCGTCCGACACATCCTCCCCGCCCAGATACATGCGCTGGACGCCGTCCGTACCGTGCTCCATGCGGACGTCCAGCGACGGCAGCAGCGCCGTCACCGCCGCTTCATCCCGCGGCTTGATCCCGCTGCGGCGCGCGGCAAGTCCGATCACGCGGTAAATTGCGCCGGTATCGACGTACATAATGCCCAACTCTTTCGCAACAGCCTTTGCCAGCGTGCTTTTGCCCGCGCCGGACGGTCCGTCCAGCGCGACGGCGTAATGTTTCGTTTCCATTTTATTCCTCCCGTTGTTCCGCCGCAGCCTCTCCCGCAGCCTTGCCCGTCGCCCACGCGATCTGCAGGTTGAACCCGCCCGTGTAGGCGTCGACGTCCAGCACCTCGCCCGCAAAGTACAGCCCCGGCAACAGCTTGGATCGCATCGTGCCGGGGTCAACCTCGCCGACCTTAACACCGCCGGAGGTAACGATCGCCTCCTCCACGCCGCGCGGCCCGGTAACGTCGATCGTAAACGCCTTGAGCGTTTCCAACAGACGCCTGCGCTGTTCCTTCGTAACGGTATTCACTTTCGTATCCGCCGGGATGCCCGTGCGGCGCACCAGCACCGGGATCATGCTCTTCGGCACAAGCCCGCCCAGCATGTTGTCAAAATTCTGATTGCTCCGCTCCGCAAAGTCGCGCAGCAGCCGCTCGTCAAGTTTCTTCTCATCCAGCGCAGGCTTCAGGTCGATGACAAGCCGATAGCTGTCCTTATCAAAGTCGCGCATATGTGCGCTGGCAGAGAGCACCAGCGGACCGCTGACGCCAAAATGCGTAAACAGCAACTCGCCCAGCTCCTGAAAAATGACCTTGTTTTTCCGGTTGCGTACCGTCAGCGTCACGTTCCGCAGGGAAAGCCCCTGCATGGCGGCGCAGTCAGGGTCGCTGCTCACCAGCGGCACCAGCGAACCACGCGGCGGCAAAATGGTATGCCCCGCCTGCTTGGCAAAATGATACCCGTCACCGGTGCTGCCCGTGGCCGGATAGGATACGCCGCCCGTTGCCACAATAACCGCGTCCGCATCCCAGCGTCCGTTCGCACCCTTTGCGCCTGCGGCGCGTCCGTCACGGATAACCAGCGCCTCCGCCCGCTCACGCACAAGACGGACGCCAAGGCGCCTGAGTTCGCGCTCCAACGCAGAACTGATGTCAAAAGAGCGGTCGGAAACGGGGTACACCCGCTTGCCGCGCTCCACCTTCAGCGGTACGCCCAGTGCTTCAAAAAAAGCCATCGTATCGCGCCCATCCCATTTTGAAAAAACGCTGTAAAGGAATCTTCCATTACGAGGAACGTGGGCAATCAGCTCATCGCAGGTGCTGTCATTGGTTACATTGCAGCGCCCCTTGCCCGTGATGTTGAGCTTTTTACCCAGCCGCTCGTTTGGTTCCAGCAGCGTTGCGGACGCGCCCGCGCGGGCGGCACAGATTGCCGCCATCATGCCGGCGGCACCGCCGCCGATCACCAACACTTCACTCATCTTCGACCTTTCCGAAGATGGCAAAACGCTCCCAGATATGCTCCAACTCAGAGAAACTGGCAGAAACGTCCGTCCCCTTCTTGCGCGCACAGGCAAGGATCAACGCGTTGAGCATGCTCATCGGTGCGGCAAGGGAATCGACAAAGGAGATCATTTCGTTATGTACCAGCAGCGCACACGCCGAAATGCGCGCCACAGGCGAAAGCTCGCTGTCGGTCAGGCCAACGATGGTCGCCCCGCGTTCCCGGGCAAACTCAATGGTCTTGAGCGCCAGCTCGGAGTAACGCGGAAAACAGATGGCAAACACCACGTCCCCCGGTCCGACACGGAAAATCTGGTCAAAGGTACCCGCTGCGCCGCCCTGCACAAGCGTAACATTGTCAAAAATAAGGCGAAAATAGAAGTTCAGGTATCCCGCAAGGAACGAAGACGAGCGGAATCCTACGATATAGAGCCGCTTTGCCTCCGCAATGGTATCCACAACGCGGTCAAACTCCGCGGCGTCGGTCTGGTCAACCGCCATGCGGATCTTCTCCATGTCGCGGTGCAGCACATTGGTCACAAGATCGGAGCCGCCCAATACGCCGTCCGACGCCTGGATGCGCTGGATCGAGGTCAGCTTGCCGCGGATCATCTCCTGCAGGGCGCGCTGCATGCTGGGATACCCGTCATAGCCGAGCTGCGTGGCAAAGCGCACGACGGTGGACTCGCTGACCTGCACGGTTTTACCGAGCCTGCTCGCCGTCATGAACGCCGCCTTGTCGTAGTTGTCGAGTATATACCGTGCGATCAGCTTTTGTCCCTTGGAAAAGCTGATCATGTTCTTTTCAATCGTATGTAAAATATTCTTCGCCATGCGCTTTAACCCTATCCTTCATTAAAATCGCGGAGCTCCTCCGCGGTCAGTTCGCGCCATGTGCCCGTCGGCAGGTCGCCCAGACAAAGCCTGTGCTCGCGTACGCGGCACAGCCGCCGGACTTGCAGTCCTGCCGCGGCACACATCCGCCGGATCTGGCGGTTTTTTCCCTCGTGGATCGTCACGGACAGCGTTGCCGTCCGGTCCCTGCTGTGCAGCATCGACACACGCGCCGGGCGGATCGGCTCGCCGTCAACGTCACACATTTGTGAAAGCCGCTCCGCCGCGCCGTCGATCTGTCCCGTCACCGTGACGTGGTATTCCTTCTCGATCTCATACTTCGGATGCAGAACGCGGTGCAGCCACGCCCCGTCATTTGTCAGCAAAAGCAGCCCCTCGGAATCATAATCCAGCCGCCCCACGGGCACAACCCGCGTACCGCAGTCCGCAACCAGTTCTGCCACCGTGGGGCGCCCTTTCTCGTCGGAGAGCGTACAAACATAACCGCGTGGCTTGTTGAGCAGCAGATAACGCTTTTGATCCGGCAGCCTGAGCGGCTTTCCATCCACTGTGATGTCGTCGCGCAGGGGATCGGCGCTCTGCCCCAGCGAAGCAACCGTGCCGTTGACGCACACCCGCCCGACCGTAATCCACTTCTCTGCTCTGCGGCGGGAACAAAGTCCCGCGGCGGCAATCAGTTTTTGCAAACGCTGCTCCAAATCATACTCCTATCCGCGCCGCCACCAGGGGCGTTCCTGCTTTGCCTTCGCCGCACGCACGGCGTCTGCCGCGATCAAAGTCACGCGCCCGACCTCTGCGCCGTCCAACAGCACGGCCACCGCTCCAAGCACCTGCCCTTTTGCAACCGGGGCGCGCACGGCGTCCAGTGTCTCGACGCGCAGCGTCAGTTCCTCACCCACTGCCAGCGGACAGGCAAATCCATCTGCTGCGCACAGTGCCACACAGGGCGCCTCGCCTCCGCGCACCGCGCACAGGGCGTACGTCCGGCCCCGCAGCACAGCGTCCGCACGCCGGTACGTCGTAAAGCCATACTCGTAAAGCGCCGTGTGATCCTTCCAGTCGCTGCCGTCATGCAGCGTGACCGCGATCAAACGCAGGCCATCGCGCTGCGCACAGGTTACAAGCGTACGTCCGGCGTCGTCCGTATATCCGGTCTTGCCGCCGATGCAGCCTTCCACCACGCCGAGCAGTTTGTTATGATTGCCCATCGTACGCGTGCCCACTGTTGCTCTCTTCGCTGAAACGATCTGCGCAAATGTCGGTTCACGCATCGCCTCTGCCATCAGCCGCGCCATATCAAGCGCACAGGAATAATGTCCCTGCTGGTCCAACCCGCTGGGATTGGCAAATGCAGTATGCGTCATACCCAGTTCTGCCGCGGTCTCGTTCATCCATGTGAGAAATTGCGCCGTTCCTCCGCCGCAAAAGTCCGCAATGCACTCCGCCGCATCGTTGCCCGACGGCAGCATCAGCCCATAGAGCAAAGCCTCCATCGTCAGCGTCTCACCCTCCGCGAGGTACATCGACGAGCCTGCTTTGAGATGCTCCCGCTTCACCGTCACGGTATCCGTAAGGCGGCTGTGGCGCAATGCCACCAGAGCCGTCATGATCTTGGTTGTGCTGGCAATGGCTTTTTCCGCCGTTTCATTTTGAGCCAGCAGCACGCGGCCGCTGTCAGCGTCCATAAGCACATAGGCGGACGCTGAAATTGCGGGCGCGGCATCGGCACGGCAGTACGCGCTGTCCGTCAGGCACAAAAGCGCGATAAAAGCGGCGGCAAACCGCCGCATGACATGGGTCATCGAACCACTTCCTTTTTCGCAAGTGGTTCTAGTATGCCCATGATCGCCGCATTAGAATATGTCTTTTTCTTCTTTTTTCTTTGCCACAAAGCCTTCGACGCGGTCGACGACCTCCGGCACCATATCAAGAATACGATCCACCGAACCGAGCGCGGGCATCGCCACCGGAACGACGCGGGTCGTGCCGTCTTTGATGATCAGGAAGGACACCGGGTCGATTTTAACGCCGGCGCCACCGCCGCCGCCAAACTTATCAACAGACTTGCCATAGTCGCTTCCGCCCGCGCCAAAGCCGAAGCTGACGCGGGTAATGGGGATCACCGTAACGCCGTCCGGCGTGGTGATCGGCTCGCCGACGATGGCGTTGGAATTGACCATCTCGCGGACCTTTGCCATCGTGCTCTCCATCAGTTCGCTCAATGAGGTTCTCTTTTCCGCCTGATCCATGATCCTCTTCCTTTCTATGCAATCTTATCTTCTGTGACAATTTTTGAATCCGTCTCCACAGCTTCCGACTTTTTGCGCGCCGGAATGTCATGCTTGTGTGCCCGTTTGAACCGGAGATACCACCGCAGCAGCGGCAACGTCAGTGAAAGTGCAATAGCAAACAGGTCGCACACACGCAGCGAAACACCCACCGTTCCTTCCGCACGCGTAGCTGCCGCGTCGAAATCCACTCGCAGATGCAGCGATGGGTGCGGGATGCAGAAAGTCTCTTCCATACGCGGCATTAGCGCATACATTGCCGCGCTCGCCATACCGTAGAGCGTCGCGGTATCTGCCGGGTCGCTCCCGCCGAACACCACCGTCACATCCATCGGGTCGATGCGCACGCGCCTGCATGCCCTCCGTACGCCCGCTCCAAGCGCTCCAAGCATGGTTTGGATCAGATCCAAAAGTTCCTCAAAGGATGGTTTTGGCATGCCGCGCCTCTTGCCGCGCGGCTTGCGGCCTTCCGCTTTCTCCTTCGGCTTTTCCGCCTCCGGCTCCGGTTTCTCTTCCTTCTTTTTCGGATAAACCGTCACCCGAAACAGGCCCACGCGCAGCCGCACGCACAGCGTTTCGCCAAAAAGCACGACTGCACCGATGCGCACCATGCTCAGCAACAGGAAAACGAGCAAGACGATGCCGATGATTTTGAGTACCGTCAAGCCATCGCCTCCCTTCCCGTTTTCACCGTTTCACACGCCGGTCTGTTGCCTCACGTCTCGTCCGCCTCTTCCGCCGGAACCGGTGTATCTTCAGCCGAAGCAGGCTCATCCTCCTCGTCGAACAGCGCCGCGCCGCTGTCGCCGATGCGCAGCTGGCCTTCCGGCTCAATGCCGGGCATTTCGGGCAGTTCGTCGAGCGAGCTGAGGTGGAACACACGCAGAAATTCCTTTGTCGTACGGTACAGATGCGGGCGGCCCGGCACCTGCAAACGTCCGCATTCCTCAATCAGCTTGCGCTCTTGCAGCAAGCCCATCGTATACGAGCTGTCCACACCGCGCACCTGATCGACATAGGCGCGGGTTGTGGGCTGATAGTAGGCGATGATGGTCAGCACTTCCAGTGCGGGCTGGCTGAGCTTTGCGCTCTTACGGATCTCAAATGCCTTGCGGATCACATCGGCATAATCCGGTGAAGAGCAAAGCTGGTAGGCGTCGTCCATGCGCACAAGGCGTATGCCGCGCCGCTCATAGGAATAGTAATCCTCCAGCTTTTGCAATATCTGCTCCGCCGTCTCCCGGTCAAGATCGAGGGCGATACAGATGCGGTCAATGCCCAGCGGCTCGCCGGAGGCGAAAAGGATACCCTCCATCGCCGCCTCAAGCTCGTGAAAATCCAATGCTGCCACAGTTGTTTTTCCTTTCCAAACGCCGTTTCGTTATGCCGCTCAAAGAGCCAGGCTTTCCGGCGCGTCCTTTTCATAATCCACCGTGCAATCCACGTCCGACCCGGCGAGGCGGATGGACTTGGCGCGACACAGCTCCAACACCGCGAGAAAGGTCGCAACGATCTCACTGCGGGTGCGGCTGCCGCGGAACAGGAGCAGAAATCGCGTGATGCCGAAGTTTTTCAGCCGCGCAATGATCTCATGCACCTTGTCCTGCACGGAATATGGCTCGCGCCGCACGATCTCCTCAAATGCCGCGCGGTCCGGCGGAGCCATGCGCTCCACGCGGTCGAAAACCGCATCCATCGCGGCAAGCAGATCCGCGCGGTCGTGGTCGTATTCGTAGATCGCGCCGCGCTCCATCGGCTCGGGGTTGCGGGTCATCGTGTTGCGTCCGAACTCACTCAGGTTCGCCATCGTTTCGGTCAGAAGTTTGACGCGCAGATAGGTATCCTTCTGCTGGCGCTCCTGCAGGGCGTTGATGAGTTCATCCATCTCGCTCTTCGCCTCTTCATCCTCGAGCGAAAGCAGCATGCGAGACTTGATGAACATCAGATGCGACGCCATGATAATGAATTCGCTGGCGACCTCCAGGTCAAGCCGCTTGCGCTGCTCCAGGTACGCAAGGTACTGGTCAAGAATCAGCGCGATGGGAATGTTCTGTATTTCGATTTTGTTCTTGGACAGCAGGTACAGGATCAGGTCGAGCGGGCCTTCAAAGTCCTGAAGCGCCTCCTCATTGTGCTCCTGCACCACGCCTTCGAGTTTGAAAATGGGGTTGTCCATACCAAAAAACGTCCTTCTGTCAGAAGATCAGGTGAACCATTGCGTTGAACATGGCGGAGACCGCCTTGCCGAGGAAACCGTCCAGCGCGCCGTAGAAAATGAGCGCGTACAGCAAGAACATGCCGTAACGCTCGTAATACATCAGTTTTTCGTACGCCGCATCCGGCAGCACCGAAAAAAGAACCTTTGAACCATCCAGCGGCGAGAGCGGGATCAGATTGAACACGCCGAGTCCCACGTTGAGAGAAGCCAGCAGCTCCAAAAACGAAAATACCCAGCCCCATACCGCCGTATCCGGTGCATAGAGGTACACCGCCTTGCAGCCGAGCAGCGCAAGAAGCGCAAAAAGCAGATTGGATGCCGGCCCCGCCAGCGCAGTCAGCGCCATGCCGCGCTTGGGATTCTTAAAATATCGCATGTCTACCGGCACCGGTTTCGCCCATCCGAACCCAAGCATCAGCATGGCCGCCAGTCCGAACCAGTCAATATGGTGCAGCGGGTTAAGGCTCAGGCGATGCGCCTGTTTTGCCGTCGGATCACCAAGCGCATAGGCTGCAAGCCCGTGGCAGGTCTCATGTACGGTCAGACACAGCAGCACCGCCGTCAGACGCAGCGCAGCGGAAAGCATCGCTGCCGTATCCAATGAAAGGAAAAAGTCTCGAAAACCGCCCAACGCAATTTCTCCTCCGGCATCATGCAAAATATATGGCATGACATACCCTAACCAGAATAGTATACCATTATGCTTTTTCTTTTACAAGAAATTTTTGCAATTTTCCTTGCATTTCTCTGCATAGGAAAAGACCGCGGTGCAGAACCGCGGTCTTTTGGAAAAGTCTGTCTTACTTCTTCAGGCCGGCGAGCGTAGCGATCTCCGCCGCGACGTCTTCCTGCTTCTTCTCGATGCCTTCGCCCTTCTCAAAGCGCACGGCGTCGATGAAAGTAACCTTGCCGCCGAGCGCCTTGGCGGCCTTCTCGACATACTGCTCCACGGAGACCTCGCCATCCTTGACGAAAGCCTGCTGGAGGAGGCAGTTCTCGGAATAGAACTTGTTGAGCTTGCCCTTGACGATGTTCTCCTTGACCTGCTGCGGCTTGGCGGCCATCTTCGGGTCATTGTCCATCTGGGCGAGCATGATCTTCTTCTCTTCCTCGATGACAGCGTCAGTGACCTGGCTCTTGTCCCAGAAGCGCGGGTTCAGCGCCGCGATCTGCATGGCGACATCCTTGCCGATCTCGGTGGCATCGATGCCGCCCTCGACCTTGAGGTTGACGATGACGCCGATCTTGCCGCCGGCATGAATATAAGGAACGGAGAAGTTCTCCGGGAAACGCGCGAAACGGCGCACCTTGATGTTCTCGCCGATCACGAGCACCATCTCGTTCTGCTGCTCCTGTACGGTGCGCTCACCGCCGTTGAACTTGCACGCGAACAGCGCGTCGAGATCAGCGGGGGCATCCTTAGCGACGGTGGCGGCAACGCCCTTGACAAAGTCCTGGAACTTCTCGTTCTTGCCGACGAAGTCGGTCTCGGCATTGACCTCAACCACAACGCCCACACCGTCGATCACGCCGGCGTACGCCATACCCTCGGCAGCAATGCGGCCGGCCTTCTTGGCGGAGGCGGCCATGCCCTTCTCACGCAGCCACTCGACAGCCTTGTCCATGTCGCCGTTCGACTCGGTCAGTGCCTTCTTGCAGTCCATCATGCCGACGCCGGTCATCTCACGCAGCGTCTTAACGTCTTGAGCGGTAAAAGCCATATTCTGTATCCTCCCAAATATTTATCAATTTCGTAAAAACGGAGCGAGGCTTTGCCCCGCCCCGTCAAAGGTTATGCGTGGTTATATCAAGCCTCGGCCTGAGCCTCGCCCTCGGCCTTCTCAGCCACAGCGTCCTCCATGACCTCGCCCTGCTTGCCTTCGATCATGGCGTTCGCCATAACGCCGGCAATGAGCTTGATGGCGCGGATAGCGTCGTCGTTGCCCGGGATCGGATAGTCGATCTCATCGGGATCGCAGTTGGTGTCCGCGATGGCGACGACGGGAATACCGAGCTTGTGCGCTTCGGCGATGGCGTTGCGCTCCTTGCGGGTGTCAACGATGAACAGCGCGCCGGGAAGGCGGTTCATCTCCTTGACGCCGCCGAGATACTTCTCCAGCTTCTCGATCTCGCCGAGGTGCTTCATGACTTCCTTCTTGGGCAGCATGTCGAACGTGCCGTCCTCCTGCATGCGCTTGAGCTGGGTCAGACGGTCAATGCGGGTGCGCATCGTCTTGAAGTTGGTCATCATGCCGCCGAGCCAACGAGCGTTGACATAGTACATGTTGCAGCGAAGGGCCTCGTCCTTGATGGCCTCCTGCGCCTGCTTCTTGGTACCGACGAACAGGAGGGTCTTGCCTTCCTCGGACAGGCCGCGCACAAAGCTGTAAGCCTCTTCGAGCTTCTTGACCGTCTTCTGCAGGTCAATGATATAAATGCCGTTGCGCTCCGTGTAGATGTAGGGAGCCATCTTGGGGTTCCAGCGGCGGGTCTGATGACCGAAGTGGACGCCTGCTTCCAGCAGGGCTTTCATGGATACGACGTTTGCCATTTTGCTTTTGTTACTCCTTTTTGTTTTTGTTTTACCTCCGAAGGCGTCCTCCCTTCCCCCGACCCTTGCGGGCACCGGCGAAAGATCGGCCTCCGTGCGGAATGCCCTGATAGAATAGCACAGGGTTTCACGGAATGCAAGAGTTTTTTAGCCAAATGTCGGAAAATTTTTCTTTTGCGGACACGCCCGCTCAAGCACGGCGTTTGCCGCGGCGCGGCGTCTCGCCCTCGCGATGCGGAAACGAGTGCTCGATCAGGATCACATCGCCGCCGATGCGCTTGATGCAGCGCCAGGGTATGTAGTATTCCTCGCCGCGTCCAAGCAGGCCGAAGAACTTAAGCGGTCCCGGCACAATGATTGCCGTGATCTCCCCCTCCGGAATACGCACGTCCAGATCGCCGACGTAGCCAAGGCGGCAGCCGTCGTTGATGTTGATGACCTCCTTGCAGCGCAGTTCGGTGAAACGTTGCTCCATTCTCCCACCTCTTTCGCACCATCTTATGCAAAGGCGGACTGTCCGATACCCTACACTTCTTTATCCAGATAAGCTGCGCGCATATACATGCCGATCGTAAACACGTGTGCGCCGTGCTTTTCCGCCTCCGCCGCAAGCGGCTCCATGCAGCAGGCACACAGCGCCGGTATGCCG
This sequence comes from Oscillospiraceae bacterium, assembly GCA_902783035.1. Classification (GTDB taxonomy): domain Bacteria; phylum Bacillota; class Clostridia; order Oscillospirales; family Oscillospiraceae; genus Hominicoprocola. The sequence continues at coordinate 11,816 of CACZPK010000144.1, forward strand.
GTCTTTTCCGCGACCTCGTTCGTAAACGTCCATCCGCGCAGCACTTCGTCCACGGTGGTCTGGCGGATCAGGTGCCCGTTGGCGACGAGTCCCGTCACGGCAAGGCCCGTCGCCGCCTCGATGCTGCGGATGTGCTCTATCGTTTTTTCCACCGTGTCGCTGCCAGGGCGGAAGGGATTTACAACACACAGCAGACGGTGCTCCCCAACAAAATCCTTTTTAAATTGATTGAGGATTTTCGCACCCGCGGCGTCACCGCCGCAGTCGAGCAGCACACGGCAGCCCGCGTCCTCCAGCGGCGCGCGCACCGCGGCGGAGATCGTCTGCAATTCGGAGCCGTTGCGCCCGTTGAACGGATCAGAGTACACCCGTATCCCCGCCGCCTCCAGCGCGTCCTGCCGCTCGCGGGAGCGGAAGAACGGGTTTTCAATGTCGAGGTCGGCGATTGCAAGCCGCTCGTTCGTCATACGGGACAGCGCAAACGCCAACGACACGCAAAACTCGGTCTTGCCGCTGCCAAAGTGCCCCGTGACCGCAATGATACGCGGCCCCTCCGCCATCTGTTTGAGAAAATCGTTCATTTCCTGCGCCCCCTTTGCTTTTTGTCCATTCTATTTTGCCCGCAAAACCCCGTCAACAGTCATTATTGCCTATGAAGCGCTCGACGTGCATTTCTTTTTTGTGCAAACAAGCCTATTGACGAATTGGCGCTTTAACGTGTAAAATTAAATTACAATTTACAAAGACTGTGACGAAGACGGTCGGAGACGGTTTTGGCGACAGAGAGCCGGCGTTTGCTGAGAGCCGGAGCAAAACCTCCTCCATATGACCCATCACTTCCGAGTCGGGGCGCTGAGTGATTTTGCTCTGCAAATCCCAGAGATGCGCCAAGCTCCACCCTTTTGGGACAGCAGGGGTTTGATGCGCAAGAGCAGATCGGGTAAGTTCCTCCGTGAAGGCTGCGTGAAGGCCAAGGGCTTGTTGGAGCCCCATGAGTGGCGCGAAAGCGCAATTTGAGTGGTACCGCGGGTGTGTATTACGCTCGTCTCAAAGTGATAGCTTTGGGACGAGCGTTTTTGTTTTTCCCGACACAAATCTACACCGATCTCAGCAAGGAGGTAACCATATGGTAAGCACGACCACCACCGGCGCGCTGCAGGAGGTTGCGGAGCGCATTCGTGAACTGCGTATCCTCAGCGGCTATACCGAGCAGGAAATGGCGCAATACACCGGCGTAAGTCTGGAAGATTATTTAATCTTTGAGGCAGGCGAGGCAGACCTTCCCTTTACATTTATTCATAAGTGTGCCCTGACCTTTGGCGTGGAGATCATGGAGCTGATGGAAGGCGATACGCCGCGTCTGACCGGATATGCCGTCACGCGGCGCGGCAAAGGCCAGCTCACCGCCAAAGAGCCGGGCATTGAGATCAGCTCCATCGCTCCCCTGTTCAAAAACCGCAAGGCGGATCCTTACTGGGTGCGCTACGAATACAACGAAGAGGAGCAGCACCAGCCCATTCATCAGGTCTCTCACAAGGGTCAGGAGTTCGACCTGATCATCGAGGGACGCATGAAAATCAAAATCGGCGAGCACACCGAGGTGCTCGGCCCCGGCGACTGCATTTACTATGATTCCAGCAAGCCCCACGGCATCATCGCCGTGGACGGTGCAGACTGCATCTTCCTCGCGGTCATTCTCGCCGAGGAAGAAGTCCAGTGGGAGCACGGCCACATCATCCAGCCGGGTGACGCCGAGGCGCCGAAGGCGGTATCCCCGCTCAAGCCCGCGCCCGCATACATGGCGGACTTTATCCACACCACAGAAGACGAAACGGGCTATCCCCTTTCGGTGGAGTTCCGCAACACCGAGCGTTTCAACTTCGCTTTCGACGTTGTGGACGCCATTGCGGAAAAGGAGCCGAACCGTCTCGCGATGATCCATCTCGACCGCGAAAAACACGAGCGTCGTTTCACCTTTGAGCAGATGAAGAAGATGAGTGCCCGTGCGGCGAACTACTTCCGTGCTCTCGGCATCAAGCGCGGTGATCGTGTGATGCTGGTCATGCGCCGCAACTGGGAGTTCTGGCCGGTGATCGTGGGCCTGCACAAGCTGGGCGCGGTCGCCATTCCCGCCACCGACCAGCTGGTCGAAAAGGACTTTGAGTACCGTTTCCAAACCGCAGGCGTGTCCGCCATCGTCTGCTCCGCCTTCGGCACAAGCGCCGCAGAGGCGGAAAAGGCGCTGGAACGCTGCCCCACCGTGCGGCTCAAGGTCATCAGCGGCGGCACACGCGAGGGCTGGCACAGTTTCGACGACGAGTATGAGATGTACTCCAGCCGTTTCCACCGCACAGAGGAAAGCATCTGCGGCGACGACACGATGCTCATGCTCTTCTCCTCGGGTACCTCCGGTTATCCGAAGGCGGTGGAGCACAGCTGCCGCTATCCGCTGGGTCATTATATCACCGCCCGCTACTGGCACTGCGTCGACCCCGACGGCATCCACCTCACCATCTCCGATACGGGCTGGGGCAAGGCGCTGTGGGGCAAGCTCTACGGCCAGTGGATGAACGGCGCGGCAACCTTCGTCTATGACTTTGACCGGTTCAACGCGGACGACATCCTGCCGCTGTTTGCCAAATATCAGATCACGACCTTCTGCGCGCCGCCGACGATGTACCGTTTCTTTATCAAGGAGGATCTGAGCAAGTACGACCTCTCCTCTGTCCGCCACGCAAGTATCGCCGGCGAAGCGATGAACCCCGAGGTCTACGAGCAGTTCAAAAAGGTCACGGGACTTTCCATCATGGAGGGTTTCGGACAGACCGAAACGACGCTGGTCATTGGCAACTTTGTCGATTCCACACCCAAGCCCGGTTCGATGGGCAAGCCGAACCCGATGTACTCGGTCGAGCTGATGGGGCCGGACGGCGAACCGGTCAACACCGGCGATACGGGCGAAATCGTCATCTACACCGGCGCCGGCACCCCCTGCGGCCTTTTCAAGGGCTATTACGACGCCCCCGAGGCGACGGCGGAGCATTGGCACGACGACTGGTACCACACCGGCGACCTCGCATGGCAGGATGAGGACGGCTACTTCTGGTACGTCGGCCGCGCGGACGACGTCATCAAGTCGTCCGGCTACCGCATCGGGCCGTTTGAGATCGAAAGCGTTATCATGGAGCTGCCTTATGTTCTGGAGTGCGGCGTCTGCGCTGCGCCGG
>CACZPK010000145.1 GCA_902783035.1 Oscillospiraceae bacterium
ATCCGTTCTACTGCAGAGCAATCGTCTGTCACACTTGCCCCTGCATCCATTGCCGCCTTCAGCGCCGCGCGCAAAAGCTGCGCGTCGAACACCTGAGGCGTTTGCACGGCGAAAAGCGTCGAACGATCCGGCGTCTCGCGCACAAGGCTGCGCACGGCGACTTTGATCGTATCCTTGACCGGAATCGCGGGCGCCGCTGCATAGTGCACGCGCGCCGCCGCAATGGTCTGCTCGACAAGATCCGGCGTCACAAAGGGGCGTGCGCCGTCCTGCACCGCCAGGTAGCCCGCCTTGGGATTCGCCTCCATCGCGGCACGCAGTACGGATTCCGTACGCGTTTCTCCGCCAGTGATGACCTTAACGGGCTTGGTAATGCCATAAGTCTTGCACAGCTCGGCAAAGTGCACCAGGTCTTCCTCTCGTGCGGCAATTACGATCTCCCGGATAGATGGCGCAGCGTCCATCGCCAGCAGCGTATGGGCAAGCACGGGTTTTCCGCCGAGCGGCAACAGCAGTTTATTCTCTCCCTCCATGCGCCGCGATGATCCTGCCGCCGCAATCAAGGCAGAGCAGTACGGATGCGCGGTACGGTGGCCGGTAAACAATTCCTTCAAGAGGCCCATAACAGCGATCCCGCGGCGTGAGGTATCACACCGCGGCCTCCTTTTCCAGCATAACGGCGTTGACGCGCGCCTCGGCATCGGGATAATCGACACATTCCGCCAGCACGATCTCAGAAATCAAAATCTGCTTGGCACTGTGGAGCATTTTGCGCTCACCGTTGGAAAGTCCACGCTCGTTGTCGCGGTGCATAAGCGCCTTGATAACGCCCGCAACCTCAAGCAGGTCACCGCTTTTGATCCGCTCCATATTCTCGCGGTAACGATGGTTCCAGTTGGCAGTCATGTCGATACTCAACGCGGGAATCTTGGCAATCACCGCCTCGATCGCATCCATCGTGGAAATGTCGCGAATGCCGATCATCTCACTGTTTGCGGTCGGAATTTTGAGCGTCAGTCCGGAGATGGGCATTTTGAACACATAAAATGGGATCAGCTTACCGCTGATCTTCTCCTCCACGATGCTTTCGATCACGCCGGCACCGTGCATCGGATGCACGATCTTGTCACCGATCTGGTACATATGACGCCCACCTCCTTTCGGGCAAATGACGCATCTATCCGTTCAAAACCGCATATGTTCATATTTATCCATACATAGTATATCGTATTTTTCTGGAATTTGCAAGACCTATTTTTATGGAAAAGCAGCCAAAAAATGCGGGCATCCGTATGAATGCCCGCATTTTCGCGACAGAAAAATTTTTATTTGTTACTCTTTCTCCAGATGTGCATCTTCTCCGCCTCAGCAATCAGTTCCTCACGGAAATCGGGATGCGCAATGGAAATGAGCGCTTCAGCCCTCTCCCAAGTCGAAAGACCCTTGAGGTTGACCATACCATACTCCGTAACGACATACTGCGTGCAGGAACGCGGATCGGTGGCAATGGAGCCGGGAGTCAGCGTGGGAACGATACGGCTCTTGACGGTGCCGTCCTTGCCCTTGACGGTAGAGGACATGCAGATAAAGCTCTTGCCGCCGTTGGAAAGGTATGCGCCCATGCAGAAGTCCAGCTGGCCGCCCGTGCCGGAGATGTGCTTGATACCCGCAGACTCGGCATTGACCTGGCCAAAGAGGTCGCAATCGATGGCGTTGTTGATGGAGATAAAGTTGTCGATCTGCGCAATAACGCGCACATCGTTGGTATAGTCCACCGGCGCCGCCATAACATCGGGGTTGCGATCCATGTAGTCGTACATCTTCTGGGTGCCGGCGGCAAACGCGTAGACCTGACGTCCCTTGTCGATCGCCTTGTTCCGGCCGGTGATCTTTCCGGCCAGTGCAAGATCCACAAAACCATCAACATACATCTCCGTATGGGCGGAGAGGTCCTTGAGGTCGGAGGTCGCCAGCACGGAGCCGATCGTGTTCGGCATACCGCCGATACCGAGCTGGAGGCACGCGCCGTTGGGAATCTCCGGCACAACGAGGTTCGCAACCGCAACATCCACCGGGGTCGGATCGGCGGCAGGCGGCAACGCGCCGACCGGCGGATTCTCACCTTCGACGACGTAATCAACGTCCTTGATGTTGATTTCGGTGCCCGTCAGGCCAAACACCCACGGCTGGTTCTTGTTGACCTCCACGATGATCTCCTTCGCGCGAGCCAGCATATCCGCCAGATGGGACGCACCGAGGGCAAAGCTAAAGTTTCCGTGGTTGTCCATCGGCGTAACCTGGATCATGGCAACGTCCACATTGGCATTGCCGTCGCGGTAGAAACGCGGTAGCTCACTGTAGCGCATGGGCGAGAAGAAACCCTTCCCCGCCGAAATGATCTTGCGGTCAACGCCGGTGCAGTGCCAGGAGTGCCAGATAAAGTGGCCCTCCCCATTCTCCGCCTCTGCGACCGCAGGCATCCACAGCGTCACGCCGCCGCGGAACTTGACGTCCTTGAGCTCGTTCACGCGCTTGGCAAGCGCCTTGTCGAGCGTATACGGATGGTTTGTGCACCAGCCGTAGTCGACCCAATCGCCGGACTTGACAATTTTGACGGCCTCCTCGGCGGTGGTCAGTTTCTGCTGGTAAAGCGCTGCGTAGTCCATAACCATATCCTCCCGTAAGTTGTTTTCGGTTTGCTATCACAATTGTCAAAATTATAACACAGATGGCCGCGCTTGCAAAGGGGATTTTCCAAATTCCGCAAAAAAAGAGGACAGGCAACGCCTGTCCTCTCTATGCATTTGGATTACTGCTCTTCGGCAGCCTCGCCCTCGTCGTCCGCAGGCGTGAGAATCGCGCGGATGCTCAGGGAGATCTTCTGCTTCTCCTCATCGACGGCAGTGATCTTTGCGTCGACCATCTGGCCCTCGGAGAGCACGTCGCCGGGCTTCTCGATGCGGCGATCCGCAATCTGGGAGATGTGGATCAGACCATCCACGCCGGGCACGACCTCGGCAAACGCGCCGAAGGTCATCAGCTTGACAACGCGAACATTCGCGATATCGCCAACCTTGTAGGTCTTCATGAAGACGTCCCAGGGATTCTGGGTACGATCCTTGACGCCAAGAGAGATCTTGTGCCTCTCCGCATCGAAGGAAATCACATACACATCCAGATGATCGCCGACCTTGACGACCTCGGACGGATGCTTGATACGGCTCCAGGACAGCTCGGAGATGTGGACCATGCCGTCCACGCCGCCAATGTCGACGAACACGCCGTAGCTGGTCATGGACTTCACGACGCCGTCATAGTGCTTGCCGACCTCGATGTTCTCCCAAACTTCCTTCTGCGCAGCGGCGCGCGCCTCGCTCTGAACGCTGCGGATGGAACCGACAACGCGGCGGCGGGCACGGTTGACTTCCGTCACGCGCAGCTTGACGCTCTGCTTGATCATGGTGGTCAGATCAGCATCGCGGGGCTGGCCGCTCTGGGACGCGGGGACAAATACGCGCACACCCTTGACGGAAACGACAATACCGCCCTTGTTGACCTCGGAAACGGTACCCTCAAGGATCGTCTTCTCCTCAACGGCCTTTTCGATATCCTCCCAGACCTTGACAGCGTCCAGACGCTTCTTGGAAAGCGTCGCATAGCCCTCAACGTCGTTGACGCGGACAATGTAAGTCTCGATCTCATCGCCGACATGGACAATGTCCTCGACCTTTGCGTCGGGATCGGCGCTCAGCTCAGAGATGGGGATGTAGCCCGCCTGCTTGCAGCCGAGGTCGACCTGGATCTCGGTCGCACCGATCGCCGTTACGACGCCGCTGACCTTGTCACCCGTGTTCAGGGTCTTGAAGGATTTCTCCAGCATCTCCTCGAAGGACTCGCCCTCGGCCGCTTTGGTTTCGTTCTTGATTTCTTCCGTCATGGTTGCATATACCTCCTTAATGATGCTCGCAGGCGTTGATGCGCCGGCGGTAAGTCCCGCAGTCATGCAACCAAAAAAGACGTCCGGCGAGAGCTCGTCCGCCGTCTCAATCTGTACGACGCGGGGACAAGCCTCTTTGCAAATCTCTGTCAAATGTCTCGTGTTAGCGCTTTTGCGGTCTCCGACTACCACCATCACGTCA
>CACZPK010000146.1 GCA_902783035.1 Oscillospiraceae bacterium
CGAAGCGCAAGATATCCGGCGGAGAGCTTGCCGAGCGAGTCGGCATCACCCCCGCGAACCTTTCCATATTAAAAACCGGCAAGGCCAAGGCAATCCGCTTTTCGACGCTGATGGCTCTGTGCCGTGAGCTGCAATGCCAGCCGGGCGATATTCTGGAATTCAGGGAGTAAAGGAGGCCGTTATCATGCACGCGACGCAGCGGATCTGCGCACGGTTCGCGCTGATCCTGTTTCTCACAGCCACGCTCGCCGGCTGCGGCGGAGCGCAACCGGCCGTCTATGTTGTAACCGCTCCGGAAGGCTCCGGCAGCGCGGCAGAATATGCATATTATGCAATCGGCAGCGGGCGCGCAAAGAATACGGAGCGGTTTACGCCTGACGTTGTCGAGCGCTATGACGCCTTGCACGATAACTTTTCCGCGACGATCGAGCGCAATACCGTCGTGAATCATTTGCGCGGCACGCTCGTGACCGATGCGGATGGCAAGGCCGTATCGGCCGAAGGCGTCCTTTCCGATATACTCACAGCCGCGGCGGAAACGATACAGCATGAAATGATCTGTCTGGATATTCTCAAGGACGGCGATTCGTATTTCGCCGTGGTCAAGCTCAACGTCAACTGGTGGTCGCCCTGCGAACTGTACCGTTACGACACTACGACAAAAAAGCTGTCCCGGCTTTGCAGCTGGGACAGCACAGATATCGTTGGGATCGCGCTTGCGCCCGTTTGATTGCAGTTCACTCCATCATCGCGTCGAGCGCGGCAAGCGCATCGGACAGCCCGCCGATCCCGTCGATCAGCCCGCAGGCCACCGCCTCCTCGCCGTAAATGACGCTGCCGACGTCCGCCGCCATGTCTTTTGCGCTCATCATCAGCTCGGTGAACTTTTGCTCGGTGATGTGGGAATTTCTCGTTACGAAGCGGACGATGCGTTCCTGCAGACGGCTGAAATAGGAATACGTCTGCGGCGCGGCAATCATCGTACCGCTCATGCGGATGGGATGCACAGTCATGGATGCGCTGGGCGCGATCAGCGTACGCTTCGGCGCAACGGCAAGCGGGATGCCGATGGAGTGCCCGCCGCCGAGCACCAGCGAAACGGTCGGCTTCGTCATGCCCGCGATCAGCTCCGCAATGGCAAGTCCCGCCTCCACGTCGCCGCCCATGGTGTTGAGCAGGAACAATACGCCCCTGACATGCTCGTCCGCCTCCAGCGCGGCAAGCAGCGGCAAAACGTGCTCGTATTTGGTCGTCTTTGCCTCCTGCCCCAGCGCCATGTGCCCCTCAATCTGCCCGACGATGGTCAGGCAATGCACATCACCGCGTCTGGTCTTCAGCGTCGCCGAACCAAGATCCACCACCGGCTGCACCGGCGGCGCGCCCATCCCTTGGCCCTTCTGATCCTCGCGCTCTTTCTCCCCGCCGGTCTCCTTCGTCGCCCGCGTTCCGCGTATCATCGGCAAACCCTCCCATTACTTTTGGGATAGGTTTTGCCGATTTTCTGTTTTTATGCGCTCTCAAACACGGCCTTCATCATCTTGTAGGTCATATAGCAGTCCAGCTTTGCCACGGTCTCGCGGGGGGCATGCATGCTCAGCACCGGAACGCCCGCGTCGATGGTGTCGATATTGCGCTTTGCCATATACTTTGCCACCGTACCGCCGCCGCCCGCGTCGGTCTTACCCAGCTCCGACATCTGCCAGAACACGCCGTTGTCGTTGAGCAGCTTGCGCAGCTTGCCGACCACCTCGGCGCTGGCGTCGGAAGCGCCGGACTTGCCGCCCGAGCCGGTATATTTGCAAAGCCCCACGCCATAGTTGATAAACGCCGCGTTCTTCTTGTCATAGACATCCGCAAAGTTGGGATCATACGCAGCGGTCACATCAGCGCTGACGCAGAAGGAGTGGGCAAAGCATTCACGCAAATCCACGCCCTGGCTCTTGCACAACTCACCCATAAACCATTCAAACGCCTGGGACAGCATACCGCTCACGCCCTCGGAACCGATCTCCTCCTTGTCCGCGAAGATACACACAGCCGTCTTTTTTGGCTTTTTCGCGTCAAAAATGCCCGCCAGCTCCGCATAGGCGCAGACACGGTCGTCTTGACCATAGGCAGAGATGAAGCTGCGGTCAAAACCCGTATCGCGCGCCTTGCCCGCCGGCACGACCTCCAGCTCCGCAGAGATCAGATCCTCCTCCGTAATGCCGTACTTCTCATTGAGAAGCTGCAAGGCGCCCAGCTTAAAGCGGTTTTTCAGCTCGCTGTCCGCAAAGGGTTTCGAGCCGATGAGCAGGTTCAGGCTCTCGCTGGGTATTGCCTCATTGAGCGGCTTTTTGCCCTGCTCGCGGCCGAGATGGGGAAGCAGGTCATTGATGATAAACTGGGGGTCGCCCTCGTCCTCGCCGATGTGCACCGCCACGCTTGATCCGTCGGCGCGCATCACGACGCCGTGAAGCGCGAGCGGGATCGTCACCCACTGGTACTTGCGGATACCGCCGTAGTGATGGGTCTTGAAGAAAGCCATCTCGGATTCCTCATAGAGCGGGCGGGGCTTGAGATCGAGACGCGGTGAATCCGTATGCGCCGCGCCGATGTTCGCGCCGTTTTCCAGACCCTCGCTGCCGATCACCGCGAGCATGATGCCCTTGCCGCGGTTGCTGTGGTATACCTTATCGCCGGCTTTGAGTTTCATACCGGCACGGTATGCCTTGAATCCCTTCTTTTCCGCCAGCTCCACGCAGTAGTCCACGCAAAGCCGCTCGGTCTTGCCGCGGTCGAGGAACTTCTTATAGTCCTCACAGTAGGCGTTCATTGCCTTTTCTTCCGCCGCACTCAGGCGGTCAAAGCCGTTTTTCGGCTTGTAGAGCAGCTTTTCCGCCAACTCGTTTTTCTTTTTCTCAGCCATGTTGTTTATCCTCCTTGCTTTCTGTTAGCAGTTTCTGCACAAATCCCGCCGCGGCGGCATCCGCCTCCGTGCGCGTTGGAAAGTCGTTCACAAATTCAAGGCTGCACTGCCGCCGGAAAAGCGCCTCATCCTTCTGTGCGCCGACACGGGCGCGGGCGCGGTCCTCGTCGATGCCATCCCTTGCCATGATGCGCCGTATGCGCGTTTCCTCCGGCGCCGTAACCGCAACCGTCACATCGCAAACCGCACCCAGCCCGCTTTCAAAGAGCTTGATCGCATCCACGCCGAAGTAAGGCGCATCGGATACGTCTATGGCGCGGATGATGGCGCGCGGCAGATGCGCCCGCACGATGCGGTCCAGCTTTGCAAGGCGTTCCGCACTGCCAAATACCAGTTTGCCCAGCTTTTGCCGATCCAACTCGCCATCGTGCAAAACGCCGGGAAACGCCGCATCCAGATCCGCCTGCAGCAGCCGGTCGCTGCGCAGCTGCTCATAATAAAACGCATCGCAATCCACAATGTATGCCCCCGCGTCTGCAAACGCACGCAGGAGCGTGGTCTTGCCCGCGCCCGTTCCGCCGGTAAAACCGACGACCAGCTTGCCGTCGTGCGCGTCTACGGTGTGGAAACCCGCCGCCTTTTTCAGCCGGTTCCCAACTGCGAGTCCCAAGCCCTCGCTGTCCGGGCACTGCGCGTAGATTTCCGTCACGTCCGTGTCATCAAAAGAGCGCAGCGCGTCAAATACCAGGCGCGCTTGTTCCGCCTTGTTGTCCGCGCTGCCGATCGTGCGCACGGTCTGCGCGGAAAACAGCGGCGCATATTCGTCAAACGCAATGACCCCCGCGCCCTCCGGGACATGCGCACAGAGCCATCGTCCGCTCTCCGCCGGCTTGCCCGTTACGACCGTGACAGGCGCCTTGGGCGCGTAGTGGCGGTACTTCATGCCCGGCGCACGGGGTTTCTCCCCCGCGGAAAGCTGTTGCGTCACCGCCTTGTCGAGGGCAACCTCGCCGAGCACCGCGCGCAGCTTTTCCAGCGGCAGCCCACCGGGGCGCAGCAGCCGCGGCGGCGCAACCGTCAGGTCGATGATTGTGGACTCCACGCCAACGGTGCAATCGCCGCCGTCCACAATCCCGTCGATCTTTCCGTCCATATCCTCACGGACATGAGCGGCCGTTGTGCAGCTCGGCCGCCCCGAAGTGTTGGCGCTGGGCGCTGCGACCGGCACGCCTGCCGCGGCAATAATCGCCCGCGTGACCGCGTGGTCGGGGCAGCGCATGCCGACCGTATCAAGCCCGCCCGTCGTGCGCAGCGGCACGAAAGGCTTTTTTCGCAGGATCATCGTCAGCGGTCCCGGCCAGAACGCCTCTGCCAGCCGATACGCCGTCTCCGGCACATCCTCGCAGTAGCGCGCCAGCCAGTCAGCCGACGGGACATGCAAAATAAGCGGATTGTCCTGCGGGCGGCCCTTTGCCGCAAAGATGCCCGCCACCGCATTCTCATTCAGCCCGTCCGCGCCAAGGCCGTACACCGTCTCAGTGGGAATGGCAAGCAGCCCGCCGCGCCGCAGAATATCCGCCGCAGCCGCGACCTGCGGATCGTCGGGTGATTCAATTTTGAACCAATGTGTCGTCATTTGTTCTTGCGCTTTCTCTCTCTGACTGCCCGCACCGTGAACCATGCCGCCGCAAGCAGCCACAGCGCAAGCAAACCGCCGATCAGGCGGACGTCGTTGTTAAACGATTCGATCTCCGGAAACTTCCGAATCATGTGCAGCATATAGCCCAGCAAGAAACCGCTGAGTGCCACGCCGCACCAGCTGAACACGGCAAACAACCGGTATATCTTCGGATTTGGCGTCATGTCTCTTCCTCCGTACTGCGGCGCAGCGCCTCCGCCTGCGCCTGCATCGTCAGGGCGTCGATGATGGGGTCCAGATCTCCGTTGATAACAGCGTCGATGTTGAAGTTCTTTGTTTCCCCCGTCAGCCGGTGGTCGGTGACGCGGTTTTGCGGAAAGTTGTAGGTGCGGATGCGTTCGTTGCGCATGCCCGTGCCCACCTGTGCGCGCCGCTCGCTGGTGATCGCGCCCTCGACGCGTTCGCGTTCGATCTCATACAGCTTGCTGGCAAGCATCGCCATGCACTTTGCACGGTTTTGCACCTGCGAGCGCTCCTCCTGACAGCTCACAACGATGCCCGTCGGTTTGTGGATCAGACGCACGGCGGAGCTGGTCTTGTTGAC
>CACZPK010000147.1 GCA_902783035.1 Oscillospiraceae bacterium
AAGCGAAATAGGGGTATAGCTCAGTTGGTAGAGCAGCGGTCTCCAAAACCGCGTGTCGAGAGTTCGAATCTTTCTGCCCCTGCCACAAAAATGGCTGAAATCGTAAGATTTCAGCCATTTTTCCTATCTTTCAAGGCGGTACGCGGTTCGGCAACTTCGCTGCGCCGCCGCGCGAAGCATCAAATCGTCCATTGTGTGACACATTTTTGCAACCGTTCCGTTTGGTGCAGCATCAAAAGAGCATCACGGCGCAGCATCGTTTCGCGCTGCGCCGTGCTTCTTCCTCTGCTATAGAAGTTTTTTCTTGGCGGCCTCTCTTTGATTACAGTTGGTCTTTTTTTACCCATCCTCACAGCTCAAACCCCTCGGTGATCCCACTGAGCCGCGCCGTGTCCTTTTTAACGTAGTATATCTCCGTGATCTCCGACGTCGAGTGTCCCAGCAGATCTGCGACCTGCCGCGGCGTCAGCGAACGGATCGTGCCGTCGGGCTGCTTGATGCCATTAACGAGGTTGGTGGCAAACGTGTGGCGGATCGAGTGCAGACCTTTCTGCTCGATGCCCGCCGCTTCGAGGATGCGGTAGTAACGACGTCGGAAGTTCACCGGGCGCGTGTAGTCGCCATGCTCATCGGGAATGAGCGGTGTGTCCTCGCCGAAGTAACGCTCAGCGCGCAGGTCGAGGATCGCGTCGATCGCCGCCTGGTTTAATGGCACGTCGCGCTTGCTCGATGCACTCTTGAGTTTGCCGACTTTGACTTCTCTGCCGCTGGTGAACTCTGCGCCGTCGCGCCGCGCGATCTCCTTCACGCCGCGCTGGAGGTGCAGCACGCGGTGTTCGAGATCAACGTCGCTGTTGAGTATGCCCAGCACCTCGCCGGTGCGCAGCCCTGTGTTGAACATTAACGTGTAGGTCGCCGCTTGCTGGTAGATGCGTTCGCCGTTGCTCCATGTGCGCGCGGCCTCGGTCTTGAACCTCTCGATTTCCTCTGGCGTGAACGTCGTGACTGTCTCGAACGTGGGCTTGTTTTCTTTTCCCTGTGCCGCGAGGAAGTTCGCCTTCTTGATCATCGGCGCCGCGGTCATCGGATTCTTCTGTATTAACTCCTGCTGCGTGAGATAGCGGAAGTAATCCATCAGCAGATTGTAGACCTTCTTGACGGTGGTGTAGGCATAGCCCTCGTTCATCCAATGGTTGAGCAGCTTGCGGATGTCAGTAGAGGTAACGTTGCCCACGATTTTATTGCCGAGCAGGGGATAGACCTGATGCTTCGCGGTACACTCTAAGCGGTCATAGCTGCCGCGTTCGATGGAGGGGAACTTGAAGACCTTCAGCCAGTTGTTCATGCTTTCTTCGAGCGTTTTCTTCGACTCGTCGGACTCAATCACCATCTTGTCGAATGCCGCGACGTAGTCGACCATCTTCTTATTGACCTCGGCTTTGGTGGTGCCGGAGAAGCTCTTGCGCTTTCTCTCGCCGCGCTCGTCCATGTACCACACCACGCCGCCCCAGCGGTTATCGGTGCGGAGGAAGGCGTTGCCGTTGGTGAGCAGTTTGCGTTGCGCCATGCTGGTCACGCTCCTTTCTTTGCAACGGCAAACAATATCACAGAGGGGAGAAAATAGCTATCCCCATAACCGTGAGTTATCAAAGAGTTCACAATCGCGGAAGCAGGGCGGAAAAGGCGTTTTTGCAACCTCGCGCGAGAGTCCTGCCTTCGTTGTCATCGGTTTCGCATAGCCGCTCAGACGCCGCAAGTGCGGGAGATTACGGGGGTTTCTTCTCTCTGCGGTTCCGAAACGGCGCGGAATACCTGCCAATGCGCAAAAAGCGGTTCGGATTCCTGAACGGGAAAAGCCCCGCATTGCGGGGCTTTGTGGGCGGCCTGCGCCGCGAAGCGGTGCGGGCCTTTATCCTGTGCTTTTTCCCTCGTCCAAAATCTTTGGCGAAACCGCGACTTTTCCAGAGGATTATGCTTCCACCCGGGATGGCAGTTTTTCCCTCTGCATTAGTCAGGATCGTGCGAGGCATTTTTTAGTTACTGCGATGAAGTATTTGCAGGGGGCAAAAAAGAGCAGGACGGCGCGCTGAACCGCCCTGTTTGCTGCTGAACCTATTCTTTTTTGCCGACGACCTCCATACACGTTTTCACACACGCGCCGAACACGGTGTCAACGTCGCCGTCAAACCGTTTTGCCGTGTTCACCCGCTGCGGATGAACCGAGGTCAAAAATCGCCAACAAACGGCGCGACACGGGGTAGAACCGAAAACAGAGCCGAGAGCGCCCGCTCTCAGCTCTGCTCATCCCATTCCTGCCGCATGATCTCCTGTGCCTTTGCTTCGTCCTCGGTCTCGTAGGAGTACGCCGCGCCGAGCTCGTGCCGGATGCCGTCCGCCAGCTTAAACCCGGAGACGAACGCGTCGACCTTCTCTTCATCGCGGAAGTGCTCCTCGGCGTCGAGGAAGCGGAGCAGCAGACGTTGTTGCTCTCGGCTCAACTCACCGTGTAGGAGATCATAGGCGGCCTCCACTTCATGTCCCAACTCCACCGTCCGCTCCGAGTTGATATGGAAGCGCCGCTGGAGCGCGATCATGTAGTCTCTCATGCGACCGGCGCTCCATTTCTTTTCCCTCTGTGCTTCATGTTGTTACTCCTTCCAGTATGTTTGGTAAACCAAACATACTGGAAGGAGTGTCGGAAGTCGAGAAGAATATCGTTGACGAAACGGAGAAAAGCGGCCGCTCTTATTTGTTTATAGCAGTCCAAATTTTGGACTGGGTTCCAGCCAAGAGGCGCTGGAGAAAAATCCTCTCATTGTTTACAGTTGGGAGATTTTTACACATGGTTTCGACTGCGGAGCAGGGCGGTATTGACCGCGCTCCCTCACACGCGCCGAACACGGTGCCAACGTCTGTTTCAAACCGCTTCGTCGTGTTCACGCCCGCTGCGGAGCAACCGAGACCAAAAATCGCCAACAACGGCGCGACGCGGGGTGAAAGGAATCAGCCATCCGCGATCTCTGACGATTTCATGCCCTTTCAACCCCGCTTCGTGCCGTTGCCGGTTGCACTGACTGCCCAAAATGCGTTATAATATAACGCTACTTGCGCGTGGAGGTGATGGATTGAACGTCGCTGTTTGTGATGACGAGGATGCGGTTCGGAAGCAGTTGTCGGCACTGATTGCCGTAGAGCGCGGCGTTGAAGCCGTCAGCGAATTTTCGACTGCAGACGAGCTTCTTGCTTCGCCGGAGCATTACGATCTGCTCTTTCTCGATAT
>CACZPK010000148.1 GCA_902783035.1 Oscillospiraceae bacterium
CAGTTCAATGCTGTTCTTAACCGACAGATATTCTGCCTCATAGAACTCCTGCATGGCGCCGCTCACGCTGTTGAGCATGATGATTGCTACGATACTGGTCGCGATCATCAGCCCGACAATAATCAGGTAGGAGACGATCAGGCGCGTACTGATCTTCATGTTCTTAAACATATGCCATTTCCCCTTCACTAAAATTATGTGCGCATACGGTAATGCTTGTTCGTTATTATATCGTAAAATAGCGTCGCGGTCAATAGAATCATCGCGGAAACCGCCAAAAAAAGTGCCGATTCAGCCATCCAAACCAATGACGGAAGGATTAAGCTCCGTGATGACGCCGCCGCCATCATCCCGGAACACTTTTCGGCCGTCCGGGCTGAGCAAAAACCGCCCCGCGAAGTCGTTCGTTCCGGCGCTGGCATTCTCGCTGTAGACCATGATCTCACGGCACAGCAGCCCGTCGACCTTGGTCGTGCGTCCGGTCGCATAGTAACGGTATTCCGACATGCTCTCGCCTGCAAGGCCGAGGCTGGCGGGTGAAAAGGCGGAAAACCGGCTGATCGACTGCGAGGTGTTCATCGGCTCCGGTCGCGACGGCTCCGTGGTGGTCGTCTCCTGTTTGGGCGGCAAATCGTCCGGGTTCGGCAGCAGTTCATCGTCGGGCGGAACGGGTTCCTCGATCTCCTCCGGCTCCGGAGGCTCTTTTTTCGCCCACGGCTTGAGGATCAGCAGCACTGCAACCACCGCAACCAGAACCACCGCGGGGATAATGATGAGCAAAAGCGGCGGTTTCTTTTTTCCGCCTCCCTCGCCGTCTTCTCCGCCTCCGCCCTTTGGCTTCCTGGGCTTTTTGGGTTTTTTGGGCTTTTTGGGCTTTTTTTCCTTTTTAGGTTTCTTTTTCTTGCCCTTTTTGCCGCCCTCATCCTCCGGCCATGCGGGTGGAGCCGCAGCCGCCCACGCTTCCGCGCTGCCGGGTCCGGGTCCCCATGCTTCCGCGCCACCGCCTCCGGAGCCGGGCCAGCTGTCCGTGCTGTCTGCGGGGCCCCAGCCCTCCGGGCCGGCGCCGCCTGCCACGTCATCGGGAGACGGCCATTCGGCGGGAGCGTCCGTGGTGCCCCAGCCGTCCGTGCCGCCGGCCGCCTCATCGGTCGCAGGCCACGCATCGGCGGGTGCCGCGTCTCCCCAGCCGCCGGCGCCACCGGCCGCCTCATCCGCCGTAGGCCATGCATCGGCAGGCGCCGCATCTCCCCAACCG
Organism: Oscillospiraceae bacterium; assembly: GCA_902783035.1. Lineage (GTDB taxonomy): Bacteria > Bacillota > Clostridia > Oscillospirales > Oscillospiraceae > Hominicoprocola. The sequence continues at coordinate 1,256 of CACZPK010000148.1, forward strand.
TCGGCGCCCGCGGCCGTCTCATCGGTCGCGGGCCATGCATCGGCAGGTGCCGCATCTCCCCAGCCTTCCGCACCCGCAGGTGGCGGAACAGCGTCCGTTGCGGCAGGCCAGGCATCTGCGCCCGCGCCGCCGGCCGCCGGGTCGGGACTCGGCCACGCCTGCGGATCGGGCGGTGCCGGGGGCTTGCCTTTTTTGGCTTTGCCCCCCGGTCTTCGCCGGAATATGTTAAAAATGTCCTTCAACGCCATCTTTTTCACCGAATCGACACAACATCATGATCGACCAGCACCTGGCTGAACTGCCCGGGCAGGCCGTTGACCTGTAATTCAACGGGTTTGTCGAGATGGTTGAAATCAATGCCGGAAAACTCCAGCATGTCCATCAGATAATACGGCTCGCCGCTGGGCTTGCCGGGAAGCATGATGGGCGTGTCGTTGAGCGTAATGCTCAGCGGAACAAGTGTCGGTGCGGGCGCCGGTTTTTCCTCTTCGGCCTCCGCAATCTCTTCTTCATCCTCGTCGATCTCCGCCACACGGCCGCTGACGCTGCCCAGCTCGTCGATCCACACGTCGTCGCCGGTGTGGATGGGCTGGTCAAGCGGTGCCGCCGCGCCGTTGATCGTTGCCACGCCGCTGTAGCGCCTGCCGACAAAATCGGCCAGTGTCTTCGCCGCGTCCGCGCCCTGACGGGCGGGCGTAAAGCTGATGCTGTCCCCCGCGTGGACGACGTCGGTCAGCTCAGCCGGCTCGCCGTTGAGCAGGATCACCGGCGGCGTCGCCAGCGAGCCGCGGTAGAACTGCCGCTCGCCGTTGAGCGTAAAGGACAGGTTGGCGCCCGTTCTGCCGATGAGGTCAGCGTAATGATAGCCGTTCATCATCAGGATATCGCGCATAATGAGTACGCCGCTGCGGAAGAGCTTCGCCGGCTGGCCGTTGAGCAAAATGACATAGCTGTCGTTGATCAGGCCCAGTCCCGCGGAGATCGCGATGCCCAACGGCGTTGCGTACTCAGGGTCGTTGAGATCGTAGTCCTCTGCCCACGCGTTTTTCTCAAAGTGGTTGCCGGCAATGGCAACGCGCGCTGCCTCGATCTTCAGTTCCTCCGCCACGCGTTCCTTCAGTCCCACCAGTTTGCTGCCGCCGCCTGCAAGGAAGACCGCGGAAGGCACCTTGCCGTTGAGGTCAAGAATGCGCTTGGAAATCTCACTCGCCAGAGCCTTGACCGCCGGCGCGATCATATCGCGCAGCTCTTCGGCAGAGGTGTCGTGCGTGATGCCGAGGATGTCGGTATAGCCGACCTTCCCCTTGTCGGACAGCGACATCTTGAGCTTCTCCGCCTGTGAGAAGTCCACCAGCAGGGCGCGCATCAAAAGCTCCGTGATTTCGTCGCCGGCGATGGTCGCCATCGTATAGCCCACGACGCTGCCGTCGCGGCAGATCGCAATGTCGGACGTGCCCGCGCCGATGTCGACGAGCACGAGGTTGAGCAGGCGGATATCCGCCGGGATCGCCGCATTGAGCGATGCGATCGGCTCCAGCGTGAGGCTGGCGACCTCAAGGCCCAGTTTGCCCACCACGGCATAGAGGCTTTCCACGACCTCGCGCGGCAGGAAGGTCACGACGACCTCCGCCTCCAGCACCTTGCCCGTATGGTCACGGATGCTGGACATGGGATAGCCGTCCAGGCGGTAGGTGGACACCGTGTAGCCCACCATGTAATACTGCTCATGCTGGGTGGCGGACTGCTCGCGCAGCGTATGCTCCGCCTCGGACACCGCGCCAGCCTCCAGCTGGTTGACAATGTCCTCGGTGATGGTCTGCGTAGCGGGCAGTTCCAGCGTAAAGCTCGCCGCCTCGGACTTGAGCGCGCGCCCCGCCGCCGCGACGCATACGCGGGCAAGATGGATCTTTGTCCGTTTTTCCAGGCGCGCGATCACCTCGCGGGCGACCTCCGCAACCTGCTCAATATTTTCAATTTGACCGTCGAGCATTGCGCGCTGGCCGTGATCCTGCTTTTCGATGGCAAGCACATGAAAGCGCCTGCCCTCCACGACGCCGACAACGCCGATAATGCTGCGGGTACCGATGTCCAACGCAAAGATCACATTATTTTCCTGTTCTTTTTTCACTTCCGCCATAGCCGCACCCAACCCCCTGTTTCTAAAAAAGTGCCCAAGTCCCGTTCAGCCCCGCTGCTGGTCGCCAACGACCTTGCCGCGTGCAAGCGTCACAACGCGCTTGCCAAGCATATTCCCGTAGCTCCCGTCCTCCGTGGTCATGATAACGGTGGTGCCGCGCTTGTTCAGCGCGGTGAGCAGGTGGAGCATGTCCCAAACCGTATCGTCGTCCGCGCGCTCCGTCAGTTCGTCGAGCACAAGGATCGACGGGCTGCGCCAAATTGCGCGCGCCAATTCCACGCGACGGCATTCGGAACTGCTCAGCTCCGGGGGATAGCGCTCCTCGCAATCAGGCATTCCGACGAGGGAAAGCGCCTTTTCAATCTTGGGCCAATTGAACAGCTTATCTTTAAGATACTCCAATCTCCCTGTAGATGCAAGGTTTTTGAACACGGTTTCTGTACGTAAAAGTTCCGACTCCGCCGTGATGACGCCCATGCACGCGCGCAAACGCTCGCTGTCACGCCGTTTCATATGCGTCAAATCGGCGCCGCCAAGCCAGATCGCACCGCGATCCGGCTCCAGTTCGCCCGCAATCAATTCCAGCAGCGTGGTCTTGCCGGAGCCGCGCGCACCCGTGACGAACACAAATTCGCCCTGCCGGATCGCCAGATCGACTTCCAGCGTCTCCGACACGCCGCGTCTGCTGTCTTTATATACTTTCGCCACATGGTCCAGACGGATTCCCGGCATGGCCGTGCCTCCACTTTACAAAAATTTCGCTGTTTGCTATACTATACAAATACAACCAATCTGCAAAAACGTCAAGCGGGAGGTGAGGCGTCGTGGCAAAAGAACCGAAAAAACATCCGGTCCGGACCTTGTTCGGCCTCCTCCTGCTGGGAGCGATCTGCATCGGCGCCACCGAGCTGTCCATCGCCCGTCTGGAGGATCCCGTGCTCTACGAATCCGTGACCGCCCCTGCGCGGGAGGCCTATGAGGACGCACGCGTCAAGGCCGAAGCCTACGCCGCGGAGCGCGCCGCCGAATTGGAGGCGGAGCGCCAGCGCCGGGAAGAAGAACGCAGGCGTCAGGAGCTGGAACGGCTCGGACAGTCGCTGGCGCAGGATCACCAGCGTGAGCAGGAACGGCTGTTTGAGCTTGCGGAATTGGATTCGCCGGAGCTGGAGGCCGCACTTGCCGCGCAGTTTGCCAGCGCGCCCACCATTCGCGAGGAGCTGCTCCACGCCGACCCCACCATTACGGAATTTATCACGGAGAATGGCCATGAGGTGCTCACCGGCGGCAACGTTTCCCTGGTCTACTTCAACCAGGGCGACGAAGCGTGGGCCACACAGCGCTTCGGCCCCGATTCGATCGGCGGTTACGGCTGCGGCCCCACCGCGCTGGCGATGGTACTCGCCTCCACGGTAGACAAAACCGCCACGCCGGCAAACGTTGCCGCTTGGGCGGCGTCGTCCGGCTACTGTTCGCCGCGCAACGGCTCCACCCTGTCCATCGTCGGCGGTGCCGCCGCGCACTACGGTCTCGATTACACGCCGCTCGGCGCGCTGGACGCCGACACGCTTTATGCCACGCTTGCCGGCGGCGGCGTTATCGTTGCGCTGATGGGTCCCGGGCACTTCACCGGACGCGGGCACTTCATCCTGCTTCACGGCGTCACGCTCTCCGGCGGCATCATCGTCGCCGACCCGAACAGCCGGGACAACTCCCTGGCGGTCTGGGACCCTCAGGTCATCGTCAATGAGCTGTCGCGCAGCCGCCACGACGGCGCGCCGCTGTGGCTGCTCAGTGAACCGCTGGCGCTGTAACAGCGCCAAAATGCAGTGCACGGAAACCCGCCCCAACTTGGTTGGGGTGGGTTTCCGTTTTAATCGTCAATTATCTGAATTTTTTATAGAAGGATTGATTGCCGCCGAGCCGGACGCTCAGCTGCTCGTCCATCGCCATCACCGAATCCAACAGGCGGCGGAACTGTGCCGTCTGCTCGGCAAGCGGCTTTTCCTCCTCCGTCTCCGGCTCGCCGCCCCGCAGCAGCGTGTGCATGCGGGCAGCCTCTTCCTCCGGCAGTTCCAGCAGATAAGCGCGGATTCCTTCTTCTTGCTCACGCAGCGCACGGACAGGCTCCTCGCGCTCCGCAAGGATCATCTCCGCCGAAACGGCGTCGCGCCGCTCCACCGCCTCCGCGATCCGCCGCGTAACGTCCGCGACCTCGATCAGCTTGATGGTCTGCTGCTTCTTGCGCCCCGTCAGTTCTTCCAGTGTGTTCGTTCCCATGCCTTGCTTTACCTTCCCTGTGACGTTGTTTTTTCCGCAATGCGGAATGTATCCCGGAGATCGGTAATCATCGGGCGGAGCTTGTCCAGTTCCCGTTTGTTGCGCCCGATCATGATCCGGTTGAGATCGTAGCAGAAGAAGTCGTAAAGCCTGTGCAGCCCCTGACTGACCTCATAGCGGCGGTCAAGCGTATCGTCCAGATAGCGGACGATGTCGATACAGCGCTGGATCGACGCCTCAAACAACTCATAATCCCTCTGCTCAAGCGCGATATCACCGCGCATCAGGCGTTTGACCAGCTCATCCATCAAAAGGATCAGCAATTCCCCCTGCGTCATGGTGTTCAGGGACTGTGCCTTATAATTTTGAAGACCTCTAGCATCCATATAGTTACATCCCGTTCTTTCGAATTATTGGTTCTTCACGCCGCGCCGCACAGCGCGACGGCCGGTCAACCACCCATCAGCCCGGCGAGCATCGAGCTTTGATTGTTCATCGTGTTCATCAGCTTTTCCAACTGGGTAAACTGCTTGGTGTAGTAGTCGATCTTGTCGCCCAGCTTGCTTTGCCAGTTCGAAATCTGTTTGTTCAACGTGTCGATCCGCGACTGGAGGTTATTGTTGATCAGCGAAACAGACGAGAGCCTTGTGCCCGCCTTGCGTACCAGAACGCCCGGCGTACCGCTCGAGATCGAGGTATACGTGTTGAGCGTCGACTTAAGTGTCGACATCAGGCCATTGGTGGCAGAACCGCCGTCTTTCGTCTTGGTGAATGCTGTGCGCACCTTGTCCGGATCAGTTTCCAATGCTTCGCGCAGCTTTTTCTCATCTACTTTGAGCGTCGTCACGCCCTCAGAGTAAGCCGTGGTCAGGCCGATGGACTCCAGTGCCATACGATCCGCGCCGTAGGAGGTAAGGGCTTCGCGAAGCTTGTTATACATCTGGGACAGATCGCTGTCGCCGAACAGGAGACCCGTCTTCGCCTTTTCCTCGTAGGCCTTGACCGCGCTCTCGCTCATGCTGTTTTTATCCTCTTCGGTCAGCGGCTCGTAATAGGTCGTACCCTTGCTGGAAGACGACGACTTCGCGGGGCGCTGCGTAGCGAAGGCGCTGTGCAGGTCGGTCATCAGCTTATTGATGTCTTCGGCAAATGTCTTGACAGCCTCCACGATCTTATCCGCATCGGAACTGCTGCTAAAGGTCACCGCATCGGAGGCCTTTTCTGCAACAAATGTATCCTTGAGCGTAACATGCATACCGTCCATCTCGATCGTGTTGGACGAGCGCTTGAGGGAGATGGTCTTGCCATTGACGGTTGCTTCCATGATCGCATCCTGTCCCTGCTCTTTCACGCCGGTTTCGATGCTGCCAAACAGTTTGCTGAAGGACAGGTTTCCGTTGCTTTCCTTGCCTCGCTGTGCGAAATCATATTCGGCGATCTTTTCCGCGCTCATCTCTTTTCCGTCTTTATCCAGCAGGGAAAACTTTCCGTTCTGGTATTGGATCTTAACGTCGAGCCGGCTGTTGAGGGTCTCGATCATCGACCCGAGCGTATCGTCCTTTTTCAAGGACCCGAGACTTGCAGCGTCGTCCAGACCAACAAACATCATGTTTGCTTTGCCCTCGCTGTTCCACTCGACCGCGTCGCCGAAAAACTTCTCCAGCGTCACGTTCTGCAGCGGATCCGACGTAAAGAGTTTCTGTGCAAGTCCTTCGCCAAATACAATGTCGCTGCCTTCGCCCGTCTCCCGAGAGGTAAACACAAACTCACGCGTCAAATTGGAATAGCTGACGTTTACGCCTGCGTCGGCATTGGCATTGATCTTGTTGATCAGGCTCTCCAGCGTAGTATCTGCGGTGATGCCGCCGATCTTGGCACCGTTGATCTCCAGTCCGTAAACAGCATTACCCTTCTCGTCCATAAGATAACCATCCTGAGTAACGCGGTTCCCGTCAGCGTCGTAGTACTCCAGCTTTTCTTCCCGCTGAACTTCTCTGGGAGCGCCGCTGCCCATAATAGCGACGTAGCTGCTGCCGTCGTCGTTAAGAACATAGCCATCTTTAGAGACTCTCTGTCCCGCGGAGTCGGTATAGTACACGCCCGTAGTATTGCCTTCCTCGTCGGTCGTATAGTTTTCCGTAATACTGCCCTGGGCCCTTTCAAACATGCGATTGCCATCGTCGTCGATCCGGTAGCCTTCTTCATCCACGCGGTTGCCCGATGCATCCTCATACCACATCCCGGCGCTTCTGACGGTCTTTGCAGTAATCTCACTCGGGTCGACCTTGAGTCTGGCATTTTCCTGCAGCCAACTTTCGCCCAAGAGGGTTTTAAGTGTACTGCTTGTGTTGAAGTAGTTGGATACACCGCTGCCGATGCCAAGTTTTTCGCCCACCTCAGAGGAAGCTTTCAGCATGGAGTTTTCGCTCCCCGAAAAATCCAGCGCGCCGCCTTTGATGTTGACCGTGACTTTATTTTTGCCGAACTGCTTGTCAATAGACGCCTGCAAATCATTCTTCAGCGCAGTGTTCATTGCAGAGTTGACAGCTTCCTCGATGCTCGCCCTATCCTCGTCGCTTGTACTGTCCGCATTCATGAGCGCCAACGCTTCGCTCAGGCTCTTCTGTTCGCCGTTGATGCTGATCTTTGTTCCCGTCAAATCGCCGATCTTGATCTGCTTTGTTGTGCCATCCAGCGTAATGTCCATCGTTTTGCCGGAAATATACTCCGCGACGTTGGGTTTACCCACGAGACCGTTTACATTGCTGACGGTAAAGCCGTCGTTGGCAAATTTGTCCGCATTCGATGTTGACGCAGGCTTTGTTGCTCCCAAGGTTGAAGTAATGTTGCCGCTGACGCTGCTGATGTAAACCTTATTGCCGCTCTTATCAGGGTGGCTGTCATTTTCCGCAAAGGATATCCTATTGCCATTAACAGAAACGTTAATCAGCGCCCTCGCCTTTATCGTTCCGACCCCGATTTTGAGATCGACGTCACCCAGTTTCTCTTCGATTGCCTTACAGAGCTTTTGCATCTTTTGCTCGTCAGTGTCCCCGTCCTCAAAGTCGAAGGTATCCTCATCGGTAAACTTGAGGTCGATGTTGTTGGAACCATATCTGAGCGTTATTGTGCCGTTCACCATGCCAACGGTCTCCTGCATGTCCCAACTGATCTTGCTGCCTGTTGGGCTGCTTGTGGCTGCGAAGTCCAGTGCGCTGGCAGCAATATTGTAGCGTGTTGCCGTTGCAAGCTGGCTCACGGAATTGACCTGAATGGTACTCTTTGAAGTGCCGGTAGCGCTGATCGCATCGGCATGCGTACCGTTCGCGGAAGTGGTGATCGCGTTGTTGAAAAAGGAGTTGCTTGCCAGGTTGGTTGCAGACGTATAGGACGTGTATTTTTGCACAATGTTGTAAGACTGGCCGATCAGGTCGCGGTAGGCGTCCTGCTTCCACTCCAGTTTTGTCTGCTCCTTCTGAAGCTCTTTGATCTTCGTCTGGTACCCCGTCACGCTGTTTTGGATCATTGTCTCGGTATCCATCCCGCTGGCAAGACCCGTCAACACGTTGCGATTCCCGTATATGCTCTCGGTGCTGCTATACGAGTTGCTGCTCAAACTGTTAATATTAGCCATCTGTGCTCAACTTCCTTTCTGACACAAAAGACTTGACCTGTCGGCATATTTTTTTTATAATTGTAAATGAGCGATAAAGACTACTCTCGTTTACTATACTATCGGCAGGTTTGTAAGAAAACTTAGGGGTCAGCGGGAAAAATTTACAGGGGGATTCGTTTTGAAGAAGATCATCGCCATCACCAACCAGAAAGGCGGCGTCGGCAAGACCACCACGGCTTTGTCCCTCATCAGTGCGCTGCACCTGCGCAAATACCGGGTACTCGGCGTCGATCTCGACCCCCAGGGCTCCCTCGGTTTCAGCGCCGGGCTTGATATCGAAAACACCGACACGATCTACGACGTGCTCAAAGGCAAGAAAAAGATCGACGACGTCATCACCGACACCGAGATTGGAGACTTCCTCCCCTCAAACATTCTGCTGTCCACGGCTGAGCTGGAGTTCAACATGCCGGCGCGCGAGTTCCTGCTGCGCGACCAGCTTATTAAGATTGCGGACGACTACGATTACATCATCATCGACACGCCGCCCGCGCTGAATGTGCTTACGGTCAATGCCTATGTCGCGGCGCAGGGGCTCATCATTCCGATGGCACCGGAAATCCTGAGCCTGCTCGGCATCTCCCAGCTGCGCGACACGGTGGAGACCGTCCGCCGCTACTACAACCCCGAGCTGGAGGTCATGGGCATTCTGCTCAACCGCTACAGTTCCCGTCTCGTGCTCAACCGCGAGGTGGAGGATATGTCGCAGGAGGTCGCACGCAAGCTGGAAACCAAGGTCTTCCGCAACAAGATCCACGCAAGCGTTGCCGTTGCGGAGGCTCCCGCCTACGGCGAAAGCGTCCTCACTTACTCGCCCGGTTCCAGGCCGGCGCAGGATTTTATGGGGCTGCTCGACGAAATGATGGATGAAGCGCAATAAGGGAGGAACGATCATGCCGAAACAGGGTTCCAAAGGAAAGAGCAGCAAAACTGCGCGTGTATTGAATCTGCTTACCGATCCGGGCTCCGCCGCAGAAACTCCCGAGGCAAAAACCGCTGCCGCGGAAAGCGCCGCTGAGAGCGCCCGCCTTGCCGATGATCGGAAAACGCAGGCGAAGATCCGCGGTGCGCTGGAGATGGAGCTTGCCGATATGCCTGCGCCCGCACCCGCGCGTCCTGTTCGGCCGCACGGTCCCGCCGGTATTCTCGACCCCAAGACCGGTTTTCGCATCGTCAAGGAAACCGGCCCTCTGCCGGAATTTGAAGACGACGGCAGTCCCGTGCCGGAGCCGGAGCCAAAGGCAGATGCAACGCCGGAGCCGATGCCCGAGCCCGTGTTCACCGTTCCCCAGCCGGAGCCGAAGACCATGGAGCAAACGCTCAGCGAGCTGCGCACCGCCGTCGAGGAAAAGCCCGACGAATACATCTGCTTCAACGTCACGCAGGCGCTGGTCGAGGCAAAAACGGACAAGTATATCAAAATGTTCGGTCTGTGCTCCTGCCCGCGCTGCCGCATCGACGTCATTGCGCTGGCGCTGACCAACCTGCCGCCGAAATACGTCGTGGCAAAGCCGGACGACCTGATCCCACGTCTTTCCGTGTACGAGCAAAAGTACAATGCAGCGGTCATCACCCAGGTGATGAGCGCCTGCCGCAAGGTGCTTGACCGCCCGCACCACAAGCGGGACGGCCAATAAAGCCACATAAATGCTTTGACCGCGGTCCCAAAACGGCCGCGGTCATTCTTTATTATATTAAAGCGGCTGCTTTTTGTCCTCGGGTACGCTGCCCAAGACCCCCAGCAGGCTGTCCGGCCGCGCCGGCTCCTCTGCCGCCGCATCCCGGTTGGCTTTCACCGCCTGCAGAAGCTCGCTGCGCAGGATCGGGATGCTCTTCGGCGCGTCGATCGCGAGGCGCACGCCGCCCTCGTAGACGTCCATAACGGTGATCTTCACATCATCGCCGATCAAAAGCGTCTCTCCGGCTCTGCGTCGTAGGATCAGCATGTCTTATCCTCCCCGCTCTCAAATTCGGAGAGCTTATGCCGCATCTCCCACTCATCATCTTCCAGAATGACCTGCATGGCACGGCGCGTATTCGGGTTAATGGCAACCGGACACTTCATATTGATGGTGCTCTCGCTCACCGGCTTCTTGACCGTGCACATCACATAATAGTACAGCTCTTCGCTCTGCTCCACGTCCAGCTCCCGCAATTCCTCCGCACGCAGAACCGGCGCATAACCGGCGCAAAGGGTAAACGGGTGCATCAGCGTAAACGCAAGCTCCGGTGTCTGCACGCTCTGCAAGCTGAAGAGCGTGCCGTTATCCGAAAACTCCAGCAGCAAGAACGAATGCTCGTCCTCAAAGCCAAACAGCCCCTTCGGAAACGTCAGAAGCTCCTCCTGCTCAAACTCGACCTCGCCAAAATACTTTGTCTGCGTCTTCAAAAGAACAACCTCCCGACCGTTTCAATCTCCGCTCACGCCTTGACGTCCACAGGCTCGTAGTTCGGGTCGGCGCTGCGCGGCACATAGATCGGCCCGCCGACATATTTGATGATGACCTTCGGCGCCTGCTCAACGATCAGCTCGATATCGCCCGGCGTAAACTCAAACTCACCCTGGTCGATCTTCCAGTCAAAGTTCAGCTTATCCATGCCGTAGCGAATCTCCATCTGCCCGTTCTCCCACTCCGACTCGGACTCCTGTGCCTCGGCGGTGCTTTCCGCCTGCTGGGTAACCTCTTCGGTGACGGGTGCGGGCGTGTTCTGGGCAAGCATCTGGCTGAACCGGGCATTGAGCATGATCTGCCCCTGATCGGAATATGCTGCCGTCGCCTCATAGCCGGACTGCAAGTCGCCCTGCTGCGCCTGCGTCATTTGCTGCATCGGCACGTTCAGTGGCGCATTCGGCGCAGTCTGCGGCACCTGCGTGACAGCGCGGGCCGTCACACCGGCGGGTGCCGTAATGGGCGAACGCGGCTCAAATGTGTCAAGCTGGAGTTTGATTGGGCGACTCTTGATGTCAATTCCCTTGTCGGAGCGGCTGATCTCCATCTCAGCCGTCCCACGCGTATACTCCAGAGACGCATTCGTTGTCTTCATGCGGATCTCTATGGGTACACTTGTAATTTCGATCAGCGGATACATTACAAAGCACTTCCTTTCGTGGCTTTGGGTTTCCCCCTTAATACCTTATACCTTGCGCAGGGCAATTTGTCAACTCATATAATCGATCAGCGACTGCGAGAGAATATTTGTGCCGATCCGCAGCGCCGCGTTGTAGCAATACTGTGCCCATGTCATCTGCGTGATTGCCTCTGCCATGTCCATGTCTTCGGCGTTGCAGATCTGCTGGTCCAGTTCCGCCTTATTCGTCTCAAGCTGAGCGAGGTTGGTGCGCAAATACTTGGCATCCGCGTCAAGCTTGGTGTGCTGTCCCTGCGAATAGCCAACCGCGTCATGCAGCTTGTTGATCAACTCGTCGGCGCGCTGCTGATCCGTCTCGCCGTTTGCAAACGCGCCGGTATCCGGGTCGGCGGCGGCATAGATCTCGCCCAGCTCGCGCACAATGACCGCGAGGTTCTGGTCACGGCCGAACCCGAGGAAATTCAGGCCGGAGATCGACGTATTGAACGCACTGCCCGTGACGATCTCTCCGCGTGCGCTTTCCTTCATGCCGATGCCGATATCCAGATAGGTAGCCTCATCGGCCATATCCTGTAGCTTCTGATACTGCTCAAAGCCCTCACGGTAAATGACGCCGTTGCGCTTGCCGTATTCCTCGGCATAGTTCCAGAAAGGCGAGAGCTTGTCGTAAACCTTCTGGGCTTCATCAAATATGTCGTCGTCCGAGCCGCTCGCCGCATTGTCAAGCTCTATGAGCACCTTCGTCGAGGAGGGCGTCGCATTCTGCGCGCTCAGTTTTGCCTTATAATCCGCAACGTACTGCGCTTTATAATTTGCATAGTTTCCGCCCGGATTGCTCGCCAGATACTCTTCCGCCGTCAGCGGCTTATCCAGATAGGCCGACTCAAGATCGGTTTTTGTGCTGTCATAAGCATCGCCCAGCGCCACGCTTGTCAGCTTATAGTGATCCAGAAAGCTCTGGTTTCCATATTCCGGCTGCGCAACGTCCAGCTTGAAGTCAGCAAAATCAGCCGGTTTCTCGATGGCCACGTTGACGTCGCGGTAGTACAGCCGCGCCTTGCCATCGGTTCCCGTTTTCCACTCAAAGGGAATATTCTCGCCGTCCGCGCCCGCAAAGACAAAGTCGTCGCCGTATTTGGTGTTCATCACGGAGACGATGTTTTTTGCCGTCTCGATCAGCTCCATGCCCAGCGTGCTGCGTCCCGCGCCCGCAGTGTCCGTGTTGGCACGGATCGCCTCCAGCACGCCGTTGAGGCCGTACTGTCCGTTGCCGGAGTCACCGTCGACGATCGCCCCCATCGCCGTATACGCGCTTTCATACTTGCTGATGGCGAAGTTCGTGTTGTCGATCTGGTCGCCCGTGCGCCAGTAGGAACGGCGCAAACGCCATGCCTTGCTCGCTTCCGCGGGATCTTCGGCATAGGTGTTGAACTTCCGGCTCGTCTGCACGGTGGTCATTGCGTCGGTCAGGCTCTTATTGTTTTTGTACAGATTGTTCCGGTAGTTCCGGTAAAGGCCGTTCGTCGTGATGCGGAAATTGGACATCCCTGACATACCGATCTTCTCCTTTCGGGCTTGTTACACCGCCGTGCCGTTGACGAGCTTTTCCAGCATCTCGTCATAGGTGGTCATCAGGCGGCAGGCGGCGGAATACGCCTTCTGAAACTGCATCATGTTCATCGCCTCGTCGTTGAGGTCCACGCCCATGACCGCGTCGCGGTCGACGTAGAGCGAATCGGCGGTGGCGTTGTAGTTTTTGAGCATCGTGTTGGTGATATTGCCGTCCTTGGCCAGCGTGCCGGCAATGGTGTCGGTCAGCATCTCCTGGAAGGTGCCGTTGAAGCTGGTCGTACCCTGCGACGCCTCGCCATAACTGAAGTCGTACTTCGTGGTGAGCATCGTCACGATATGTGCGAGGTTGTCGCTCAGGCGGCTTTTCTCCGGCGCGTCCGGGCTGATGGAGCGCAGCACATGCAACGAGCCGTGCGACCAGGCATGGGAGATGGAAATGTTTGCCGCGGTGATCTTCTCCGTGCCCGGCTCGTCTCCGTTCGTGCCATCCTTGTCGCTGGTTCCGCTGATGCTGAACAGGTTGCCGCCGAAGTAGTCCTTATATTCGTCGTTTTTCGTATACACCGTGACCTCATTCTTATCGGCAAAGTCCGTCTCTTTCAGTCCCGCTGCCGTAAAATCAAGTTCATTGCCGTCCTTGTCCTTGAACTTGTTTGACGTCGTATCACGTGTATAGCGCGTCGCATCGAAGTACTTTTCAAAATCCTTTTTCGGGGCAAAATACGCCTTGATCTCGTCCCGCGTATAGGATGCCTTGCCGCCCGCGGGGGTCCTGCTGTACAGCCCCGTTTCCGTGTTGAGCGTATAAGTCGCGCCGTCGATCCCGATGAAATTGCCACCCACGTCCGCCTGATAGACGATATCGTCGGTAAGCGTATTCGCCTCGTTCATCTTTTCGGCAAATGTGCGCGCCAGCGTATCGAGCGCCTGACGGTAATAGGGGATGCCGCGCTTGACGCCCGCCTCGGCATCATAGTGCAGCGGCTCGTTGTTCTTGGTTTCGTCCTTATCCGCCTTCGTGTACTCACCTGACTCGGTCAACATCTCGCGCTGCGCCTGCAATCCGCCGGTCAACTCGGTATCGCCGATCCTGGTGCCGTTGATATCCTTGACGTTGACATAGGACCACTTATCTATATAGGTATCGCCCGCGGTGCCGGTCCCCTCGTAGTCGTGAAAGTGCACGACATAGGTATTCTCATACCCCGCCAGAACTTGGTTCTGGTCATCCATGAACTCGCTCTGTCCAATATGAAAATACGGGACGGTTCCGGCAACATAGCCAAACTGGGCGTTCAGTGCATCCTCATAATCCTGCACCGCCTTCTGCCGCTTAGTCGGGTCGCTGATATCAAAGGTCAGCGTCTCCACCTTGCCCTTGACGCTTTCCCATTCCTCGCCCTGTTTGTATCCGGCAGCCGTCTTGTCGCCGACGCGCCCGACGTTCTGCACTTCAAACACCCGCTCCATCGGCTTGTTGGGCGACGAGGGGTCCACCTTGCCGCGCGCGTCGGTCAACTCGGAAAAGATAAGGTCAAAATTCTTATGGTCGCCAATGGTTTTTTCCACGATCTTCTCGCCCCTGCTGTTCATCATGGGGTTGCCCTGATCGTCGGTTTTCACCACGTCATCGACCGTCTGCGCGAGCGAGAGCTGGGTGCTGTAGATGCCGTCCACCAGAGTACGGGCGGGGTCGCCGCTGGTCGTGATGCGGAGCTTTTCCACCTCGACGCCGTCGCCCAGATCCTCCGTCTCATAGATGACGTTGATGCCGATCTTCTTCGCCAGCTCATCGATCAGAAGGTTGCGTTCATCCTTCTGCGTCATGGCGCCGCCGCCGAAAACCTGCGAACGGCGGATGGCCTCGTTGAGGTCGCGGATCTTGGTCAGTATCGTATTGGTCTCGGTAAGATCCTGCTTGAAGTCCGCCGTCATATTGTCCGTCAGCGTTTCCAGCTGCTTGGCATAGTCGTTAAACTGGATCGCCAGCGCCTCGGCTGCTTCCCGGACAATGGAGTCGTTGGTGTTGCGGCCCACATTGTAATCCTGAAGCATGGTCTCAAGCTGCTGGGCAAGATCGTTGAAGCGCGCTTCCAGCACGCCTTCGCCGTCGTCGCCCTTGTTGACCTCGTCAAAGATGACGGACAACTGCTGCAAACCGTCGAGCTTTTCCTCCATCGTGCCGACGCGCGTCATTTCGTTGCGGTAACGGATGTCGAGATACTGGTCGCGCAGCTGCTCGATGCCCGTGGCAAGCACGCCGCCGTTGGAGCGCAGGTCGAAACGGCTCTGATAGCGATCGGCCGAGCCGTAATACATGGAGGTCTGGTCGATCTTCTGACGGGTGTAGCCCTCCGTGTTGATATTGGAGATGTTGTTGCCCGTCGTATTGAGCGCATGCTGGGACACCATGATGCCCAGTCTCGCCATTGTAAATGTGCCGAACGTCGACAAGCTGCCCATGCTCCGACACCCCTTTCCTGTCTATACCTGCGCCGAAAAGCGTCCTTCCGGCGCTTCAGGCGCGAATATCCGCAAATGCGCCCCGTTCCATCGGGAAATTAACCCCGTTTTCCAGCAGACGCTCGATCTGATGGAGATTGCACTCCAGTGTGGTACGTGCGACGTCCGCCGCGCTGCGGTACAGTCTGTAGCGGTCGCGCAATTTCTCCGCCGCGGCCTTTGCCTCCGGCCGGATCTCCTCCGGGCAATGCTGCACAAGGCCGGATAGATTGACGTCCCGCAGGCCCATTCCGCCCAGCAGCGTGTCCCGTTTCCTGTCCATCGCGCGCAGGCTCAGGCTCAACGCCTGCTCCTGTTTCATGCATTCGTCCACGCCGAGCAGGTCGTCATGGCGTACCGCATCCGTCTTCTCCTGTTCCAGCTCCGTGAGCCGGTCAAGGAGCTGTCCGAGCTGCTCCATGAACGCAAAATACTCACGAAAGGCTTCCGTCATTTCAGACCGCCTCCATCAGCAGCATTTTCCGTGCGATGGCACGCGCATCGACCTCATACGTGCCGTTCTGCACCTGTTCGCGCAGCGCCGCCACCTGGCCGGACGACGTAGCCGTACGGACCTCCTGCGAGATCTTGCCCCGCAGCTCCATCTCATAACTGCTGCGTTTGCCGTCGCCGCCGGTCAGGGTAATGCTGTCGTACCGGCGCTCCGCGCCGCCCCTCTGCACTCTGGCCGTACCGCCGGACTGCCCCGTATAAACGCGTGCAGCCGTCTCTGCGGCGGAGATGTTGTTGGCTCCCGGGATCCTCATCCTCGAACGCCTCCTTTTCCTGGTCATTGACTGTGCTGCGGCGCATGCCGCAACTGCTTTTCGTAGTCTCTCATCATTATCATCGGATAGTGCCGCGAAAAATTAATAGCCGTAAAAAAGTTTTTTCGGAATATTTTTCAGCGAAACGCGCAAAACGCCGGCACGGCCGCGTTTCCGCGCGCCGTGCCGGCGTATCGTTTTCCGTTATCGTGATTTCAGATAGCGCAGCAGCACATTTGCCACGTCCTTGCAGGACGCCTGCTGCATCACCGCGCCGATATCGTTCGCAACGCCCGGCATACCGTATACCACGCTGCTCTCCTTGTCCTGCCCGATGGTGTACGCGCCTTTGTTGCGCATCTCCAGCAGGCCGTGGGCGCCGTCCTGGCCCATGCCGGTCATGATGATGCCCACCATCCGGCACTGCACGTTCTCCGCCATGGAGTAGAACAGCGCGTCCACCGACGGGCGGTGCCCGCTGACCTTCTCGCCCGGCTTGCACTCAACGCGGTAGCTGTTGGCAAAAGGCCCGCGCACAACGCGCATTTGCAGGTCGGCGGGAGCGATAAGCGCAAGGCCGCGCTTGAGGTCGTCGCCGTCCTGTGCCTCCCGGACCTCCATCTTGCACAGGCGGTTCATGCGGTCGGCATACATCTTGGTGAAACCCGTGGGCATGTGCTGGGTGATGACCATGGGCGGTATATCCTCCGGCAGGCGCTTGAGCACCTCCAGCGTCGCCTCCGTGCCGCCCGTGGACGCCCCCAGGCCGATGATGATATTGCTGGAAACAGAGGTCCCCAGCGGCGGCGGCGCAATGGTGGTGGGCGTGTTCGCCGCAGCGGCGCGCTCGGAGAAGCTGTGGCGCTGCACCTTGGCCGTCGCGGCGATCTGCACCTTCTGCGCCAGTGTTTTGACAAACATATCGGTGCTCTGGCTGCCGTCCGGCTTACGGACAAAGTCCACCGCGCCGGCATGCAGCGCGTCGAACACGCCGATGTTCAGCGAGGAGCACAACACGACCGGAAGCTGGCTTTCCGGCGTCAGCTGTTTGAGGAACTCCATGCCCGACATGCCCGGCATCTGCACATCCAGCGTCATAACATCCGGATTGAGCAGTTGGATCTTGGTTTTCGCGTCGGCTGCGTTGATCGCGTAGCCGATGACCTCGATATTCGGGTACTTGCTCAGCCCGTCAATGATCATCTTGCGCGCAAGGCTGGAATCGTCCACGACCAGCACGCGGGCTTTCTTGCGCGGGAGCGTTGTGATCAGGTCCATGAAAAAACCTCCGATTCCTGCTTTACTTCTGGAAAATTGCCGATGTGAGCCGTTTCCACTTCGTGTCCGGCGGCAGGTTCTCCGACAGGCTGATGATCAGGTATCCGCCCGGTACGGTCGCGTCATACATGCGATTGATGAGCGCCGTCTTGGTGGGCTGGTCAAAGTAGATCATCACGTTGCGGCAGAAAATCACATCGAACTTGCGTTTGAACTGGATCGGGTCCATCAGGTTGAACTGGCGGAAGATGACGTTGTCCTTCACCTTCTGCGCAATTTCAAAGCGATTGCCCGCGCTGGGCTTGAAGTAGTCGCGTTTCCAGTTGGCGGGCATATTGTCCGGCAGCTGGTAAACGCCGCGGCGCGCCTTGTTGAGCACATCGACGCTCAGGTCGGTGGCAAGCATGCGCGCGTCCCATTCCCGCCACTTCGGGCCAAAGTAGTCCATCATGTACATCGTGACGTTGTACGGCTCCTCGCCGGACGAGCACGCCGCGCTCCAGATGGAGAGCACCTTGTCGCTCTGGTGCTTGCTCTCGATATCGGGCATGATCTTCTTGACGTAGAAGTCAAAGGATTCCGTCTCGCGCTGGAAATAGGTGTAGTTGGTGGTCAACTTGCTGAGCAGCTCGTTGATATCATCGCCGCTGCCGTGGTTGAGCAGGAAGTCAACGTACTCCTTGAAGTCGTTGTAGCCCTTGTTCTTGATGACGCTGCCGAGCCGGCTCTGGATCAGCTGGCGCTTGGCATGCAGATCAATGCCGTAGTTGGTCTGCACGAACTTGACCATGCGGGTAAAGTCCGCATCAGAGATGGTCAGTTCCTTCAGGTTCTTATCAATATTCATGAGCCCGGCGACCCCTCCTTCCCTCGTGCTGCTTACTCGCTCATGCGGATCAGCGCCGGGGCGTCAAGCAGCATAACGGTGCTCGTGCCGCCCGGAACGGTGCACATACCGTTGACCATCGGGTGTTCGTTCTGGGGCGGAACGGGCAGAATGGCGGACTTGGAGATATCCACCATGCGGTCGACGGTATCAACCAGAATGCCGATCTGCGTCCCTTCGATGTCCAGAATGATCGCGCAGGGCTCACCCTCGGGATAACGACCGAGCATCAGGCGGAAGTCGATGATGGGCACCACGGCGCCGCGCAGATTGATAACGCCGGCGATATATTCCGGCACCATGGGAATACGCGTCACATCGACATGGGTAAAAATCTCCATGACGACGTCCGTGCTCATGGCGTAAAGAATACCGCTGGAGCGGAAGATCAGGTATTTGGACTCGTCCGACTCATGCACATGATCGGACAGGGCGTGCTCCATATCGTCCTTCTGAAACAGCATTTCTTCTGACATGGCGTGATCTCTCCTTTTCTCAGTTCTGTGCCGTGTAGATGTTGGCAACGTCGAGGATGATGCTGATGCTGCCGTCGCCGAGGATGGTGCATCCGGAAATACCGGAGCTCTTGATGCCGAAGTTGTTGACATACTCGGGCAGCGGCTTGACGACCACCTGCTGTTCGCCGATCAGCTGATCCACAAACAGGCAGAACGAATTGTCGCCGGATTCCACCCAAAGCAGCACGCCTTCGTCGAAGCTGTCCACGCCGCCCTGGATGCTGTAGAAGTCCTTGGCGCGGACGATGGAGTAGAAGTTGTCCACGATCTTGATCATCTCGCCGTGCGTCTCGTCCTGAATGATGTGCATGTCGGACGCCTTGAAGATCTGGCGGATGTTGCTGATGGGCACGGTGAAGATGCTCTCGCCGACGCTGACTTCCATACCGTCCATGATCGCCATGGTCAGGGGGATCTTCAGCGTGGTGGTCATGCCCTTGCCCAGCTCACTGGTGATGGTGACCGTACCGCCGACACTCTCGACGTTGCTCTTGACCACGTCCATGCCGACGCCGCGCCCGGAGTACTCCGTGACCTCGGTGTTGGTGGAAAAGCCCGGCATGAGCAGGAAGTTGAGGATGTCCTTGTGGCTGTAGTCCGTGCCCGGCTGGGCCAGGCCCTGGCGGATCGCCTTGTTGAGCACCGCCTCGTCGTTGACGCCGCGGCCGTCGTCGATGATCTCGATGATGACCTCGCTGCCGGTCTGACGCGCGGCCAGAATGATCTGGCCGACGGGGTCCTTGCCCGCGGCGATGCGCTCTTCCTTCTTCTCCTCGATGCCGTGGTCCATGGAGTTACGGACGATATGCATGATCGGGTCGGAGATGGAGTCGACGATGGTCTTGTCGACTTCGGTGTCCTCGCCCTCGAGGATCAGGTTCGTCTCGCGGTCGAGCTTCTTGCTCATATCGCGCACGATGCGCTTCATCTTCTGGAACGTACCGGAAACGGGCACCATGCGCAGCGACATCGCGACATCCTGCAGGTTGTCGGTCAGGGAGCGGAGCTGGCGCGCCGCCTTGGTGAAGTTGTCGAGCTTGAGGCCCTTGAGGTCGGGGGACGCCGTGACCTGTGCCTCGGTAATGACGATCTCGCTGACGACCGCCATCAGTGCGTCGAGCTTGGAAAGGCTGACGCTGATCAGGCTCTCCTTGACCGCCGCGTGCTTGGACGCGGGCTGCGCCGCAGCGCTCTGTTGCGCGGGAGGCGCCTCGGTGCCCGAAGCGGCCGGCGGCGCCGCAACCGCCGCGGAAGCCGGAGTCTCTTCCTCCGCCGCGCTCTGCTGCGCGGCAATGCCCGCGGCGTAATCGAACGGGGAGTACTCGCGCACGGAACCGGTCTCACGCACCGCGCTCTCGGCCGTGGTGCGGTCGTCGGCCGTCTTGAAGCGGAGGATAAAGCCGTTGTCAACAATAAACGTCGCCGTGTCGGGGTTGAGCTGAACATCGGCGGGATGGAAGTCGAACTGGCTCTCGTCGACGACTTCCTTGACGGCGTTGACGAGCATCATCGCGCGCAGGTTCTCCATGCCGGCGCCCTCGTCGAAGAACACCTGCATGCCATAGGGGAAGTCCGCGCTGGCGTAGGCCATCAGCTCGCCGCTGGCAGGAGCGGGCGCATCGCCGCCCTCATCGGCCCCGCCTTCCGCCGCGGGAGCGTCGCCGTCCCCCTCGCCGGAAATTTTATTTGCAAAGGTATTAATTTTATTAAGGAACGTGTCGATATCATTAGAAAGCGGTTGATCGCTTTCGATCTTCTCGATCTCAGACCGGAAGAAGTCGATCGACTCAAAAATCAGGTCGAACAGGTCCGAACGCATATCTTCCGGGATTGCGTCCATTGTTTTCTCTCGGATGACGAAGAACATGTCTTCTATCCTATGTGCGATGGTCATCAACGAATTGAATTCCATCATGGCGGAGGAGCCCTTGATCGTATGCATGATGCGGAAGATCTCATTCACCGCATCCTGCGAGAAGGTTTTCGCCTGCTCACTGGAAAGGATCAGATCGTCCAACTGTTCCAGCATGGAGTGCATCTCGAACAGATAGGCCTCCATCATGTCGTTGCCCATACCCATAAAATTTTCACCCCTATTTTTTTTGTTGCGAGCCGGCTGCAAAACAGCCTGTTCACGGTCTCTTAAAGTTTCTATCGGCAATCAACCCCGAAAGTTAATATCTATTGTACGGGGTTTTTCCGATTTTTGCAAGTCTTTTTCCGAAAGGAGCGAAAATCTATGCCCGATCTGCTCGGCGCAACCAATCCTGTCCCCTCTTATGACGCCCCATCCGTTAAAATAACGCCCCCCACCGTAGGCGGCGATACCAATATCCAGAACGTCGTCGACCCCGACCACGTCGTCCGCCCGGACGGGCAGGAGGGACAACAGGGTTCCGGCGACGCCACAAACTCGTTTGGCGCTCGCTTTGACTCCAATTTCATGACCTTCGTCCAGCGGCTGCGCAATTCGCTGGATCTGCCGGAGACATTTCTCACTGTTCTGCAGGGTCAGCAGGTGGAGGTCAGCTCCGGCATCCGTTCCGGATTTGCCGAGGAAATGGCCGGGTTTCTGGACTTCATCCAGATGGACGAGGGGGAACTGCTCAGCTTCCTGAAAAATCAGGTACAGAGCGGCGCGCGTTTTTCCGGCCCCCTGTTCCAGATGCTCCGCAACGTCTTCAACGGCACGTCGTCGGAACTGACAAAGAACGATATTCTTCAGTTTGTCCGCCGTTTCGGGGACTATTCCTCCTCCGAGCACATTGAGGACAATCTCGTGCGCATGACCGAGGAGATGACCGAGGCGCTGCCCGGCAAGTGGTCCGCGCAGCTGACAGAGGTTCTGGCCAAGCTGGAAAACGGCGTTGCCGCCGGCGACCGCGAGGGGAATCTCAAGCTGCTGCGCGAGCAGGTGTTCCCGCTGGTTTCCAAGTATGTCTCCCTGACGCACGACCACGGCCTTGCTCGCAACCTGCTCTCGGCGATGACGCTGGACGTGGCGCGCTATGAGAACGGCGATGAAGAGGGGCTTCTGCAGGCGTTCCGCCACCTCGCCAACAGCGAGGTCATTCCCAAGGAGATCGCGGAGCTGCCTGACCGGGAGCTTCTGCGGATGCTCAAGGAAACCGACTTCTACAAGGCGTCGGAAAGCAACACCTTTGCCGACCGCATGGCCCATGTCACGCACCGGGCGCTGCAGGGGGAGGACGGCGTCAACACGCAGGACGCGTTCCACAACATCATGAACGCCGTGCTCATCAACGAAAGCGTTTACATGCCGCTCCAGCACATCATGCTGCCGCTGAACTGGAACGGCGAGCTGATGTTCTCGGAGATGTGGGTCGACCCGGACGCCGAGCGTGACAGCCGCGGCTCCCGCAAAGACGGGGACAACGGCCCCGTACAGCGCATCCTGATCAAGATGGACATTCGCTCCATCGGCGCGTTTGACGTGCTGATTCAGAACCGCAGCGAGGGCGTTTCGATGCTTGTCACCTGTCCCAAAAACGTCGCCGAGTACACGCCGCAGGTCACGCAGTCCCTGCGCAACATTCTCGCGCGCAACGGGCTCAAGGTCGAGCAGGTGCAGGTTGCCGAGCAGCACCGCCCGCTGACCGTGTCCGAGGTTTTCCCCAAGCTTTTCGAAAGGATAAGTGGTGTCAATGTCAAGATCTGAATTTCCACGTAAAAAGCGGGCGGTCGCCCTGCACTACGGCGCGGACGACACGGCACCCGTGGTCGTTGCCTCCGGTATGGGCTATCTGGCCGAGAAGATCGTGGACGTGGCGCAGGCCAACGGCGTGCCGGTCTACGAGGACGACTCGCTCGCCACGATCCTCACCCAGCTCCAGCTGGGGCAGGAGATCCCGGCAGAGCTGTATCAGGCAATCGTCGATATTTACGTCTATTTCCTCAACTTCGACCCCGCGCGGCGTGAGAGCGCCGAGCCGGGCGGCGCGGCGCCGGCGGCGGCGCAGCAGCCCTGATGAAAAGGAGGCAGGACCGTGGCTCTTTTTGGCAGAAAAAATGAAAAGCACAGCAATGAGCGCATCTTTTTGCTGATGGATCGCAATTCCCGCATGATCGCCCGCGGGCGACAGCGCAACGTCCCGGGCACGCAGAACCTCATCATCTCCCTGTTGGAGGGGGACGCCGGGCAGGTTGCCGCCGCCGGCGTCGTACAGGCCGTGCCGCAGGACAAAAGCCAGCCCCCGCAGATGACCCGCGTCATCGACCGCCGGGGCGACACGGTCATGCTGGAGCCGATGCGCGAGCTGGGCGCCGAAGTGCGCCGGAATTTCCGTGTTCCCGTCGCCTTCGACAGTTTTCTCTACCCGGCGGGCGGCGGGCGCGCTGCGCTGCGTTCCGTCGACCTCAGCTGCGGCGGCATCGCATTTCTCTCCAACATGTCGCTGGCGGTCGGCGATGAGTTCGAGGTGGTCGTCCCCATCACGGCGGAAGGGCCGCTTCTGTTGACGGCGCACCTGCTCCGCGTTCATCTGGAGCCCGGCAGGGGCAACTTCTACGCAT
The DNA here is from genome assembly GCA_902783035.1 of Oscillospiraceae bacterium. Lineage (GTDB taxonomy): Bacteria > Bacillota > Clostridia > Oscillospirales > Oscillospiraceae > Hominicoprocola. The sequence continues at coordinate 24,492 of CACZPK010000148.1, forward strand.
GTAAGTTCATTGATATGATCGACGATGAGGAGACCATGCTCCGTGAAGCGGTCTTCGCCATTCAGATCCACACCGCGCGGGCCAGAGCCCGCTGAACATCTTCGTTTTCGCAGGACAAGTTGAAAAAAGCGAGGTCAATAAACATGAAACATGTTTCAAACAACGGTCTTTTGCGCAAAGTCACAGCGTTTCTTCTGGCGCTGTGCATGGCGCTCCCCCTTCTCCCCGCCCTGGACCGCCCGGCGGAGGCCGCATTCAGCGACAGCGCCATGGACCAGCTCAACAACTGGGGCGTCGTCAGCGGCTACCCTGACGGAAGCCTGCGCCCCGAGCGCGAGCTGACCCGTGCGGAGTTCGTTGCCATGGTCAACCGCGCCTACGGCTATAACGGCGGCGGGCAAACGCCCTTCATCGACGTCGAGCCGACCTCCTGGTACTATGACGACATCGGCTCAGCGTACAATGCCGGCTATTTCACCGGATACTCTCCGCGCATGGCGCACCCCAATGACAAGCTCACCCGCGAACAGTCGGTGGTCATGCTGGCGCGCAACATGCGCCTCGACCCCATCCCCGGCGAGGTGACGGAATTCAAGGACGGCCGCGACTGCTCGGACTGGAGCCGCGGCTATATCCGCGCGGCGCAGGCAAACGGCTTGATCGGCGGCTATCCCGACGGTACATATCATCCGACGGGCAACATCACCCGCGGTGAAATGGCGGTCATGCTCCAGCGTGCGCTGGGCACACTGATCAACAGTCCCGGCGAGCATGTGCTCTCCGACGTTTACGGCAATGTAACGATCAGCTCCCCGAACGCGCTGCTCAAAAATTCCACCATCGCGGGTGACCTCTATATCACCGGCGGCCTTGATCTTGGCGACATCACGCTGGAGAACGTGCGCGTGCTCGGCAACATTATCGTTGCCGGCGGCGGTGAGAGCCAGAGCGGCGAGAGTATCGTCCTGCGCAACGTGGAGGCGGATTCCCTGCTCGTGGACAGCATTGCCGACCAGTATGTCTCCCTGTGTGCCGAGGGCAACACCGAGATCGCCAATACGACGCTGCGCTCCGACGCCTATATTCAGGATCGCACCCGCCCCGGCCAGGGCCTGCTGAACATTGACCTCAAGTCCCCCGACCTCCCGGCGACGTTCACGCTTTCGGGCAATCTGGAAACCGTCGTAAATGAAACGCCCGGCTCCACCCTGAACATCGCCATGGGTACGGTTGACACCCTGACCATCGACGAAAAGGCACGCGGTTCCTCGTTGAACCTCGACATCAACAGCACCGCGACGACCCTGAACCTCGATGTGGCGACAAATGTTGCCGGCGTGGGCGACATCGACAAGCTGTATGTCAACGCCGCGGGCAGCTCCGTGGACATCCTGCCCGACACGATCACGATCCGCCCCGGCGTCACCGCCACGATTCTGGGTGAGGAGATGAACGCCGCGCAGGCGATCGAATCCTCCTCCGACCCGCGCCTGCTGGCGGGTTATCCGAAGGTCAAGAACATTGCGCCGACCTCCGCCACCTCCGTCTACGAGGCAAACAAGGCCGGTACGGTATACTGGGCGGTCAGCACCACGACAGACGGTTCGATCCCCGAGAGCGAGCTGATCACCCCGACGGAAGGCAACACCCGTATCGCGCTCAAGGGCGATCTGCCGATCACGGAGTCGAACAAAGAGTTCTCGTCGGCGATGGAAAAGCTGGTGCCGGACACCAACTACTACCTTTCCACCGTGATGGTGGACGCGCGCAACCGCCACAGCCCCGTAAAGGTCGCTGCGTTCTCGACGCCGGACAACACCGTGCCGGCGTTCACGACGGGCTATCCGACCGTGCTGCGCAACTACTGCGAGTCGGTCACCATCACCGGCACGGAAAATGGCAACACCGTATCTATCATCGACCGTGATTCGAACCAGTACCCCAAGCGCAATTACCGCGTGCAGGTCGCCGCAATGCCCAACAAGAACTGCCAGCTCTACTATGCGCTCTATCCGACGGGCAGCACCGCGCCGACGGCGCAGCAGTTCCGCACCGGCGCGCTGGGCAAGCCCGTGCGCAGCGGTGTGGATGACGCCACGAAGAACCGCATCAATTACATCGAGCTGACCAATCTGGAAGAGCTGACAACCTATGACATCTATCTCTGCCTGATTGACGCGGACGGCGCGCTCAGCTCCGCTGTGCAGAAGGTGACCTTTAAGACCATCGACGGCACGCCGCCGCGTTTCCTGTACGACACGCCCGCCGTTTCGGAGGAGGCGCTCAACTCCCTGCGTTTGAACGTCAACGTCAACGAGGACGCCACCGTTTACTGGGTCGTCAGCAAGTCCGCCGATTACATTCAGGACAGCATCAAGGACGGCAAGAGCGAATGGAGCGAGACCGAGTGGTGGGAGCGCGCCTGCCGCCAGATTGAAAGCGGCAGCGGCACTTACAGCGTGCGCAGCGGCAACGTGAGGGCGCGCGGCAACACGGACACCGTGGTCAACGTCACCGGTTTGGAGCCGGCGACGAGTTACTACGTCTACTTCGTCGCCAAGGACAACGCAAACAACTACTCGGAATTCTTCCGCGAGTCGCACGAGTACACCGTTGAGACTGCCAGCGGCAAACCGCGCCCCGAGCTGAACGTCAAGCACAACGAGCAGCCGTTCAAGTATTTCATCCAGGCGAACACGCTCGATAATGTTCCGCCCACGGTGAAGCAGGAATTCACCCACTATGACGCCACGGACAACACCCGTCCGTACGCCGACACGGACATCAAGCTCATCTTCGACGAGGAGGTCATGCAGTACTCGGCGAACCGCAGCAACCTGCAAGAGGCGCTGGTCACCTTCCGCACGCTCTATCAGGCCGTAAAGGACGCCAAGACCGACGCCGAAGCCGCTACCGCGCGCAGCAAGCTCGCCGATACGCTGCGCAGCACCATCAAGCTCTATAACGCCGCGGCAACCGGCAACGAGAGCGTCATTGACCGCTCCGATCCCGCCCTGACCGATGCGGAAAAGGAAAAGTGGATCATTGACTACCGTTACGTCGAGGTCGATCTGGACGACGAGACCGGTGTGCTGACGCTGTTCTTCCCCGGCGAATACAGCGTAAAGGACAGCAGCAAGTGGGCGGTTAACCTTTCCAGCGGCGCGACCTATTACTTCGTGCTCGATGATATTGCGGATATTTCGACCTCCCGCAACCGCATGGGGCGCACGCAGCTGGAGAACTTCACCACGGTTTCGGCGCAGGTGCAGCTGCGCAACATCAACGTCACAAGCATCCGTGATCAGGACAAAGCAGCGACCAGCGACCCCGTCCCCATCGACATGGCATTTTCCATGACACCGATCACCACCAACGTCGAGGACGACGTGGACTGGGACATCCTGTTCTGGTCCGACCGCACGGTTTCGTTTGAGATCTATGAGCTGGACCCGGAAGCCGGCACGGGCCGCGGCGTGCGCAAGGTCGTGAACGGCGAGGTCAATCCGACCGAAAGCCCCACCAACGTGACAATCACCAACAACAACGCCGTCGTCAATCAGGACACCACGCTGGACGACTATACGGGCTATGAGGGCCGCAGCCTGTTCCGCGATTTCTACAAGCTCTCGTTCTTCCCCGGCGTCACGGGCAAGAACGAAAAGCACCTGATCAGCACCACCGATGCGGCGCTCAAGAAAAGCGGCATTATGACCAACGACGAACAGAAGTACTACGGCGTCCACTTCACCGCCATCGGCAGCGAGCTTGAAGATACCGGGCGCAACAACGGCATCTGGGACGCGACGGTCAACTTCCGTATTGCCGTGCTGACCGGCGCCAGCGGCGATCTGCGAACACTGGCCTCCAACATCACCAAGGACAAGCTGGAATCCGCAGAGGCGGAATTGGGCATCTCCCAGATCCACTCTCCTCGTCCGTTCTTCATGCGCGCGCAGTTCGCCAACAGCGAGGCGCCGACCTTCAACGCCAAGTGGCCGCAGTTCGATATCTCGGACACCACCATGACGATCAGTGTCGAGCTTTCCCGCCCCGGCACGCTCTACTGGGTCGTCGCTCCCGCCAGCACCAAGGTGCGCCAGTCCGACAATACGATCACGACCAACTACGTCCCGACCATCGACACCTATGCCTATGACAAAAGCGATGAAACGAAGGACTTCCCGCTGGAATACGATATCAACGCTGCCAAAACCGCCAACCATTTCCAGCGCTACTTTATCACACTGCCATCGGGCGCCAAAAAGCTGGTTCCTTTGAACGGAAGCGATGACAAGGTCGACGCGGACGTTCTGAAAAACGGCTTTCTTCTGACGGCACCGGCGAATGACCAGATCTATTCCCCCAATTTTACCAGCGAGCGTATCAAGCACGGCAGCATGTCCATGGCACGCGGTATGGGCACCATCGAGGTCACCGATCTGGAACCGGACACGATCTATCTGGTCTACTTTGTCACGCAGGGCACCGGGCAGGTCTACTCCAAATATGTTCAGGTGTTCCAGACACGCACCGAAGAAATCCATCGTCCGCAGCTGATTCTGACGAACAACACCTCTACCGCGACCATCACCAGCACAAACATGGACGCGCGCGTGGACTGCGGCCTGTTTGAACTCGATCGTCTGAAGGACATGACGCTTTTCAACGCATCGCTGAAAAGTATTCTTGATCCCGAACGTTCCGAAGACTTTGAAACCAGATATTGGGTCAAGACGGACAACACAGGCAAGATCACCGACGGACGGCACGACGAAAACAACCTGTACTACCATGAATACACCGTTCTTGAGGCAATGCGCCAGCGTGATCTGGACGGCCGCGGCGGCTCCCTGTTTGACATTTATGCCGCCGAAGACTACAAGAACCAGATTGCCGGACTGATCCGCGCCCAAGGCAGCACGGACCTCATCGACGGACAGCGTGAGCTGTATGTTCCGGGCGGCTCGACCAACGGCAAGGAGTATAAGAGCGACAAGATGTCGGAAGATGTGAACTATGCGCTGCTCGCCGTGGCGCGTGCCGACGCCGGCGAAACCGACGCCAGCGGACATTCTCTTGGTTTCGGCGCAGCATATCCGCTCTATATCCGCGACACAACTCCGCCGAAGATTTCCGCCATCGGCGGCAATATGGTTGTGGACTATACAGCCGAAGGCGCAGCCAGTGGCAAATTCCTGATGGGCGGCACCGTTGTGCTGACCTTTGACCGTCCGTTGTACCTGTACGTTCAGGCCAGCGACACCCGTACGCGGTTGACAAAGTCAAAAGTGGAAGGTACGCCCGCAAGCGAAGGCACATCCGCCAAAGAAAGCGAGTTCCTGGCGCCCGAACTCAACAATTATACCCCGGCGCTAACCGTCAGTACCGCATCCACCAGTGATGATGACCCTGTCACAACCGTGCAAATTACCCTTCCGCAGACCGGAACCGCAACCAAATCCTATGCATTTCCGGACGACACCGTAATCTATGTCAACCCCTACCTTGCCGGTCAGTATGGCCCCGCCCGCGAGAGTAATTTTCTGAAGATCGCGCTGCATTTTGACACGGAAAAGCAAAAGATCGTCGCCAATGTATCCGACCCCGACCTCTGGCTGATCGACGGAGTTGACACCGTAATCTACAACACAAGGGTCATAAAAGCCCCCGTGGCGCCGGAGAGCATCTTTATCAGGCCCAGTTATCAGGAGCTTTCCGCAAATGTCAACGCCAGCAACAACACAGCAGAACTGACTGCCACCATCTTGCCGGCCGATGCCGATGACGTCACCATTACATGGGATTTTGTTGAGCCGACAGACTCCAGATATGTTGCGTTGTCCGCGGGACGTTCCAAATCCGGCGAATCCATCACGATCACCGGTCTCACTGTACCGACTACCGCTGATTACAAAATCATGATCCGCGCTTCTATCCCCAACAGTTCTGTAACACCGGCTACTTGTGCAATCGTGGTGCGGGGCGGTACCAGCATCAAGATCAGCAGCACAACCCCTGCAATTGACCAATTTGAAACTGCGGAATTGATCGCCACTGTAGCAAACATGCCAACCGGGTGTACGATCCAATGGGAATTTAGCGGCGGAAACAGAAGTGATTTCCAGCTCATCAACAGCTCAGGAGAGAAAGTCAAGGTGCAGGCACTTGTCTCCAGCGCCTCTACGGTCACCGTCAAAGCAACCATCTATGATGGATCTCTGCCGCTCCCCGATGTTGCGCCCGCATACTATGTGATCACCACTCCGAAACCACAATCACCCTAAAAGCGAGGTGCTCCCATGAATCGCAAACTCACCCACCCCCTCGCCCTCGCGCTCGCGTTTCTGATGACGTTCACGCTCGTCCCCTCCGCCGCGCATGCGGCGGAGAGCGACGAGAGCGCCTACTCCGAAGCGAGCGTGGAGGATATCCTGATCAAGCCCCAGCCCGCCGACGGTCATGTCCTGTTCGGTGAAAAAGATGACGTCGCAGAGCTTTCCTACCGCGGTGAAAGCAACACCTTCATCGCGCAGTCGTCAACGCTCTCGGTTGAAGATGCGCTCGCGGACGTCTGCACGCGATACTTTAACAAAAAGGCTGACGATTCGCGCAAGGACTACCATTTTGACTACATCTCATACGCTTCTCTTTCCGCCGTGCAGGGCACGCTCTACAACGGCTACAACACCGAGGGCGACACCGGCGCGGGCGTCGCGGGTACGCTGAAGTATTATTACAAAAGCGCGTCAGGCTCTTCGAACATGCGCATCAGCGACATCCGCTTTGTGCCGAAAACCTCCTTCAGCGGCGAAGCGCTGATCACTTACTACGGCTACTATTACTACATGGAAAAGGACGGCGCCAGCAACGAGTGGGTACGCAAGACCGGCTCCTATTCCGGACGCATCTATATCTCCGTCAGCCGTCAGGTGCCCGGTATCTCCTATGCCACCGACGGTGAGCCGGCGCGCTTTGCCGCCGATGATTTCGACGCCTACTGCTCCGCCGTCACCGGGCGCACATTCCGCTACATCACCTTTAAGCTCCCCGAAACGGAAAAGGGCACGCTGTACTACAACTACATCAGCCCGAGCGTCTACGACTTTGTCATCGGCGCCAACACCCCGTATTTCCGCACCACAACTCCTTCCGTCGACAAGGTGTATTTTGTCCCCGCCAAGGACTACGCCGGCAAATTCACGATCGCCTTCACGGGTGTGGACAGCGCCGGGTCAACCTTTGACGGTGCAGTGAACATGACCGTCTCCGCCGACGGCCCCGGCCACAGCCAGCCGCGCGTGGAGGGTACGTTCGTATATGAGGTCAAGGCGGGACGTTCGATCACGCTGGATGCCGACGAGTTCCAGACGGAGACAAACCGGCAGCTCAGCTGCGGCGTCAGCACCATCCGTTTTGCCGCGCTTCCGGACGCCGGACAAGGCATCCTCTACGACGACAGCGTCTCCTCCGGCTCCAACCGCACCGTCACGACGGATAAGACCTATTCCTCACCCGGTAAGATCCGTTTTGCCGCCGCGTCGGGTTACAGCGGCGTTGTGGCGCTGCCCATCGTCGTCACCGGAACCGACGGGACCTATTTCGACACCACGGTGCGGTTCGTCGTCACCGACAGCGGCAATGTTCCGCTGACTTACAAGGTCGAACCCGGCGGGCGCGTCAGTTTCATCGAATCGGATTTTGTCGACGCCTGCTATGAGGCAACCGGCTACAAGCTCAATCGCATCCATTTTGACGCCCTGCCTTCTTCCGCGGAGGGCACCATTTACTACAACGGCAACCAGCGCGTGACCACCGGCAGCAACAAGTATTATTATGTAAACCAGCTGTCGGATCTGAGTTTTCTCGCCGCCGATGCCTTCGTCGGTTCCGTGGATGTGCCTTTCGTGGGTTACGCCAGCGGCTACAGCAGTTCCAACGGGCGCTCTTTTGCCGGCACGATCACGATTCAGTCAAACAAGGCCGCCGCGGAAACACCCGCTCCCATCGGCGGTGAAAGCAAAACGCTCACTTATTACACCAACGGCACCGCGCTCACCCTGCGCCAGAACGACATTCTCAACGTTGCGTCTCCGAATCTGCCCGGCGCACCGGTCAGCATCCAGCTGAGCCGCCCCGCAGACAGCGAGGGCCGGTTGTGTCTCGACTTCCACTCGCTCTCGGACTACACGCCCTTCGACCACAGCACCGCCCACACGCCCGCCGTGATCGACCGCACGTCCTATGTGGCAAAGGCCGGTTTCAGCGGAAACGCGCGCATCAGCTACACGGTCCGTGACGCGAAGGGCAACAGCTATGGAGGCAACATCGTCTTTGTCGTCACGCCGCCCACCAGCTCGTCGTACTTCACCGACATGGCGGATCACGTCTGGGCGATCCCCGCGGTCGACTTCTTCCGCTATTACGGCACGACCGTCGGCACCTCCGCGAACAGTTTTGACCCGGATGCCGGCATGCGGCGCGCGGACTTCCTGCTTTTGCTCAGCCGTGCGTTCTCGTTCCCCACGTATTACGGCAACCAGAGCTTTGACGACGTCGAACCGGATCGCTATTATGCTGCCGCCGTTGCCAGCGCAAAGGCGCTGGGCATTGTCGAGGGCACACTCGTCCCCGCCGAGCCGGCGCAGGGCGGGACCGGCAGCGGCTCGGGTCAGTCTGAAACGCGGGTCATTTTCCGTCCCGACGACGCCATCACGCGTGAGGATGCTGCGCTCTACCTCTACCGCGCCCTGCTGCAAAAGGAGGAAATCGCGCCCGGCTCCGCCTCCGATCTGTCGCAATTCCCGGACGGAGGCACCGTCTCGGATCACGCCAGGGAGGCCATGGGCGCGCTGGTGCGCGACGGCGTCTTCCAGGGCTACGTCCACAACCTTCTTCCCAAGCGCACGCTCAGCCGCGCAGAGACCATCACCATTCTCTATCGCGCGCTGACCTGAAGTCACAGCACGAAACAAAGGAACGCTCCCGTGGGAGCGTTCCTTTGTTTGTATGCAGAAGGTCCTATCGCGCCGCAGGCCCATTGAGCACGCGGGTCACAAAGCGCTGCATCATGCAGGCCGCCTCGGCCCTTGTGAATCCGTTTCGCGCATCCAGACGATCTTCGGAGGCAGTCAGCACGCCCGCGCCGACCGCCCACGCCACCGCATCACGGGCACGGCCGGAAATATCCCGTGCGTCCGCAAAACCGCGCAGGTCTGCACGAACCGAAACGTCACAGCCGCACAGCTTCGCATAGAGGAAAAGCATCCGGGCAAAGTCTTCCCGCGAGATGCCGCGCCCGCCGTCAAAGGTACCGCCGCCCTCCAGCAGTCCGGCTGCGTTTGCCCACGCGGCTGCGCCCTCATACCATGTGCCCGCCGTATCCGCGAACGCCGTGTTCTCCGGCACGGCGGCGCCGCTCAGGTTCAGCAGGACACGCGCCGCCATCGCGCGGCTGAACGCCACATCGGAGCAAAAACGCTCCCCGTCCATGCCGTTGAAGATCCCTCGCGCGGCGGTGAAGCGCACGGCGTCCTCCGCCCATGCGGGAATGTCGTCGGCAAAATGCCGTGTGCGGTCAACCAGACGGATCAGGCTGCTCCGCTCCAGCGTCAGCATCATGCCGTCCGCCCCCGGCGCGCAGTCGCGCAGGATTTCTTCGCTGTCATCGTCATGGACAAGGCAGGCAACGATACCGCTGTGACACGTCTCCGCCGGGATCTCCACGCGCACGGGAGCGGCAGTGTCCTCCGGCAGAGCGATCCAAACCGGGACCGTGCCCGCGGCATCTGCGGCAGGCAGCGTCAGCAGCAGCGCAACCGGCTCTCCGTTTCTCGCCGCCCGCCGGATCGCCGCATCGCTGATTTCCGCCTCCGCCGTTGTCTGCACGCCATCGGCGTCCATTTCCACATAGCCCGTGCTGCCAAGGGCGTCGCGCACGGTCTCGGCGCTTGTGCCGTCCGGGAACAGTTCCCGCACGGTGGCGCTGCCGTCAGAGGACTCGGCGATCGCGACAACGGTACCGTCCGGTGCAGTCTCGACCCACGCCCGGGTGACAACGCCCGTCACGGGGTCGGTCGTGACGACCACTTCGACCGTCTCCGGCGGAACGAAGTCCATGCCGAGGGCGGGCAATTGCGGCAAAGCCGATTTCAGCGGAGCGAGGCCCGGCGCAGCAGGCTGCGCCGCAAGCGCAGAACCCGAATCGGACAGCTTGCTCCAATGGGCAAACAGCGGCGTATCCTCGTCAAAGGAGGCCGGCGCAAGCACACGCTCGCCTTGCTCTGTATACCAGCCGTCAAACCGCCAGAGCGCCCGTGTCGCAACGGGCAACGCGGCGAGCACGCCGTTTTCCGCTGTAACGCAGGCAGATACGCCCGCGCCAAGCGTACCGCCTTCCGGCGAAAAGAGCACTTTCAGCGGAGGCACAGGCTCAAAATCCGCCCGGACCGTCACATCCGTGCCGGGCATGGTAAAGTATCCGTTTCGGACGTGCAGTGCCGTTCCGTCGCTGCCGTACACCGTCCACGCGCGCAGACGGTATCCCGTATCGGGCACGGCGGTCAACGCGACCGTTTCGCCCATAGCCGCCGTGGAGCTGTCCGCATGCACCGCCCCGTGCGCGGCAGACGCAACAGAAACGTTGCAGCGCAGCTGTGTCCAATGCGCGGTATAGGACAGGTCACCGCGCGTCCCGCGCGCCACCGTCACAACGGCGGCGGGTTCGGCAACACCCGTTCCCGTCCATCCGGCAAACCGGTATCCGGGACGCACGGGCGTTTGCAATGCAAAGTCCGGCGTTTCAACCGTATAGGTCGTCGGCCCGTTCGCCGTCCCGCCCGCCAGATCGCAGGCAATCGTATAGGTCTCCGGCATCCAGACGGCAGCGTAGTTTCGATCTCCCGTACTGCCGGGGCGCAGACGCACCTGCCGCGTAACAGCGTTCAGGCCGCTGCCCGTCCATCCGAGAAACACATACCCCGCACGCTCCGGCACGCGCAGCGTGAGATCGCTCGACACATCGTAGGAAACGGGCGCGTCCGCAGGCAGCGTACCGCCGCCCAGCGTATAACGGATCGTGTAGGTTGCCCTCTGCCACAGGGCGTGGCAGACCGTATTGCCCAATACCGTCAGTGTGCCGTCCGCAAAAAGCGCATTTGCACCGTCAGACCAGCCGAGAAACTCCCAGCCCGGCTCAGTTGGGTCGGGTGGACGCGGAACCGTCTCCCGCAGTCCGCGCGTTACGGTCGGTATCGCCGTGACGCCATGTCCGCTCAGATCGAAGCCGACCGTGTATTGACCCGCTGCGGCATTCCGCCAGACCGCCTCAACGGAAACGTCGGCGGCGCCCATGGTAAAACGGCCGCCCGTTACCGCAACGCCGCCGGAGCGAACGAGCCAATGGTCAAACACCTGTCCGGGCGGAGAAAGGCCGGAGGTCAGCGTCACCGCACCGCCCTCTGCCGCCTCACTCACATCGGCGGTGCCGCCGACAACCGTTACGCCGTGGCGCGGTGCGCCCCAGCGGGCCACAAGCGTTGTATCCGCCGCGATGGTATAGGTTGCGCCCGGGTGGCAGACGCCGCCGTGCAGCGACCAGCCGTCAAATGCCTGACGGAGCGGCGGCACAAAACCACAATCCGGCAGGACATACGCCTCACCCTGTGCAACCACCGCATCCGGCATGGTGCCGGAGCCGCCGTTCACGGCAAAGGATACCGTGCAGCGCGTGTCCTGCCAAAGCGCTGTCAGCGTCATATCACCGTTGACTGCGAGGCGCGTTGCCGCGGCATAGACGGTCCCGTCGGAAAGCCATCCGGCAAAGTGCCGGAACGCGGGCGGCGCAAAATCCGGCGCAGGCAGCGTATACATCGTACCCCGCGCCACGTCCACCGGCGGCATCACGCCCGCGCCGCCGCCCGCCGCAAAGCGCAGCCGGCAAAGAACGGGTTCCCACACCGGCAGCACATCCACGGACGCATACGGCGTAAAGCTCTCACTGGGAGCATACTCCTCCCCGGCTACGCGCCATGCGCGAAAGCGCTTGTTCTCCGGTGCCGCAAGCCCCGCGACCTGCTCCGGCGCACGCAGGGAAACGGATGCACCGCCACGCACCGTTTCGCGCAAAAGGGGTGCGCCGTCCGCCGCCGCGCGGTAGGACACGGCATATTCCGCACGGTCAAAACGCGCGTAGATGGTCGCGTCCGAGGCAGGCATTGCAAAATGCCCCTCCGCATCCACGCGCACCGACGCTCCCGTCGCGGCAGACACATACAAAGAACCCTCCCGCAGCCGGAACCCCGCGCAGGGCGAGACAGTCAACGCCACCTCCCGCCCACGCTCCAGCGCATCGAGCGACACGCCGGTACCCGCGTCGGCAGTGACGGTACCGTTGAGAAAAACACTGTAGGAGAGTTGATAGGTTTTGATCCGAAAATCGGCGGACACGCGCACATGATCCGCGGGCATGAGAAACGAGCCGTCCTCTGCAACGGGAACACTGCCTCCGCCCTCACGCGTCACGGTCAGCGCATGCAGCCGGTATTCGTTCGCGTCCAGCGCCGGCGTCGCGCTAAGTTGGACTCGCTGCCCCGCTTGAAGGCGGTATTTGCCGTCCGCCTCCGCCACAGCGGGCACGCCGTCGATGGCAACAACGGTCAGCGTGCCATGCGCGCAGGGCGCAAGCGTGACCGTGTAATCCGGCCGAACGGGTGAAAGCGTCACGCGGTAAGCGCCGTATCCGGCGGCATCCAGAACCGGCGCCGTGCCCGAAGCGTCTTTCACCAGATCGCCCGCGGCAATGGTGCCGGTCACGCGGAGCGGACGATAGCCATCGGCCAGCGCCGTGATGCGGTAGGTCGTCTCCAGCGCCACAGGAACCGCCGAACGATAGCAGCCGGAGGCAGAGTCATAGGTCAGCGGAACCGCCGCGCTCTCGTCCGCCGCAGCAGGACAGATGGCAACGGACGCGCCAGCAACAGGGTCTCCGTCGGAGCCGCGCAGAACGACCTCCACAAAAGTCCCTGACACTGCCGCAGCTGCCGCCGCGCGTTGTCCCGCGCAAAGCGACAGCGCCAGCATCATTGCCAAAAGGCCCGCCCATAGTCCGCGCCGCACGCCGATCCCTCCTTGAAAATGCGCCGCACTTCCTGTTGGTATTGTTTTGATTTTACCACATTTTTCCAAATTATGCAACAAAGCAAACATAAAATCAAACCCATCCCCAAAGGATGCAGCGCGTTTCGCGTCGGGCAAACGGCAGGAGAAGCAAAAATATGCTTGGAAACCACCCGGGTTCGTGGTAAGCTGTCAAAAAACGCAGAGCAGGAAGGAACACACGCATGAAAACGGATCGTATCGTCACCGTCACAAATTTTGACGCGCCGGAGCTGGACGTCTACGCACGCCTTTCGGAGCGTGAACTGCTGCGGTACGATGAGCCGCTGGCCGGCCTGTTTATCGCCGAAAGCCCCAAGGTCATCGAGCGCGCGCTGGACGCCGGATACGAGCCGGTCTCTATGCTGCTGGAGCGGCGGCACATCGAGGGCGAGGCAAAACACATCCTTGAACGCTGCGCGGATGTGCCGGTCTATACCGCAGAGCTGAATGTACTCACGCAACTGGTCGGATTTCAGCTCACGCGCGGCGTGCTCTGCGCCATGCGCCGCAAGAGCGAGCCGGTGCCGGAAACGGTCTGTGCAGCGGCGCGGCGCATCGTCGTGCTGGAGGATGTCATGAACCCGACAAATGTGGGTGCAATCTTTCGCAGCGCCGCGGCGCTTGGCATGGACGCGGTCTTGCTGACGGAGTCGTGCGCCGATCCGCTCTACCGCCGCGCCGTACGCGTAAGCATGGGGAACGTGTTTCTGATCCCGTGGACGCACGTCGGCGCGGATTGGAGCGCACATCTTCGCGCCATGGGTTTCCGCACCGCCGCAATGGCGCTGCGCGACGACGCACGCTCCGTGTCCGACCCGCTGCTCACGGCGGAAGAACGTCTTGCCGTGGTACTCGGCACGGAGGGCGACGGGCTTGCGGCGCGCACGATTGCAGACTGCGATTACACGGTGCGCATCCCGATGGCGCACGGCGTCGATTCGCTCAACGTTGCCGCCGCCAGCGCCGTGGCATTTTGGGAATTGGGAAAGCGCTGAGCAGCAAAAAAGGCATCGTCCTGCGACGCGGGGCGATGCCTTTTTTATGATGATTTACTTTTTCCCTTTCGGCAGCTTCAGGCAGCGCATGGAGTTGAGTACCGCCAGCACCGTGACGCCCACGTCGCCAAACACCGCCAGCCACATCGTCGCGTAGCCCAGCGCGCCGAACACCAGCACGAGAAATTTGACAATCAGCGCAAACCAGACGTTTTCCCGCACGATGCGCATGGTCTTGCGCCCGATATGTACCGTAACGGCGAGTTTGCGCACATCGTCGTCCATCAGCACGATGTCCGCCGCCTCGATGGCGGCATCCGAGCCGAGCGAGCCCATCGCGATGCCAACGTCCGCACGCATGAGCGCGGGCGCGTCATTGATGCCGTCGCCCACAAAGGCGACCTTACTCCTGCCGTTTATCCGCTTGATGATGGTCTCAAGCTGTGTGACCTTGTCGGCGGGCAGCAATTCGGAATACGCCTTGTCGATGCCGAGGTCGGCGGCGATATCCTGTGCCAGATCGTCGCGGTCACCCGTAAGCATGATCGTCTGCCGCACGCCCGCCGCCTTGAGGTCGCGGATGGCGTCCGCGGAGCCGGTCTTGAGGGCGTCCGCAATGATGAAGCAGCCCAGAAACCGTCCGTCGTGCGCGACATAGACCACCGTGCCGTGTTCTTTACAGGGTTCATAGGCAACGCTGTAGCGTTCCAGCAGCTTGCCGTTGCCCGCCAACAGCTCCAACCCGTCCCAGACGCCGCGGATGCCGTAACCGGCGATCTCCGTCATGTCGGTCAGGCGCGTCAGGTCGGGTTCTTCGGCGTAGACCGCGCGCACGGACTTTGCGATGGGATGGTTGGACAGGGATTCGGCATAGGCGGCGGCGATAATCAGCTCGTCCGTCCGCACACCCTCGGCAGGCAGGAATCGGGTTACCTTGAACTCGCCCTTGGTCAGCGTACCGGTCTTGTCGAACACCATCGTGCCGCAGTCAGCGACGGCTTCCAGATAGTCGCCGCCCTTGACCAGCACACCGATGCGCGACGCCGCGCCGATCCCGCCGAAAAAGCCCAGCGGCACCGAGATCACCAGCGCGCAGGGACACGAAACGATCAGGAACACACAGGCGCGCTGGACCCAGCCGCCAAAAGGCTGCCCCAGCATCAGTGGCGGCACCAGCGCCAGCAGCAGCGCGCCGATGGTCACGGCAGGGGTATAGATCCGTGCAAAGCGCGTGATGAATTTCTCCAGCCGCGCCTTCTTTTCACTGGCGTTCTCCACCAGGTCGAGGATCTTCGCCACCGTGGAATCCTCGTACGCCTTCGTCGTGCGGACGCGGAGCGTCCCCTCTCCGTTGACACAGCCGCTGTAGAGCGCATCGCCCTCGGATGCGCGGCGCGGCACCGCCTCGCCCGTCAGCGCCGAGGTATCGACAAAGCTCTCGCCCGTGAGCACCACGCCGTCGATCGGGACACGCTCGCCGGGCTTGATGACAATAACGCTGCCGACCTCCACATCATCGGGATCGACGCTGTGCACCCCGGTTTTTGTTTCCAGATTTGCGTACTCCGGCGCAATGCTCATCATCTCGCCGATGGAGGTGCGGGCACGGCCCACGGCGACGCTCTGGAACAGCTCGCCCACCTGATAAAGCAGCATCACCGCCGTGGCCTCGGGATACTCCCCGATGGCAAACGCGGCAACGGTGGCCACCGTCATCAGAAAGCTCTCGTCAAACGCCTGCCCGTGAATAAAGTTGCCCCACGCCTTTTGCATCACGTCGTAGCCCACAACCAGATACGGGATCACATAAAGCGCAAGGTGCAGTGCGTACGGGAGCGAGGGCGGCAGCACAAAGCGCTCGGTGACAAACACCGCCGCATAGAGCGCAGCCGCCGCGATGATGCGTGCGCGCACCAATTCCTGTTTTGCGGTCATTTTTCAGAGATGACGGTGTCCGGCTCGATCTGTCTGGTCTTTCGAACAACGGCGTCAAACACCTCGTCAAAGCGTTCGTCCGCGGCGGTAAGCGTCAGTTTCTGCGTCATAAAATTGACCGAGATTTCCTCCACGCCGTCCAGCTTCGCGAGCGCATTCTGGAGCTTCTGCGCGCAGTTTGCACAGTCCACCTCGCACTTGAATTTCTTTTTCATTGTCCGTTCCCCCTTACTCCCGGATATGCGCAAAGCCCGTTCCAAAACGGCGCGCACATGGTCGCCCGAAAGGGAATAGTAGACGACCTGCCCTCCTGAAACAATGGAACAATCATTCAACTGGACGCAGTATAAGAGGAAACCCCTTGTTTGTCAAGGGGTTCCTCCTTGCGATCCACCCCGCGCAGGTCATAGTCTTCGCCCCGTCCGCGGCGCGAAAACATCGCATGCGCCCGCCCGTTCAGGTGTTTTCACGGCTGATCGGTCGGCGGACGAGCAGCGCGTGCAGCGCGGCGCGGTCAAACGGCAGCAGCGGGTAAAGGTAGCTTTTTCCCGCAATGGGTTTGTTCGTCGCCAGCAGAGCAGCGATGATCGTGACGCCGAGCCCCAGTCCCAGCCAGTCCAGTGCGCCGACAAGGAGTAGCAGCATGAGGCGCAGCAGCTTGAACGCATAACCCAGTTCATAGCTCGGCTGGGCAAAGTTGGCAATGGCGACGAACGCCATGTACGCCAGCACCTCCGGCACAAGCCAGTGTGCCTGCACGGCAAAGTCGCCCAGCACCAGCGCGCCGATCATTGAAAACGAATTGGAAAATACGGGCGGCGTGTTGAGGGACGTGAGCTTGATGAGATCGACGATAAACTCCGCGAACAGCAGCTGCACCAGCAGCGGCACCTCATAATCCTCCGCGATGGCAAGGAAGTGCAGCGTCCCCTGCGTGGCGGCGGTTTTGACGAGCGCATACCATACGGGGGTGATGAACAGCGTAAGCAGAAAGACGGCGCAGCGCAGGATACGCAGATAGGAGCCGACGAGAGGCGGAAAATAGAAGTCGTTCGCCTCCTGCACGAAGTCGAAAAAGCTCGTCGGCAGGATCATCGCCGCCGGGGAATTGTCCACCAGCAAAATGACGCTGCCCTCCATGATGCAGGCGGTGGCAACGTCGGGACGCTCGGTGTAGCGGACATTGGGAAACGGATTCCACCACTGGGGTTTCATCATCGCCTCTGCGATGCTCTCCTGGCTCATGGCGACGGAGCGCACATCGATGGCGTCGAGCTTGCGCCGGATCTCCTCCAGCAGATCGCGATCGACCCTGTGCTCCAGATAGCACAGCGCCACGTCCGCACGGGAGCATTCGCTGATCTGGTGTCCCTCCAGCGTCAGGCGCGGATCACGGATACGGCGGCGCAGCAGCGCCGTGTTGACCGTCAGCGTTTCGATGAATCCGTCGTGCGCGCCGCGCAGCACTTTGCCGGACGACGGCTCCTCCACACCGCGCGCCGGATACTCCTTCGCGTCGAGAAGCGCGCAGGCGGCAAAGCCGTCGCACAGCAGCAGCGCCTTGCCGAGGAAAACGCCTGTGACGGCGGCGGACAGTTCGGTTTCGGTATTCACTTGCGCGAAGGTCACGTAGCGTTCGACAAACTCTTCCATCGTCTGCACCTCCACGGTGGACGGCACGGAGAGCAGATGCGCGAGGATGCGCTCCAGCACCGCACTGTCTCCGTAACCGTCGATGGCGTAGACGCGGCAGCGGCGCCGTCCGACATAGAGGTCGCGCGCCACGATGTCAAAGCTGCGTCCCACGCCCAGGAGCTTGTCGAGCCGCTGGGCATTGCGGGCATAGTCGTTTGTCAAAAGCATAAAAGCGCCTCCGGCATACCAGTTTTTCCTAGTATGACCGGAGGCTTCCGTATTATTCCCAGAAAAGCAGTCTGACGCTGCCGCCCAGCAGATGGCCCGCGGCAAAATCCGCCATTGTGAGGCAGACGTCCTCCCTCTCGTCGTTGACGTTAAAGAAGCGGAACGTACCACTTTCCGTGCGGTAGTACGCCACAAAATGCGGCACTCGCTGCTCATGATAGCGGAAAACCCCCATGCGGCTGCACTCCGCCGCAGCGAGCGCGGCAGAGCGCCCGTGTACCTCACGCCAGCCGGGAAGGCGCTTGCGGAGGCAGCGCCGCATCACGTGCATAAACGTGGGGCCGGGAATGCGCAACAGGTGCATGTCGTCCATCTCCCGCAGCACATCCGGAAACGGAACGCTTTGCCCCGCGCGGTGCAGCAGGTTGTAGACGGCGACCGGACCGCAGGAATTGGCGCTGGCGGGAATAGAGCGGTAAGTGAACGCACCCAGCGCGTTTTGGTCCTTGAGGAACCCATCCTCCGTCCACGCATGCGCCTCGGGGATCGCGGGCGGTGCCTCGCGCGGCACGCTGAAACGAAGTGCCAGCTTCCACACAAGCCACGCGAGCGCCCAGGCGATCACAAGAACGACCAGGTACCACCGTACGCTTGTCCAGACCGGCTGTGAGCGGATGCGGAGAAAGAAATACGGTCCGTCCAGCACGCCCGCCAGGTTGAGCGCACTGGCAACGACCGCGTAGGCAAACGTCGGAACCAGCGCCCAAAGCGTTATACGCAGATCGGGCAGCGCCGCACGGTCAAAGAACACCAGCGAAGCAAAACCGAGGAGCGGACAGATCACGTGATGATACGGCGTCGACCCCCTCAGCAGATAGCCGGGCATCGCGCTCACACCGCCTCCCGCCGGAATGAGAATCAGCATCACGACCGAAAACGTCACCATGACCGTGCAGACCGCAAAATACTTCAACACGCGCACCCAGCCGGGCACAAACATCCGTCGGTCCAGCAGGATGTTCCCCTCGTACCACGCCTGCGCGGAACAGGCGAGCAGCAGGAACAGATTGCTGCACAGCGTATAGTATCGGAACATGCTCCAACCGTCGATGCCGAAACTGATCCATGCGCCGATCGCCGACAGTATGGCGATCAGCACATCGAGGCAAAAGGGTAGAACCGCCATTTGATTCAAACTTCCTTATTAAAATAATAGAATGTCTCATCCTCGCCCGAGCGGCGCATGCAGGACGAGAGCATCCGGTAGGACGCCTCGTTTTCCTTGTAGCACTTGGCAACGATGTGGGCAAGGTGCAGCTGGTACAGCCCCCACTCCGCCACAGCGGCAAACGCCTCGGTGCCGTAGCCGTTGTGTGCGTATGCCGGTGCGATGCGGCAACCCAGCTCCGCGCCGCCGCGCCCGTCGAACCGATAGAGCACCGCTTCGCCGATGCACGCCCCGTCCAGCCGCACGGCAAAGTTGACGGCGGCATGCGCTGCAAAATCATGGCGCGTCACGTCAAGGAAATAGTCCTCCAGCGCTTCGCCCTTCCAGTCGTCGCGGTAATCGTAGCCCCACCAGCGGTTGCGGTCATCGTCGAGGCACAGGGCGTTGTAAGCCGGCTTGTCCGCCTCGGTCAGGGCGGAGAGGGTCAGGCGCTGCGTGGTCAGCTTCGGGATCTCCGTGAGATCATACAGCTCGTTTTCCACGTCGAAGAAATACTTCTCCGCCAGCTGTGTCGGCAGGTACTGCAGCTTAGAGGTGCGCAGGCCGCGATCCGCATTGTCGTCCTCGCGGTTGAGCCAGCGCACTCCATCCGTGGCAAAATGGCGGGCAAATGCCTGCACCGTCGTCGGATAAACGCCTTCGTAGCTGTAGAGCGCCTTTTCGATATGAATGTGCAACGTATCGCCGCACCGCTCCGCCATCGACAGCGAGAGCAGTTTGCCGTCCAGCTCCATGCCGCCGGTGAAAAAGTACGGCCGCCCCATCAGCTTGAGCATCCGCTTTGCCAACCGCTCCTCGCGCACCGCCTCCATCGACTGCTTGCCGAACTCACGGTCGTAGTCCGCCCAAAAGCGCTCCACCAGCGCCTCGTCCCCCTTGCCGAGCGGGCGGAACACCGCGTCGGGATAGAGCTTGCGGAACTTATTGACATGGTTGCGCTGTCCGGCGTAGTGGCGCCCCGGATAGTCCCGCAGGGACGACGCCTCATAGACATAATCATACCACATACGCAGATTGGACAGGCGAAAGCGCGGATAGCGCGGCAGCAATGCCGCCGCCTTTTCCGCCGGAAGGACGGAGAATTCCAGCGGCGTCGCGGTATCGACGCACCAGCGCTCGATCAGCGAAAGCGCGGCGTCAATGTCACCATCCTTGCCGGGCACGGGATAGTCAAAGCAATAAATGCCGTTCACGCAGTTGCGCACGATCAGGCAGCCCGCGCCCTCCGTCCACTCCGAGTGCAGGTATTCCTTCCACATCAGTTTGACGAGCGCGGAGTATTCGCACAAGCGATAGTCGCAGGTCTGATAATAGCGGCGCAGCCGCGGCAGATCGCGCTGCGTTACCGATTTGAATTCCAACATGGAAAAAGCTCTCCTTTACGTCAGTGACAATTCCCGCACGATGCGTTCCGTGCAGTCGATGAAACGCCGCAGGATATCCGGCGCTTCCGCCAGCGAACGCACGGCAAGCCCCAGCTCCCGCGAGGCGGCAGGTTCCACGGGCAGCGTCAGCACGCGGTCGGTGCGTCCCTTGAGCGTCAGCTCCGTCATCATGCTGATGCCCAGCCCGTGGCTGACCATGTTCACGACCGTCGCGTCGTCCACCACCGTGGGCAGGATGTTCGCATGCACGCCTTCGCGGTCAAAAATGCGCAGGATATCCTTGTCGAAGCCCTGTGCGGGCATGAGAAAATCCTTGCCGTCAAAGGCATGGAGCGGAAAGGTTTCGCGTCCCTCCGTCGGATAATCCGGCGGAAGCACGGCATACATGACGTCGTCCTTGAGATGCACCCAGTCGTACGGCCCCGGCTCCTGGCGGCTGACAAAGATAATATCCATCTTCCCCTGTGAGAGCAGGGTATAGGGCGCGTCGACGTGATCCGCCATGCGGATGTCCACGTCCACCGTCGGGTTCTCCGTGCGGAACGCCTGCACGATGGCGGGCAGCCAGTGCATGGCAAGGCTGGCGTATGCCGCGGTGCGGATCGTCTCGCTGCGGGAGGCGGAAAGCTGGGTGACCATCTCGCGCAATTCCGCGTCGGCACGCAGCAGTTCCCGCATCAGCGGCGCGAGCTTCTCTCCCTCCTCCGTCAGACGGACGCCATGCCGCCCGCGGTCAAGAAGCGGAAACCCGATCTCCCGCTCCAGCGAATTCATCATGTGTGTCAATCCCGACTGTGTATAGCCCAGCACCTCTGCCGCCTTGGTAAAGCTGCCGAGATCCGACGCCATCAAAAGCGCCTCCAGTTTCTTGCTTTCCACCGTTCTATGCCTCATTTATGAAAGTGTTTCATAGCGTGGCTCCCATCATAAATCATTTGTATCCAATTGTCAAGTGAACAATGAAAATTGTGAAGACAGCCGCCCCCGAAACCGGGGGCGGCCTTCGTCGTTTCCAAATATTGTTCTGTTCCAGCCCGGACGCCTCAGAATGCCGCGCAAAGCGCGTCGTACATCAGCTCCTGGCCGAGGCGGGAGGGATGAATGCCGTCCGCGCACAGCAGTGCCGCCGGCGAGCGCGCATCCTGCAAAAACGGACGGCGCAGGTCGATCAGCGGGGTATGCTCCTCGCGGGCAAGCTGCTCCACCATTTGCGAATAATTCTCCTGCCAGCGGTAGATGCGCTCCACATCACCCAGCCAATGGACGATGTTCTCGCGGGAAAGCCCGTCGCGGCAAAGAAAGCTCAAATACAGCTCGGAATTGATCGGCGGCAGGGTCATCAGCACGGGCGTCCGTCCGGACGTGCGCAACAGACGGATCGCACGGCGGTAGCAGTCCAGAAACGACGCGGGCGGGTTCTTGCAAACATGCTCGCCATCCGGCTCGGCGGCAACCGCTGCCCAGTCGAAGTCGCAGTCGTTCCCCCCGAATTCCAGCAACGCCATCTCCGGCTCTGTCGCAGGGGTTGCACTGTCCTTTTCGATGCGGTCCATCGCCTTGCGGATGGTGCTGCCAAAGCGTGAACGGTTCGTCAGGTGCAAGCCGAAGCGCTCGGCAAGCCTGGTCTGCCAGCCGTGGTCCACAACATACTTGCCGTTTTCAAGCAGCACGCCCTTGAGGATCGAATCGCCATATATCGTCACGTTCATAGAGACACCTTCTTTACATTATCTAGTTTTCAAAACGATATTATACCATTGTCGTGTCGTTGTCAAGCGTCATTTGAAACTTTTCTTGTTTTTCGATACAAGATCTGCTATGGTAGATACAGAATGGATCAAGGGGGCAACCGGTATGAACGATTCCGTAACTCTTTCAGAGCTTTGCAGCCGTCTGGCAGAGCAGCGCCTGCCGCGCTGGAACGAGCTGCCCGATCTGGAGCTCTACATGGATCAGGTGCTTTCGCTCATCGAGCGCTATCTCGGCGGCAGCGCCGGTTTTGACGGCAAGGGGCTGACGGCGGCAATGGTCAACAACTACGTCAAGCTCGGCGTAATGCCCGCGCCGGTAAAGAAAAAGTACACGCGCGTACATTTGGCGCATTTGCTGATGATCTGCGTGCTCAAGGCAAGCCTGCCGATCGAGGTGATCAAAAATCTGATTGGCGCATCCCTCCGCGAGCAGGAGGAAAGCGTGGTATACGACGGGTTCTGCGTACAGTTCGAAACGTCGGTCCGTGAGGCGGCGGAGGCTGCCCGCGCAGGCGAGCCGGCACTTTCCGGCGTCTATCGCGCAGCGCTGCGCTCACGCGCGGAACAGGCGATCGCGCTGCGTCTGTGTGAATCGGAGCGCTGAGCGGCGGAAACGGCATTCTTCGCAGCAGCCGTCTCACACATTCTTTGCGGGCGGCATCATTTTACACCTCTCCTTGCTTTCCCGGTGTGCATAGTCTATAATGGCGCTGCGAAACCTATTGATATATTAAATAAAAGATTGAAAGGAGCGGCATATGATTTTCCCAAACGGCCCTGCCGGGGGCTTTCATGTCAACATGGGCGGCGTGCAGCCGAAACCGAAGAAGGAGCGCAAAGCCATCGGCGGCAAGGCCATGTGCATTGCCGTCAATCTCGGCGTCACACTGCTGGTCGCAGCAGTATACTTCTATGTGACCCTGCCCGCGATCAACCTCAAGGCGGAGGAGTTCTACGGTTTTGTGTTCCTGCTGTGCGTTGTTTACTGCGCCTGCGCGGCACTGACCGCCGGATTTCGCGGTGAGGGCGGAAAAGACTATTTCACTTTTTTCAAAGCGCAGTGCAAGCTGCCGCTGCTGCTCGTCGCGGCTTTGGCCGTGACGGCGCTGGTGGGCGCGTTGTCGTCCTGGGTCGTTCTGCGTGCCGACGCTTACCAGAAGCTGCTCACCGTGCGCCCCGGCGACTTCGCCTCTGAGGTGGACGAGATCCGATACGATCAGATTCCCATGCTCGACGGCGCCAGCGCCCAGCGCCTCGGCGACCGCAAACTCGGTGAGCTGGCGGACATGGTATCGCAGTTTGAGGTCGCGGAGGACTACACCCAGATCAACTATCGGGGCCGTCCCGTGCGCGTGACGCCGCTGCGTTACGGCGACATCATCAAGTGGTTCAACAACCGCTCCAGCGGCCTGCCCGCCTACCTCATCATCGATATGGTAACGCAGAACGTCGAGGTCGTACGTCTTGCCGACGGAATGAAATACACCACGGCGGAGCACTTCTCCCGCAACCTTTACCGCCATCTGCGTTTCCACTACCCGACGATGATGTTTGAGGAGCCGATCTTTGAGATCGACGAGGCGGGAACGCCCTGGTGGGTCTGCGCCAAACGCGAAAAGACCATCGGCCTGTTCGGCGGCGTAGACAACCGCGGCGCGGTGCTGGTCAACGCCATCACGGGTGAATCCACATATTATGAAGAAGTGCCCGCATGGGTCGACCATGTCTATTCCGCCGCGCTGATCATGGAGCAGTACGACTATTATGGGCAGTACCACAACGGATTCTGGAACTCCATCTTCGGCCAGCGCGACGTGACGCGGACCACGCAGGGCTACAACTACCTTGCCATCGGCGACGACGTATGGGTCTACACCGGCGTCACCAGCGTCGGCGGGGACGAGAGCAACATCGGCTTCATTCTCTCCGACCAGCGCACGAAGGAGACGCATTACTATGCCGTTGCGGGCGCGGAGGAGTTCAGCGCCATGGGCAGCGCCGAGGGTCAGGTGCAGCAGATGCGCTACAATGCGACCTTCCCGCTGCTGCTCAACATCGCCGATCAGCCGACCTATTTCATGGCGCTCAAGGACGCAGCGTCGCTCGTAAAGATGTATGCCATGGTAAACGTCAGCCAGTATCAAATCGTCGCCACCGGCTCAAGCGTCATGGAGTGTGAAACCAACTACCGCAACATGCTCGCCCAGAACGGCCTCATCGGCGAGGGACAGACGGCGGTATCCAGCAGCGAGGAGCTTCGCTCGTGCAGCGGCGTCATCGACGAGATCCGCAGCGCCGTCATCGACGGGAACACCTGCTACTATTATTATTTGCGTGTCGACGGCGGACGGGACGTGGATATCTTCCGCGCCGGTGCGGCAAAGCTTCCGCTCGCGCCGCTTCTGAGTACAGGCGACCGCGTGACGGTCTACTATCGCGACACGGACGTCGCACAGTACTGGATCGACGCCTGCGACATCGCCGTCGGTTGACCCCCGGCGTGCAAGAAAACATTTGCAGCTGCTTTGCATTATGACGGAGCAGCTGCAATTTTTTTCATACTTCCCATCAAAAAACGGAAACTTCCTAATAAAATTTTAGGTACACTGCACAAAAATCTGATAAAACTTTCTCATTTCGCGTCCCTTGTAGAATGCAAAAAATCGTGTTAATCTTGTCTACAGGATGGACGAACCATCGGACCCCTACGGGGTAAATATGAAGGAGGTTGTTTCCCATGAACAAGTATATTGAGCGCGTTTTGGAAGAGACCCGTGCCAAGAATCCGGACGAAAAGCTGTTCCTGCAGACCGTCGAAGAGGTTCTTCTCTCCGTCGAGCCCCTGATCAACGCTCACCCTGAGTATGAGAAGGCCTGCATCCTTGAGCGCATGGTCGAACCCGAGCGCGCTGTGTCCTTCCGTGTTGTGTGGATGGACGACCAGCTGCAGTATCATGTCAACCGCGGCTATCGTGTGCAGTTCAACGCCAGCCTTGGCCCCCACAAGGGCGGTCTGCGTTTCGCCAAGGCGGTCAACCTCGACACCATCAAGTTCCTCGGCTTTGAGCAGGTCTACAAAGATGCTCTTACCTGTCTGCCCATCGGCGGCGCCAAGGGCGGTTCCGACTTTGACCCCATCGGCAAGAGCGATGGCGAAGTCATGCGTTTCTGCCAGGCCTTCATGACCGAGCTTTATCGTCACATCGGTCAGGATATCGACTGCCCGGCGGGCGACCTGGGCTGCGGCGGCCGTGAGATCGGCTACCTGTACGGCCAGTATCGCCGCATCGCGGGCAACGCG
>CACZPK010000149.1 GCA_902783035.1 Oscillospiraceae bacterium
CACGGCGCATCACACGCGCCAGAGGGTCCGTCGATGTTTCGTAGATATCCGACACCGCCAGCTGCGACGGATCGAGCTTGTTGCCCGTGCCGAGGGCGCTGATGATGGGCGTGCCCGCGGCGCGTGCGCCCTCTGCAAGCGCGAGCTTGCCCGCTACCGTGTCAATGGCGTCCACGATGTAATCGTATTGTGCGAAGTCA
Organism: Oscillospiraceae bacterium; assembly: GCA_902783035.1. Taxonomy (GTDB): domain Bacteria; phylum Bacillota; class Clostridia; order Oscillospirales; family Oscillospiraceae; genus Hominicoprocola. The sequence goes on from CACZPK010000149.1 coordinate 201, forward strand.
AACAGATCCGCCGTCTCCGGCAGGAAAAAGGTCTTATACGTCCGGACGATGATCGTCGGATCGATGGATGCGACGCGCGCCGCCGCGACCTCTACCTTGTCGCGCCCGACAGTTTCATGCGTGGCAATGATCTGTCGGTTGAGGTTGGTGAGGGCGACTACGTCGTTGTCGATCAGATCCAGCGTGCCGATGCCGCTGCGGGCGAGCGATTCGACCACATAGCCGCCGACGCCGCCGACGCCGAACACCGCGACGTGCGCGTCACGCAGCTTTTGCATGGCGGCGTCGCCCAGCAGCATCCGCGTGCGTGCGTATTGGTCCGCCATGGCGGAGTCCTCCTTCCTGCGCCCGGGCATACGGCGGTTACTTGCTTTCCAAAGCAAGCAGCAGCGGAAAATACTCTTCGCTCCGCTCATCGCGGCGGCACGCCGATGCAAAATTCTTTCCGTGTCCGGCGACGACGATGCTCAGCGAACCGCGGTAGCGCTCCGCGGCGGTGAAGGTCGTCCGCATCGCGCGGTCGAGCAGATTTCCGCCCAGACAGGGCATATCAAATTCCTCAAAGTGTTCGATCAGCAGTGCACCGCCGTTTCCGCCTGCCGCGGCGCGACGAATGAACTCGTTCGTCAGCCCTACGCGCTCGTCTACGACCTGCTCCGCATCGAGCACACGGATCTCCGAGTCGGTGAGCAAGCCGGCCTGACGGAGTTTTTCGGCGAGGTAGTGCGCCCAGAGCTTGGTCTCGCGCTCCGGGAAATCCAGCAGAAATGCATTCATGAACGGCGGCTGCATCGAAAGACCGTCACTGCACCCGGCGCCCTCCAGCTGGCGACGCATCAACGCGGCAAAATCGTTGATCCGGTTGCGGATGTCGTCCCGCTTGAGTATGCGGGGGTCGAGGCACTTTTGCTCGCCGTGCCGCGTGAGAAAACGTTCCGTGCTGACGATGATATCTTCCAAACCGGATTTTGCCAGCTTTGCCGACTTTTCCGGCTCCGCGCCGCCATCCGGTTCGTCCTTGATGCGGCTGCAGGCGTATTGGAGCATGCCCGCCTTGTCGCAGAAGGTCTTGTCGTCGACGACCGCCCAAAAGGCAATGTCGCTCAGGATGACGGGCAGAGACTCGCTTTGCCCCATGACGCTGCGGTACAATCCGTCCATCAGCTGTTCAAACAGTACGCTGCACGCCGCGACGCAGCCGGCATACGCCCGCTGCCCGTAGAGCGTTTCAATGCCCGCGTACTGCGAGTTCAGACGTTTTGTTCCCGCCATGTAGGGGCTTGCGCCGATCGCGCCAAGCTTGCTGAATATCTGCTGATTCATGCTGTCCTCATTTCACGCGCTGTCCGCGTGCGGCGAGCTGCCGCAGTTTCAGACCGGTGTTGTAAAAATCCTTGACGGAGCAGCCTGCACGCCCTCCGCCCGCGCAGGCGCAGGCACAGGCACAGGCGCAGGAACTGTGTGCGCAGCTGAAGGAACGTCCGCCGCGCGACGACGAGGAGGAAGAAGAGCTGCGCGGAACGGGGATATGTGTCACATGGACGCGCACATAGGTATTCGGCTGGCTTGTGTAACGGTAGATGCCGTCCTTGTTCTTGCTGCGCAGAGCCTTTTCCTCTTCCGGAATGTCCTCTTCCTTGATGACCTCCTCGCTTTTGATGAAGCTTCTGCCGCAGAACTCACAATTGTCCTTGCCTTCCGGCCGCGGCGCGCCGCAGCCCTGGCACTCGGGGTAGTAGACGACCTTCGTCCGCGTGATCTTTTTCTTGTCGCCGCTTGAGAAGTTGGAGGTGTGGAAAAAGGCTGCGACCATCAGAAGGAAGCTGATGATCGGGGCAACTACGACGAACAGAAACGCGATGAACCCGATGATGATAAACACAATATCAAACGGGTCTTCTTCCGGCGCGGACGACTTGCTCAGGTCAAAGCCAAAGGCATCATTGGAATAGGTGACGGTAATGCTGAACCGCTCCCCCTTGCCCAGAGAAGACGTCCATTGGTAATATCCGTCATTCTGCAAACAATCCGGCGTCTGTGCCAGCGCACGGTCGGATTTCCAGCGGATCATCAGCTCGTCCACGCGGATATCTTCGAACCAGCCGGGCGTGAAGTCGTAGACCGTCTCTCCCTCGGTGAACTTGTTCACCTGATACATGTAATCCTGTGTCAGCTCAAATTCGATTTCCGCGATCTCACCGGCCTGATACGCACGGTCGAGGTCAACGCGGACATAATTGCCGCCGGAGGAGGAATACGCAGCTTTCTTTACGGCAGGGCTGAGGCCCCGGATATCGCTGCAATGGCTGTTGGGAATTCCAATCTGCACCCAGGTGAGCGGACCGTCCGAGGTGGAATCCAGCACCTTCCAGTCAATGTGGTAGACCATGTGAAGCGTGGCGTCCTCATTGACGTCCACCGTGACTGCGTAGCGCACAATCTCGTCCAGATCCGCAGCATCCGCATGCGCGGAAAACAACGGGAGCAGCGCAAACAGAAAAAGCGTAAAAAGCAGGGAATAGCTGTGGCGTTTCATGCGTTCGCCTCCTCTCCGCCCGACTGCGTCCGATGCGGAATGCGCAGGGGACACTCGCAGCGCATCTGTGCCGAAAATGCACGGTGTGTGCGGCACGTTTCGCTGTTCCAGATGGCGTCCCAGTCGTCGTGCAGGATATGGCCCAGCGGTGCAGCCGACAGCCAGCTCTGGCAGGGTACGACGTTGCCCCCCGGTGTTACGGCCATATTGCTCAGACATGCGCCGCAGTTGGGCGTGGTGATGCCCAGCTCGCGGCAGAACGCATCGTCCACCCAACCGGGAGACGTGAAGCTGATCTCCATTTCGTTGGCAAAACAGTAGGCCACGCTTTCGCGCAGGATATCGCGCAACTCCGCGTGCGTGAGCTGCAACTCTTCCGACTGCGGCGTCGTTGCCTTGCCCGTGGTGATAAGCCCCGAGCAGGTGACATAGCGCACGCCCTTGTCGTGCAGAAAACGGAGCGTTGCGGGATAGTCGCGGTTCAGGGTACAAAGCGGCGTGTTGACGCTCAGGTTCAACCCGGCCGCCAGCGCATTCTCAATGCCCGCCACCGTATCGCGGAAACGCTGCGCGCCGACAAGACGGTTATGTACGGCCTCGTCCGCGGAGTAGAACGTGATTTGCAGACTGTCCAGCGACGCATCCCGGAGCGCCCGGCAGTAATCCGGCGTCAGGCGGATGCCATTGGTGTTGAGACGCGTGATGAACCAGCTTGCGTAGGCGATCAGCTCCGGCAGATCGTCGCGCATGGTGGGTTCGCCGCCGGTGAAGGTCACCTGCGGGATACATGCCGCGCGGCAGCGGTCAATGACCTGTTTCCACTCCGCCGTGGAAAGCTCCGCCTCTTCGGCCTCCGCCTGACCCGCGGCATAACAGTGGATGCAATTCTGGTTGCAGTGCCAGCAACCGTCTTTCGTCATGGCGCTGACTATCAGATCCATGCGGTGCGGCGCGCGCATCAGCGGCGCGTATTCGCCCAGCGTCATGTATTCCACGGGCGTGTCCGGCACCTCGCCGAAGGCGACCTGACGAAAGGTCTCCATGATGGTATAAATGTCCCGGCGCAAGCGGCGGCGCGTGATATAGGGATAGACCCGCTTTGCCCCGTCGCAGGCTTTTTCTACGATGTGCACCACATCATCGTCGCTGACGGGCTTGCCGCTGTATTCGTTGACTGCCTCAATGAACTCCGTGAGAAGAATGCTCCATGCGGTGTTCACCGGTACGACATCCTGACCGTTGAGAATCGCAATGCTGGCGCCCACTTTTCCGTCCTTTACCACCGGCGGAACCAGATGGATGCGGACAACGCCGGGACCTTCCGGATCAAGGGTCGTATGATGCACCTCACCGAAATGCGCGGCGGCGTAGGCAAGCTCCCGCTTGGTTGCTTTCATGCTTCCGCTCCTTTTCTTTTTGTTGTCTGAAAATCGTTGCTTCCAACTATTATACCCGATATCAACGGAAATTTCAATGCCTGTGCGCAAGACACGCGGCGCCTGCTTGACAGGGAGAGACACGGGACGGTACAATATAGCCGAAATGCCTGCGGCGGGGACGAATTACCCGCGCGGGAAGGAGGCCTTTGTACCGATGAAAACAATCCTTGCTGCCCGGAGGGGGCAGACCCGTGCGGCACGGCGTGTCCGTCTTGCCGTTTTGACGCTTGCGGCAATGCTGCTGTGTCCGGTTGCTGCGCATGCCATGTCCTGTACGGATGTGGACGCGCATGCATGGTATGCCGGAGCCGTGACGGAAATGACGGAGCGCGGTGTGATGCACCCCGATGCGGAGGGTGCATTTCGTCCCGATGACGCGGCAACCCGTCTGGAACTGATCGACGCGCTCTGGCGTGGACTGGGCGGCTCCGTGCGCGAAGCGGACGAGGTATCTTTTCCGGATTTGCCCGCGCGCAATGCCGCCGTGGACTGGGCGGTTGCGCAGGGGGTTGTCAAAGGCGGGGAGGATGGGATGCTCCGCGGCGGTGACAACGTGGCGCGCGAGGAATTCGCCGCAATGATCTGGCGCGCGTCCGGGTGTCCCGCGCCGAAACGGATGCTCAACTATGCCGACGCCGCGAAGACCTCCGCATATGCCGCGGATGCGGCGGCGTGGTGCCGCGAGCAGGGGCTGTTCGGCGGCGTGGGCGGCAATCGGTTTGATCCGCGCGGCCTCGTGACCCGTGCGCAGACGGCGGCGGTGCTCTCCCGCTATCTTGCGCTGGACGGCGCGGAACCACCGGTGCTGACGGGCTGTGTGATCTGCCTCGATCCCGGACACTGCGTTACACCGCTGAGCGGCAAGGGGTACCGCGAGCCGGTCTCGCCCCTGTCTGACGAGACGAAACCCGTCTATACGACGGGGACGCAGGGCAAGGGCATGACGGAGGAAAAACTCAACCTGACCGTGGGACTGAAGCTGCGTGACGCGCTGCGCGCGCTCGGCGCGGATGTGGTGATGACGCGCGAGGTGTCGAACATCACCATCGGCGGCGTGGAGCGCTGCGAGATCGCCAACCGCCTTCACGCGGACGTGGCGGTGCGCATTCACGCCGATGGGAACAACGACCGCAGCGTACACGGCGTTTCCGTCATGACGCCCACGGGCAACCTGCTCGGCACACCTTCCATCAAGGATGAAAGCGTACGTCTCGGCCAACTGATGGTGGACGCCGTAGCGGCGGAAACAGGGGCGAAGAACCGCGGCATCCTGCCGCGCTATGACCTCACGGGGTTCAACTTTTCCGAGGTGCCCTCGGTGCTCATTGAAATGGGCTTTATGACCAACGCCGCCGAGGATGCGCTTTTGGAGACGGACGCCTATCAGAACAAGATCGTCAGCGGCATGGTCAAATCGCTGCTGCAATGGTACGGCGTCGCGGAATAATACGAAACGGGGGAAAGGCACCGTACCTTTCCCCTGTTTTTTATGCGTCTTTTTTCTCCTGCCCGAACAGCTTTGCCGCCGCGGCGAGCTCGTCGCGGATCGGAATATGCTGGGGACATGCGGCTTCGCATTTGCCGCACCGGATGCACTCGACGGCGGGCTTCCTGCCGTGACCGCGCACCTGCCAGTTTTCGCGGTTCTTTGCCCGTCCCAGATTGCCGTAGAGCGTATACATGTTCTTTGCCTCAAACGTGCCAGAGATGCCGATCTCCATCGGGCAGACCTTGGCGCAGTAGTTGCAGGTCGTGCAGGGGATCAGCGGGATCTTTGCCAGCTCTTCCCGCGCCCGCTCCACCGTTTTCTGCTGCGCTGCATTCAGCCCGGTGAAACCTTGCATGAACGAAAGATTGTCCGCCATTTGCTCCACGCTGCTCATGCCGGACAGTACCGTCAACACGCCCGGAAGACCGGCGGCGAAGCGGATGCCCCACGATGCGGGAGAGCTTTCCGGCTCCGCCTCGCGCAGCACACGGACGACTCCCTCAGGGGGATTCGCCAGCAGCCCGCCCTTAAGCGGTTCCATAACGATGATGGGGATGTTGTGCCGGCGCGCGACCTCGTATACGCCGCGGGACTGGATGGCGGGATTTTCCCAGTCGCCGTAGTTGAGCTGGAGCTGTACGAATTCCATTTCCGGATGCCTGGTCAGAATGGCTTCCAGCTCCTCCGGCGTCGAATGGAAAGAAAAACCGACATGGCGGATCTTGCCCTCCGCCTTTTTCTCCTGCACGAACGACCATAGATCAAAGTCATCGAAAAAGTGCGTGCGCCCCTCGCCGAGGTTGTGCAGCAGGTAATTGTCAAAGTAGCCCGCGCCCGTCCGGCGCAGCGAGGTCTCAAACTGTTCAACCGCCTGTTCGCGGGTTTCGCACTTGATCCACGCCGCCAGCTTGGTCGCAAGCTGGTAACGCTCGCGCGGATAGCGTTCCACCAACGCCTGACGAATGGCGTCCTCCGAACCGGCGTATGCCCATGCGGTGTCGAAATAGGTGAACCCGGCGTCCAAAAAGGCGTCCACCATACGCTTGGTCTGCTCAATGTCGATCACGCCGTTATTTTTTGGCAGGCGCATCAGGCCGAAACCCAGCTTGCCGATCTCCCGGTCAAATAATGCCATATTTTTACCTCCACCCGTCGTTCCGGCGCGCCTTGTTATATGCCGCGCGCCCTGTTTTCCCGCATCAACTCCGCAATTTCGTTCATGGCCTTGTCGTAAAACCTGCGGAAAGCGCGGCTGCGCTCCAGCGGGCCGCCCTCGATACGCAGGGAACCGCAGTGGCGTACCTGTGCCCCGAGGACACGCAGCAACTCCTCTTTTTCGTTGATTTCGCCCGGCTCCAGCCGCTCCGCGGGAGAGAAGAACCACGTTCCGCCGACTGATGCGTGCTCGCGCTTTTTGTGGTTTAGCAGCCACCACAGGTCAAATTCCGACACGTCGAAACCAAAACCCAGTACATAGACGTCGCCAAACAAAAAGGCGTCCGCCCAGCTGCGGATGCGTACGTTTTCACCCTGCCCCTGCTCACGGCGGTAACGCCCTTCCTCGGCGCGGATATAGCCGGATATCTTTTCCAGCAGATTCGCATAGCTGTAGTGACCGAGGATCATGCTGTCCGGCTTGCGCCCTTCGCCGTGGATGTGCCAGACCTTTGTCAGCTTGCCCTGCCAGTCCAGCGTGCCGTAGGTGTAGAACAGATATTTTGCCTCTGCCTGACGCCGTCCGTCGGTGTGGCGCATCATGTGGCGGAGCTTTTGCTCGCTCAGGTGCAGACCCGGCTGCGCCGCCTGCTCCAGTTCATAGCTGAAATTCGTCGTCAGGATATGGTCGAAGCCCATGCTCAACAGGCGCTGGAGCATCTCCACATGGCCGGGGTCGCCGAGCTTGCCGTAAAGAATGTCTCCCGCGTTGCGCAGCTGTACGCCGACATTGTCCCCCGTGACAAGAATGGCACGCAGCGGCATGGGCAGATGCAGGCTGCATCCCTCCGGCAGTGCGTCATTGCAGGAGATGTCCCGAATGAGCTGCCCCCAGGAGCCGCCGCCGAAGGCGCGGTTGACGCCGTTGCCCAGCAGCAGCACCTGCGGCCGGGCCGGCCTGCGTTTTTCCTGTGCCAATGATTTCACCGCCTCCATGTGATCCGATGCCGCCGCTCACCGCGCGCTGAGCGCGGCATAAACAAAGAGAAGAATCAGCGTGAGAAGGGTAAGGATGGCGGAGGTGCAGACAAGACCGCCCAGCGTGGATACGGCGCGGTCATAGGCAAACTTCCGTTCACGCGGCTTCTTTTCCCGCTTGGCGCGCTTGCCCTTTTTGGCAGCCTTGCCGAGCTTTTCTTTTTTGGCCTTTTTTTCCTTTTTCGCCATGTTCCGCATCCACCGTCCTTTCCGCAATGTTTTTTCTTATTTTACTACGTTCGTCCCGCGAAAGCAAGCGCTCGGCCTCAAGGCTCGACCTTGACATCCAGACCGAACTCGCTCGGCAGAAAACGCGGGCAGGTACTCTCGGACACCGTGATGACAGAGGCCGCCAGATGCGTGCCGATCTTGACCGCTTCATTCAGCGCCTTGCCATAGGTCAACCCGATGGCAACGCCGGCGCAGAAGGCGTCCCCCGCGCCGCTGGTGTCGCGCACGATGACGTGCTCCGGCGGATAGTAGCCGCGCTCGCCGTTCATACTCGCGTAGACCGCGCCGCGGCTGCCCATGGTGACGACCATCGACGGTATGTTTGCCTTGACGATGCGCTGGTGCAGCTCCTCTGCCAGAGCGTCCGGCTCCATTTGCGTGAAGTCTCCCACGAAAAGAATGCCGGCTTCCAGCACATTGCATACGAAGCAGTCCATCGACTGCAAAAAGTCGCGCCGCTGCGAGGCGATGATCATGTTGGACACCACGCCGTAGACCGGTATGTGGTACTTTTCGGCGTAACGGAGGACACGCTTGATGATCTCCTTGTCCATGTCCACTTCGATGACGATACTGTCCGCGTCACGGAAAATATCATCGCCCTTTTCGTCCAAAAGCCCCTTCAGGTCATCCATGTTCGGACGTTTGGAAATGGAACCCGCAAGATCGCCCGTGTTGTCGAACACGGCGAGCCAGATGCCCATGCCGTCCGGCCGTGAGAGCACATAGTCCGTGTTGACCTTGTGGTTTTGCAGCTTGTGCAACACCTCAGCGCCGGAGGCGGTGTCATCCACCATGCTCACAAACTTCGGGCGCAGCTCAACGTTGGCAATGTCCTCCGCAACGTTGCGGCCCACGCCGCCGTGCACCGTTTCCACACGTCCGGCGTTGCGGCCCGTGGGGTTGTATACGTCGTCGGGGAAACCCTTGATGTCTACAAATACCGCGCCGATCACCACGATCGCCATAGCTTTTTCCTCCCGCTGTTTTTCTTGTGATTTTGTTTTATCGCACCAGCTCCGGCAGCTCGTCCGGCCTGTCGATGATGGTTTCCGCGCCGGCCTGCAAAAGCTGCGCGCGGCTGCGGAAACCCCATGTGACACTAATGCAGCCGATGCCGGCGCTGCGCGCCGTTTCCACGTCCACCTCCGAGTCGCCGACATAGAGGCAGCGGGACTTGTCCACACCCATTTCCGCTGCCGCGGCGTCGATCATATCCGGTGCGGGCTTGCGCCGCACACCCGGACGTTCGCCGACCGCGAGCGCCACCAGCTCCGCAAAATAGGTCCGCACCAGCGGCTGCACGGCGGCGTCCGGCTTGTTGGAGATGATGGCGAGGCGCAGCCCCATGGCGCGCAAACGCTCCATCATGGGTAAAATGCCGTCATAGGGACGGGTCCGGTCGCCCGTGTGCGCGGCATAGTAAGGCTGGTAATAGGCGAGCATCTCATCCAGAAGACCTTCCGGCGTATCCGCGGGTAAAAATGCGTGCAGCAAATAGCGCGCACCGTTGCCGAGACTGGCCATAACCTCCGCGCTGCTGCGCTCCGGCAGGCCAAAGTGCTGCATGGCATGGTTCACCGCATGGGTGATGTCTGCCAGGGAATCCACCACCGTGCCGTCCATATCAAACAGGATCGCGTCATATTTCATGCTGTTCTCTCGCTCCTTTACCAATCTATCTTATCATGTATACGACAAAAAAGCCACATCTTTTTCCATGCGGCGGCATCGTGTTTGCGAAAGAAAAGACTTACACCGGAGGCGCCGCAAAGTTACATAAAAACAAATTATTCTGATATTTGACTGCGATTGACGCCGACAAAAGGCAAATTGTAAAAGAAAAACGACAAAAATGCGTAAAAAATCAGGAAATGGTCTTGACAAGCCCGGTAAAAAAAGCCATAATCACGTTAATCTACGCGATAACACTAGAAACTGGAGGAAACAAAACTATGAATAAGACAGAACTTGTTGCCGCTATGGCTGCCAAGAGCGAGCTCAACAAGAAGGATGCCGAGAAGGCGCTCGCCGCTTTTCTGGAGTCCGTTGAAGACGCTCTGAAGAAGGGCGACAAGGTTCAGCTGGTTGGCTTTGGCACCTTTGAGGTCAAGAAGCGCGCTGCCCGTACCGGTATCAACCCTCAGACCAAGAAGGCAATCAAGATCGCCGCTTCCAAGGCGCCTTCCTTCAAGGCCGGCAAGGTGCTCAAGGACGCGCTGAACTAATTCTGTTGTATGAAAAATCCCTGAAACCCATCTGGGCTTCAGGGATTTCTTTTTCGTGCTTCAGGGGATGCGGCTCAGAAATTATAGTTCGCGGCGTTGTCCCGGGTGAACACGACGCGCTCGGGCAGCAGCACCACGCCGTTGTTCACATCGGCGGTCGCCTGATCTTCGACGAGCTCGTTGTTGGGCAGAAACTCCACGGAGCCGATGCCCGGAATATTGACGACCTCGCCGACGTGGACTTCATTGCCGGCGGCGAGATAGGCGGCGAGGTAGCAGCTCATGGCGCTCTGGATGCCGCAGTCCCACAGACCCCAGCGCGTGCAGACGCCGGCGCTGAGATATTCGATCATGCCGGAGGGCGGACAAAATCCCGTGATGGTGATGTTTTCAGCGCTCAGGCCCTTGTTCCGGGCGGCCTGGCACTGCCCGGACAGCGCGATGGGATCGTTGCAGATGACCAGTTCCGCGTCGGGATATGTGTCGAGGATCTCTGCACCGACGGAGACGGCCTGCGCGGGATCTTGCTCGGAATAAAAGGGATCGGCGAGCATGACCCAGTTGGGATAAGTCTTGTCAATGTACTCCTTGCCCGCGACATACCAGGCGTTCTGGTCGGAGACGGACGGAGCGGAGAAATGCCAGATATACGGCACGGCGCCGTTGACGTCAACGTCGCGCTCCTTGAGGGAGTCAACACCCATTTCGACGAGCATGGGCCCGAGTACCGCGGCGGTGCCCTGCGAGACCATGATCGAGCGGGCGTCGGGGGAAACGTCGGCGTCCCAGGTGCTGACGAAGATGCCCTGTGCCTGCGCCTCCTTCAGCTTTTCATCCAGCGCGGTGGCATCGACGGGGGAGATGGAGATGGCGTTTACCCCCTTGTCGATCGCTTGCTGGATCATCTCAAGCTGGGCGGTGACGGACGTGTTGGGCGGAGCGATGTAGTCGACCGTCAGCCCCCATTCGGCGGCGTACTTCTGCGCACCGGCGTTGGCGGATTCGTAGTAGGATTTGGCGGATGCCTTTGGAATGAAGGCAACGGTCAGACCGGCGACCGGGCTTTTTGCACCGGAACCTGCGGAAGCTCCTGCACCGACAGCGTTTTCCGCCGCTGCAGAGGGTGTCTCGGCGTCCGTCGGCGTGCTGCCGCCGGTACACGCGGAAAGCACAATTATCGCGAACAGGGCAAGAAATGCCGTCAGGATCCTTTTCATGATGCGTTCCTCTCATTCCTGGACGATGTGCCGATGAGCGCCTGTTCGGAAAGCCGTTCCACCATCCGTCCGTTCGTGCTATTCAGTGTACTGTTGCGCCGCCTTCTTGTCAATATCCGTATGTGCGGCGCTGTTATTGCCTGACGAGGACAAAACCCGCCGCCATGCCGCATACGCCTCCGACGATGTGCGCCAGCTGGGAGACATTGTCGGCGCTGGTCAGACCGGCGACGATCTCGCCGCCGAGATAAAGCGCAACGACAAGGATCAGCGTCAGCGGGATCGTGCCGCGCTCCGTGGCGGTGAAGGACGAGAGTACGATCATCATGAACACCACACCGGATGCGCCCAGCAGCGCTGCGCCGGGGAAAAACAGAAATTCCACAAGCCCCGTTGCGAGCGCCGTTGCCGCAATGCAGGCCAGCAGCGTTTGCCCGCCGTATTTTTCCTCCAGCGGCGGGCCGACGAGAAGCAGGAGCAGCATGTTGCCCATGTAGTGCGACAGGCCCGAGTGCCCCAAAACATGCCCGAAGAAGCGGACATAGGCGAGCGGGTCGAGCAGGGAACAGCGGTAGACGCTGAACAGATGCTGCGTCGTCCAACCGGCGGTAAACGTACCCAGCGGCAGCGTCAGCAGCGAGAGCAGGGCAAAGGTCAGCACGACGGGGGAATTGTATCGGATCCGTCTCATATAGATACCTCACATTTGTTTTGCAATTTGCCGCAGTGTCAGGTATAATAGCCGCATGCAGCAAAGCGGCGCTGTGCGCCTTGGCTATCATAACACAAATCTTTTCGAAAACAAAGGAGAACTTGCTTATGAACGCGATCGTGAGCGTCATCGGACGCGACCGGGTAGGCATCTGCGCGGCGGTCTGTACGAAGATGGCGGACTATGGCATCAACATACTCGATATCACACAGACCATCGTGCAGGGCAACTTTACCATGATTATGGCGGTGGATCTGGAGAAGGCAAACGCCTCTTTCGGCGAGATCAAGGGCGGCCTGGAGGAGCTGGGCAACGGCATGGGACTGGATATCCGCATGCAGCGTCAGGAGATCTTCGACGCCATGCACACCATTTGAGGTATCGCCATGCTCACACAGAAAGAAATACTTTCGACCATTGAGATGATCGACCGGCAGCATCTGGATATCCGCACCATCACCATGGGCATCTCGCTGCTCTCGTGCTGTGACAGCGATGCGAAAGCGGCATGTGAAAAGGTCTACGACAAGATCACCCGCTGCGCGGAAAACCTTGTGCGCGTGGGTGAGGACATCGAGCAGGAGTTTGGCATCCCCATCGTCAACAAGCGCATTTCCGTTACGCCCATTGCGCTCGTTGCGGCGGCGAGCGAGACGGAGGACTATGTTCCCTTTGCCCTCGCGCTTGACCGCGCGGCGCAGACCTGCGGCGTCAACTTCATCGGCGGATACAGCGCGCTGGTACAAAAGGGCATGACGGAGGCGGACAAAAAGCTCATCCGCTCCATCCCCGAGGCACTGGGGCGTACGGAGCTGGTCTGCTCGTCCGTGAACGTCGGATCGACGCGCGCGGGCATCAATATGGACGCCGTGGCGCTGATGGGGCGTATCGTCAAGGAAACGGCGGCGCGCACACAGGAGCGCGACGGGCTCGGCTGCGCAAAGCTGGTGGTGTTCTGCAACGCCGTGGAGGACAATCCCTTTATGGCGGGCGCATTCCATGGCGTGGGCGAGGCGGAAAAGGTCATCAACGTCGGCGTGTCCGGACCCGGCGTCGTTCATCACGCGCTGCAAAGCGTCAAAAACGCACCCTTTGACGTTGTGGCGGAGACGGTGAAAAAGACCGCGTTCCGCGTAACGCGCATGGGACAGCTCGTAGCGCGCGAAGCGTCGGAGCGGCTCGACACGCCGTTCGGCATCGTGGACCTCAGTCTTGCGCCGACGCCCGCCGTGGGCGACAGCGTGGCGCGCATTCTGGAGGAGATGGGACTGGAAGTCTGCGGTACGCACGGCACGACTGCGGCGCTGGCGCTACTGAACGATGCGGTGAAAAAGGGCGGAGTCATGGCATCGAGCAGCGTCGGCGGGCTCTCCGGTGCGTTCATTCCCGTCAGTGAGGATGAGGGCATGATCGCGGCGGCACAGTCCGGCACACTGACGATCGACAAGCTGGAGGCGATGACCTGCGTGTGCTCGGTCGGACTGGACATGATCGCCGTTCCCGGCGATACGCCGGCAGAAACGGTTGCCGCCATCATCGCCGACGAGGCGGCAATCGGCATGGTGAACAACAAGACCACGGCGGTGCGCATCCTGCCCGTGCCGGGCAAGCAGGTGGGTGACAGCATTGAGATGGGCGGACTGCTCGGTTCCGCGCCTGTGATGCCCGTCCATCCGGAGAGCAGCGCCGCGTTCATTGCGCGCGGCGGGCGCATTCCCGCGCCGCTGCACAGCCTGCGGAACTGAGCCTGAAGACGGCAATTGCGGAAAGGAGAGAGATACATGAAGAAAACGGCCATGCTCTTTGCGGAGGGCTTTGAGGAGGTCGAAGCGCTGACGGTGGTAGACCTGCTGCGCCGCGCGGAGATCGGCTGCGACATCGTGGCGCTGGCGGAGGCGGAGACGGTCACGGGCAGCCACGGTATCTGTGTGCGTGCGGACACGACGTTCGGGCGCGCCGCGCTGGACGGCTATGACGCGCTGCTGCTTCCGGGCGGACAGCCCGGAACGCGCAACCTTGCCGCCGACGGGCGTGTGCTGGATGCACTGCGCCGTTTTCATGCCGTGGGTAAGCTGACCGCCGCGATCTGTGCGGCGCCGACGGTGCTGGCGAAGGCCGGACTGCTGGAGGGACGCCGTGCCGTCTGCTATCCGGGGCTGGAGGAACAGCTTACCGGCGCCCTTGCAACTGAGGGCGCCGTCGCGGTGGACGGCACAGTGATTACAAGCCGCGGTGTGGGTACGGCGATTCCCTTTGCGCTGGCGCTGGTGGAATATCTCACCGACGCAGAGCGCGCCCGCGAACTGGCCCGCTCGATCGTCTTTGCGCAAGGCTGAAAGGGGGGCGCTTTTTTGGTCTGCCGATATGACAGCTGTCTGTACCGGAAGACTGAAAGGGGGTGCCACTCTTGCGAAAATTATTGACATATGTCACAAAACGGAGTATGATTAGTGACATAATACCAGCGCGCTATACGCTCGGAAGGAGTAATCAGTATGTTCAAGAACATGAAAATCAGTACCCGCTTGATTGTATCTTACATGATTATCGTTGCTTTGATGGTTGTGACAAGCATCGTGGCAATCATCATGCTCAACAGCGTGAGCGGCGCCATGCAGGAGTTCTATGAGGCAGAATATCTGTCGGTTAAGAACAGCATTGAACTG
>CACZPK010000150.1 GCA_902783035.1 Oscillospiraceae bacterium
AGCCGCTTCTTCCTTTTGACTGCCCGTGCGACTTTGTGTGGATGGTGGACTTGCCGAGCGCCTCCGAGATGTATTTGTGCGTGCTCGTCTCGTTGCCGCCAAGATACAGCAGCGTATCCGAGTTGCCCGGAATGGTCTCCCAGGAATCCTTGTAGAGCTCCTTGATCTGCGCCATGTTCTGGATGATGGTGCTGGCGGAGATATTGCGCGAGCGCATGGTCGCCAGCTCGCGCGTAAATCCCGGCAGGGGCATCGCCGCGAACTCGTCCAGCACGAAGTGGACGTGGCGGGGCAGCTCTCCGTGGTAGATCTGGTCGGCGCTGTAGTAAAGCGCCTGAAACGCCTGCGCATACAGGAGGCTCACGAGAAAGTTGAACGTGTTGTCGTTGTCCGGGATCACGGCGTAGAGCGCCACCTTCTTCTCGCCAAGCGTGTAGAGGTCCATGTCGTCGTGATCCGTAATAGCCTTGATCTGCGGCAGGTTGAACGGGGCGAGGCGGACGGCGGTGGAGACAAGGATGGACTTCGCGGTCTTGCCCGCCGCGAGCTTGAACACCTTGTACTGCCGCACGGCGACGCTGGTGGGATTCTCCTTCTCGAGTGCCTGAAACAGCAGATCCAGCGGTGAGACGAAGCCCTCGTCCTCCTCGCGCACCTCGGCGTATTCGAGGACGCGCATCACCATGGAGAAGTTCTGCTCATACTCCGGCGCCTCCTCGACCAGCATGAGGATGATCGCCTGCAGCAACGCCGTTTCGGACTTGGTCCAGAACGGGTCGCTCTCGTGGCTGCCCTTGGGCGTGGTTGCCTGGATCAGGTTGTTCACCAGCCGCATGGCGTCCTTCTCGTCGCGGATGTAGCGGAAGGGGTTATAGCCGTCCGACTCGTCCAGCTTGACGAGGTTGAGGACGCGGATCTCATAGCCGTTCTCCTTCAGCCAGCCGCCCGTCTTGATCAGCACCTCCATCTTCGGGTCGGTGATGACGTAATTGGTGTTGGCCTCGAGAATGTTCGGGACGACGTATGTTCGGCTCTTACCCGCGCCGGAACCGCCGATGACCAGCACGTTCAGGGAGCGCCTGTGGCGGTGCGTGTCGAGGCCGAGCCGCACATGGCGCGTGAGCAGCTTGTTCTTCTTCTGCGCGAACATGGCGTTGACCTGCCTCGGCGAGCCCCACCGCGCCGAGCCGTGTTCCTCGCCGTCCCTCTTTTGGCTGTTCTCCGCGTCAAGCACGGTCAGCGTGGCAAAATAGATCGTGGCGCAGAGGAGGATCGTCATGGCGCTGCGCTCCGTCCAGCGAATGGCAAAGGGATGCTCCAGCGCCTCCGTCAGCCCTGTCAGCAGTCCCGGCAGGCCACCGCCGAGCGCAGGTGCGAGCAGCAGTGCCAGCCAGATTACGGGGATAAGAAAAAACAGGCGGACGATGCGCCCGCCTGCCTGCGTGGAAGATTTCAGATCATATCGCCTCCCTCCTTCGTAAAAACATCAATGCCTGAGCTATCTCGCCTTCGGTCGTTTTTTGCTCCGATCCACGGTCGGGACGCTCTTACGTTTTTCGTCGAGCTGCTTACGATACCCGGCGAGCCGTTCCTCTACGGACGGTTTCTCACTCGTCCTCGCCTTCCCGTTTTCGGAGCTGCTCCATGTAGCGGACCTGCTGTTTGTATCGCGAGAGCCGCGTCCCGACCGATGTTCTTTTTTTGGTGCTTCCCTCCGAAGTTCCGGGTCCCACGAGCGATCTTTCGACGGCTCCTGTTCCTGCGTTTTCTCGCGGGATTTATCCTGGGCCTGTTCTTCGCGCTCTTGCTCCTGCCGCCCGGTGTACATGATCCGGTCGAAGATTATATTTGCGCGCTCAACTTCCGTGACCGGCATCACAACGTCAAGCAGCTTTCCGCTGCCGTCCCGGTCGCTGATCGCGGAGAACAGGATCTTCTGCTTCCGAGCGTGCTTTCTGAACTCACGGTACTGCTCCGGCGTCATGGGGAACAGCCGCAGATCCCGCGTCTCGCGGAGCATCCGCGCCATGTTCACCTTGCCGGAGAGGCGCTTGTTCTGTTTTGCCAGCGCCATGGTCAGTGCAAGCATATTCTTGGCTGCCGAGCCGGACAGTCTGATAGCAACCTCGCTTCCCGTGAGCATCATGCGCACCAGCTGATCAGCAGCCTCACCGCCTCCTGCGTTCATCGTGTTTCACCTCCCTCGTTGTCTCGATGTTTTCGAGTTCTCTTTCCATTTTTGGCGTTTCGTCCAGTATTTCACGGCACATCGCCAACTTCTTCCGCTCCATGCGGATTTTCCGGTTGAGTTCCGCGAGCTGCTCATAGAGCCCTGCCTTTTCTTCTTTCAGAGCCTCCCGCGGGATGCCGCAGCCTTCCAGTGCTGCCACCGCTTCCATATACCGCTCATACTCAGCTTCCATGCCCGTCAGCCCGTTCTCGTATGCCTCCTTCGCCGGGGCAAGCGCCTCAGCGTCCGCCAACGCCGCATAGAGCGCCTGTCGTTTCTTTTTCCGCACGTTGAGGATCGTCCGCTGCTTGGTCAGGTCGGCAAGCGTTTTCTCTGTGCGGGTCGTAAACGCCTCCATCGCCTCTTTTGTTGTGATGCCGTTTTCCCGCAGGAAAGCGAACTGCGCGCGGTACTGCTCGAAGCGCATGACGCTCGCCTTCAGCTCCGGCGTCATACGCGGTGGGTACTCCCGATGCTCGATTTTGCCGAGGACATAGAGGTAATGGACATACAGCGCCAGAAAGTCCTTGTACTTTCGATATGGCTTGTAGGGACGATATTGCGGGCGGTAGACAACCGCCGGTCTCTGTCCGGCTTCGATTGCTTCAAGATTCCCCTGAATCGCCGAGCGGATGCCTTCTTCGCTGAACACTGGGTTCTTGCGCTCCGGGTACATGAAGCGTTCCTGCCCGCGCAGGCGGAAGCCCAGACGGTTCCCGTGATGGATTTCGTACCCCATATGCTCCATGAGCAGGAAAAAGTGTCCGAGGTCATTGGCGTCCTCGATGGCCGCGCGGAGGTCAGCCTCCAGCATGGAGCGGAAGGTCGGCTGTCCCTTGGACTTGCGGAGCCATTCAACGTAGCTGACTGCCTTGCCGCTCTCGCCCTGCATAATGACGGACAGGTCATGCTCGCGGCACAGCCTGTCCGATACGGCGCGGATCTGCTTGTAGTAGTCCGCCGTCCTGATATGGTATTTCTCGCCGGTCATCGTGTTCACGGAGTTGAACACCAGATGGGAGTGGATGTGGTGCTTGTCGACGTGCGTGCCGATGACGACCTCGTATCCCGGCAGGCACTCCTCCGCAAACTCCCTTGCGATCTCCAACGCCAGCTCCGGCGTGACCTCGCCGGGTTGGAAGGACTGGATGATGTGGTAACATTGCCGCCCGCCCGTTTTTCCAATCTCCTCCTTGGTCTCCATCATCTGCCGCGCGGCAAGGCCGGGGTCGCAGTTGAGATAGGCGGTCAGGATGTGATCCTCGGTCTTGTCGCCGTTGATCACATAGTTGATGGCGGTGTCGAGGTGCGCGTTGCGCGCGAGTATTTTTGTAATTGCCATAGGTACTTCATGTGAAGAAAAACGCACCGATGTCACTCGGCGCGTCTCTCGCTTGATTACTTTGTTTCCCCGTCAATGATTTTCATCATTTCACCGGGTGTGACGATATACGGTCTCTCGGGAAAATGCTTCAGGTTACCGGTAATCAGATAGGCGTCGTCCTCCCGCTTCTCCATGGTCACCTCATAGAACACAAGATCATCCATGTCCGGCAGGATCTCTCCCGTTGGGCTCGCCGATACCTCAATGCCAAATTGCTGAATCACTTTAAGCGCAGTTGCGATAGTATCCTCCCGGAACGAGAACTTGTCCCTATGCAGCACTTCATTGTATTCCGCCAATATTTCCGCATTATAGAGTGGGACAATAACCTCATCGGCTATGGCGTCAATAACTCTCACCGTTGCGCTGTCCGCTTTTTTCGTCAAAAAAGATGAAACCAGCACATTCGTGTCAAAAACAGCATAGTATCTCACTTTGCGGTTTTCCTCCCCTGCCGAACTGCACGAATTTCCTCGTTGATTTCATCAAGAGTTATTTCCCTGCTGTCCGCAGCTTCGCGGCGCATTGCGGCAAACGCCGCCTTCGCCTCAGCCTTCGTTATCTTCTCTTCCGGCAAGACAGCGGGAAACGGCAATCCACGAACCATACGGGTGCGTTCCATAAACATACGGAGTGCGGTGTTCAGATCCATCCCCAGAGCTTCATAGATTGCAACGCAGTCATCTCTGAGCGTTTTATCCGACCGAAATTGATTCAGCACCTGTTCACCCATCATAAACCTCCTCATATCAACTGCAAAAGTATTTGTTCTGTAGTTATATTATATCCTTTTCGATGAATTGTCAACTGCCTTTTTTCGCCAGCCGGTTCATCAGCTCATACACCTGCTCCAGCATCTGGATCCCACGCTTCGCGTCGGCGGGGCACGCAATCCCCGCGTTGACGCTTCGGGCAATCTGGTTGATGTTGACGCCGATGTAGTGGATTTCCAGTCGCAGCTTCTGAATCTCCTCCGAAGGGCGTGCGCGGATTTCCTTGCCCTCGATGAACCGTGTCAGAAACCTGCGTTTCGTCAAACCGCACGCTTTTGCTTTCCCGCTGAGCATCTGATACTGCTCCGGCGTCAGTTCCAAGTGGAAGTGATAGTTCTCGGGTTTCTTAGCCAAGTCCGCCTCCTTTCCGCGGCCCGCGGCCGCGCGATCTTCCGCCCGAAGGCGGCATTGGGGTCAGGGGTATCCCCTGCAAGCCGCGGAAATGTACATTTCCGCGATGCTTGCGCCGTCGCCGCAGAGGGCGGCGGCGGCCTCGCCCCGCCGTTGGCGGGGCCGATTGCAAGCGGTAGTGTTGATTCTGATTATCCCTGCGGGGGATACTGTCAAAGAGAAAGAGAACGCCCTCGGCAGCAGATTTAATCTGACAGAGCGGGCGGTTCCCAGACACTCTCAATGCCACAGGCGCTACATGTAGCGTCTATGGATTCCCGTTTCGGGCGGGGTCACGGCAAACAGGCGCCTATATTAGCGCCTGTTGCCGCGGTTTTTCGTCCTGTCATGCAAATACAGGCGCCTATACTAGCGTCTGTCACTGTGATTTCCCGCCCAGCCGTGCAAACACAGGCGCCTGTATAGACGTCTGTGTTGTGTCAACGCTCCGTCTGCCTGGGCTTCTTTCCCTTGGTGCGTCCCGGCAGGGGACCGACTCTGTCCTTATACTCCGTCAACTCGCGGATTACCCTCGAGAGGCGATTCCGCACGGCATCGTCGAGATCGTCCCTGTCTTTGATCCTCGCAAGGCTCAGAGCGATCCTGCCCACGCCCCAATACTGCATTTCATACACAAGCAGAGATATCTCTTTCGCGCGGTCCGGATGCTCTTCGGCAAACTGCGGGTCCGTCTCGCATACCAGATCGTAATAGATTGACGCGACTCTGCCAGCCGTATGCGACTCGAACCACGGGTTGTCCCACTCCTCGAACGGAACATCGGGTTCGGGTTCATTGCCGCTCTCCGTGCGCACATAGCCTTTGACGCGGTCAAAGCCGATCTCGCGTGCGGTGCGCAACAGCAGTTCCATCACGTCTGGGTCATTCCGCAGGCGCTCCACCCGGGTGAAGTCATCCACCAGATAGTTCTGCCCCTCGCGCACCTGAAGGATATCCGCGGCGCTCATGCCATCGCCGCTCTCCACGCCCAGCGTCAGGCGCGAATAGGGTCTGCCCTCCGGATTCGGCGGCGTTGCCTCGCTGTTGTACGGTTCGCCGCGCAACTCGTCAAAGCGCGCTCTGGCTTCCTCAAAGGAGGAGAACCGCTCCAGCGGACTACGCTGCTCCGCGTTGGTCGACCACGTCATCAGGTCGGCGATCACATACAGTTTCCAGCCGCTCGGATCGTTGGGTGTTTCCGACACAGCCGTCTCCGTCTGCTGCTTCACCTGAAGCTCAGAGGGCAACTCGCCGGACAGCGGGCAAATCGCCGCGATCCTGTCCGCCACATGGAACACATCCTCGTTGAGCTGCCTCTGCCACGCGCCGACGCTGGGCGCCCAGCGGAAGCCGAAGCTTTTCAGCTCGGCGCGGACAGCGGCGTCCGGCTTCCCGTCGAAGAACAGCTGAAGCCGGTTGTCAGCGCGGTTGATCTCCGCTTTGCCGCCCTCGAACGCCCAGCCGCTGAACTCCGTCTCTGCCACACGGGTCAGTTCCTCAATGCGCTTTGCGATCTGGCGGATCACGGCGTTGTTGTTGGACAGCACATAACTCTCGTAGGGTTTCGGGTCTTCCCGCCAGCTGCGCGCCATCACCGCCTTCAGCCTTTCGATCTGCTCCCACGTCAGTCCCGGGCAGCCCTCCAGCGTTTTGTTCTTTTTATAGTAGGCATTGACCGCCTTCATGCTCTCCTGTTCCTGTTTCAGCCGTGCCAGCTTCTCCTTGAGCTTGCGTACCGCCTCGGGGTCATCGGCGCTGATGCCGCTCCTGCCAACGCCGCGGATCTTGCCCAGCAGCTTCTGGATCTCCTGCCACTCCGCCATGTTCTTATCTCGTGCGGCGTTCTGTTTTTCCTTCTTCCGCACGGGGAAGTTGGAGCCGCCAGCCACGAGGATGGACGGCACTCTTGCGTCGATACGGTATCGCTCGTTCCAGTTGTCCGCAAGCCTCCGGGCGTAGGCGTCCAGCAGGCCGTCGATCTTCTCGTGATACATCGGGTCAACCAGTTTTTTCTGCTTTTCCGCCAGCTCCGCCGCCTGATCCACACAGGAACGATACCTCTCCGTCGCATACCCCGGTTTGTAATCGGAATAGCTGTTGGCGTCATGCGCCCGCTTTGCAGCGGTCTCGTCGATAGGGTAGTAGGTAACGCCCATCACGCCGCCTGTTCCAGCTCCGCGCCGATGCGCTCGGCCGCGCGGGTGGCGTAATCCTCCGTCACCTCAATGCCGGTCGCGGTATAGCCCTCCAGCACAGCCGCCAGC
>CACZPK010000151.1 GCA_902783035.1 Oscillospiraceae bacterium
AGCCGCTTCTTCCTTTTGACTGCCCGTGCGACTTTGTGTGGATGGTGGACTTGCCGAGCGCCTCCGAGATGTATTTGTGCGTGCTCGCCTCGTTGCCGCCGAGATACAGCAGCGTGTCCGAGTTGCCGGGAATGGTCTCCCAGGAATCCTTGTAGAGCTCCTTGATCTGCGCCATGTTCTGGATGATGGTGCTGGCGGAGATGTTGCGCGAGCGCATGGTCGCCAGCTCCCGTGTAAAGCCCGGCAGTGGCATCGCCGCGAATTCGTCCAGCACGAAGTGGACGTGGCAGGGCAATTCCCCGTGGTGGATCTGGTCGGCGCTGTAGTAAAGCGCTTGAAATGCCTGCGAATACAGGAGGCTCACGAGGAAGTTGAACGTGTTGTCATTGTCCGGGATCACGGCATAGAGCGCCACCTTCTTTTCGCCCAGCGTGTAGAGGTCCATATCGTCGTGATCCGTGATGGCCTTGATCTGCGGCAGGTTAAACGGCGCGAGGCGCACGGCGGTGGAGACGAGGATCGACTTCGCCGTCTTGCCCGCCGCGAGCTTGAATACCTTGTACTGCCGCACGGCGACGCTGGTGGGATTCTCCTTCTCGAGCGCCTGAAACAGCAGATCCAGCGGTGAGACAAAGCCCTCGTCCTCCTCGCGTACCTCGGCGTATTCGAGGACGCGCATCACCATGGAGAAGTTCTGCTCGTACTCCGGCGCCTCCTCCACCAGCATGAGGATGATCGCCTGCAGCAGCGCCGTTTCGGACTTGGTCCAGAAGGGGTCGCTTTCATGGCTGCCCTTGGGCGTGGTTGCCTGGATCAGATTGTTCACCAGCCGCATGGCATCCTTTTCGTCGCGGATGTAGCGGAAAGGGTTATAGCCATCTGACTCGTCCAGCTTGACGAGGTTTAGGACGCGGATCTCATAGCTATTCTCCTTCAGCCAGCCGCCCGTCTTGATCAGCACCTCCATCTTCGGGTCGGTGATGACATAGTTGGTGTTGGCTTCGAGAATGTTCGGGACAACGTAGGTGCGGCTCTTGCCCGCGCCGCTGCCGCCGATGACCAGCACGTTCAGGGAGCGCCGGTGGCGGTGCGTGTCGAGACCGAGCCGCACATGGCGCGTGAGCAGCTTGTTCTTCTTCTGTGCGAACATGGCGTTGACCTGCCTCGGCGAGCCCCACCGCGCCGAGCCATGCTCCTCGCCGTCTCTCTTCTGGCTGTTCTCCGTGTCAAGCACGGTTAACGCTGCAACATAGCCCGCGACGCTGGCGAGGATCGTCATGGCGCTGCGCTCCGTCCAGTGGATGGCAAAGGGATGCTCCAGTGCCTCCGTCAGCCCTGCCAGCAGCCCCGGCAGTCCGCCGCCGAGCGTGGGTGCGAGCAACAGCGCCGCCCAGATTACGGGGATAAGAAAAAACAGGCGGACGATGCGCCCGCCTGCCTGCGTGGATGATTTCAGATCATACCGCCTCCCTCCTGTTCGATTGCCTGTGCTTGGATCATCGCTCCGCGCCTCTTGTTTTTCTCTTATGAGGCGCAGAGGGCCGTTCCAGCATCGCGCGGACTCGGTCGAGCTCTTCCTTGCTGTGCGGTGTGCCGCCCTCGTTCATCTCGATGTACCATTGCAGCACCTCCCGCTCAGTCTGGAGGTTGTTGACGTGTACGATCATGCTGTATTCGGCTCTGTTCAGTCTGCCGCCGAACTCACGGAAATACTGCCCAAAGGCTTTGACTTCATTGTTCATAAAGCGCCTGATCGCAGTTATTCTCTGCAATCCGTCCACGCAAACAAATGGGCTGGTGAAGTCCGCCATACAGCCCGGTTGATTAAAATACAGATCCCTGCCGGTCAGGCCGCCGCGAAGGATGAACTCAATGAACGCGCTTTGCTGATTCTCCGTCCACACATGTCCCCGTTGGAAAATCGGGTTTAACTGCAAGTCCTCTTCTCTTTCCCACAAATCCATACGCTTCACCAGCGTTTCAAGGTCCATGTCCACGCGCCATGATGTCTGCTTTGTGAACCTTGGGATCTCTTCAAAAGTCATTTCTGCTTTCCTCCTTTATGCTATCTGCCGCCCGCACAGCGCGAGCGTTTCTTCGCTGCGGTAGCAAGAGTCGCAGTCTCACTCCACGCCACAAAGCGCCGACAGCGGTGCGACACGGTGCGAACGCGGCGGAGCCGCCCTCCTGTGCAGAGAGCGGCTCTGCGGACGCGAAGTGTGTTCACCTTGCCTTCGGCCGTTTTTTGCTCCGATCCACGGTCGGAACGCTTTTGCGCTTCTCGTCGAGCTGCGCGCGGAAGCCTTTAAGCTGCTCTTCCACGGACGGTTTCTCATTCGTCTTCGCTTTCCCGTTTTCGAAGCTGCTCCATGTAGAGGACCTGCTGTTTGTATCGCGCGAGCCGCGTCCCGACCGATGTTCTTTTTTTGGCGCTTCCCTCCGAAGCTCCGGGTCCCACGAGCGATCCTTTGACGGCTCCTGTTCCTGCGTTTTCTCGCGGGGCTTATCCTGCGTTTGGTCTTCGCACTCTTTCTCCGTTTGCCCGGTATACATGATCCGGTCGAAAATCAGGTTCGCGCGCTCTACTTCCGTGACCGGCATCACAACGTCATACAGCTTTCCGCTGCCGTCGCGGTCGCTGATCGAGGAAAACAGGATTTTCTGCTTCCGAGCGTGTTTTCTGAACTCACGGTACTGCTCCGGCGTCATGGGGAACAGCCGCAGATCGCGCGTCTCGCGGAGCATACGCGCCATGTTCACCTTGCCGGAGAGGCGCTTGTTCTGCTTTGCCAGCGCCATGGTCAGCGCCAGCATATTCTTGGCGGCCGAGCCGGACAGCCGGATCGCGACCTCACTTCCGTTGAGCATCATGCGAACCAGCTGATCGGCGGCCTCACCGCCTCCTACGTTCATTGTGTTTCACCTCCCTCGTTGCCTCGATGGTTTTGAGTTCTCTTTCCATTTTGGGCGTTTCGTCCAGTATTTCACGGCACATTGCCAGTTTCTTCCGCTCCGAGCGTATCTTCCGGTTGAGTTCCGCGAGCTGTTCATAGAGTCCCGTCTTTTCTTCTTTCAGAGCCTTCCTCGGAATGCCGCAGCCTTCTAACGCCGCCACTGCCTCCATATACCGCTCATATTCGGTTTCCATGCCCGTCAGTCCGTCCTCATAGGCTTCTTTAGCAGGGGCAAGCGCTTCAGCGTCCGCCAGCGCCGCATAGAGCGTCTGCCGTTTCTTTTTTCGCACGTTGAGGATCGTCCGCTGCCTGGTCAGATCGGTCAGCGTTTCCTCCGTGCGGTTCGCAAATGATTCCATCTCTTCTTTTGTGGTGATGCCGTTCTCCCGCAGGAAAGCGAACTGCGCGCGGTACTGCTCGAAGCGCATGACGCTCGCCTTCAGCTCCGGCGTCATGCGCGGTGGGTACTCCCGATGCTCGATCTTGCCGAGGACATAGAGGTAATGGACATACAGCGCCAGAAAGCCCTTGTACTTTCGATACGGCTTGTAGGGGCGATATGGTGGGCGGTAGACAACGGCAGGGCGTTGTCCGGCTTCGATTGCTTCAAGGTTCCCCTGAATCGCCTTGCGGATGCCGTCCTCGCTGAACACCGGATTTTTCCGCTCCGGGTACATGAACCGTTCCTGCCCGCGCAGGCGGAAGCCCAGACGGTTCCCGTGGTGAATCTCGTAGCCCATGTGTTCCATGAGCAGAAAAAAGTGTCCGAGGTCGTTGGCGTCCTCGATGGCCGCGCGGAGATCTGCCTCGAGCATGGAGCGAAAGGTCGGCTGCCCCTTGGACTCACGCAGCCACTCGACGTAACTGACCGCTTTGCCGCTCTCGCCCTGCATAATAATAGACAGGCCATGCTCGCGGCACAGTCTGTCCGAAACCGCGCGGATCTGCTTATAGTAGTCCGCCGTCCTGATATGGTATTTCACGCCGGTCATCGTGTTCACGGAGTTGAACACCAGATGCGAGTGGATATGGTGCCGGTCAACGTGCGTGCCGATCACGACCTCATATCCCGGCAGGCACTCCTCCGCAAACTCTCTGGCAATCTCCAGCGCCAGCTCCGGCGTGACCTCGCCGGGTTGGAAGGACTGGATGATGTGGTAGCATTGCCGCCCGCCCGTTTTCCCGATGTCCTGCTTGGTCTCCATCATCTGCTGATAGGCATATCCGGGATCGCAGTTGAGATAGGCGGTCAGAATTTCTTCCTCGGTCTTGTCGCCGTTGATCACATAGTTGATGGCGGCGTCGAGGCGCGCGTTGTGCGCGAGTATCTTTGTGATGGCCATAGCTGCTCCGTGTGTGGAAAACGCGCCGATGTCACTCGGCGCGTCTCTGGGCTTTATTCCTTTGTTTCCCCGTCAATGATTTTCATCATTTCGCCGGGTGTGACGATATACGGTCTCTCCGGGAAGTGTTTCAGGTTACCGGTAATCAGATAGGCGTCGTCCTCCCGCTTCTCCATGGTCACCTCATAGAATACAAGATCATCCATGTCCGGCAGGATCTCTCCCGTTGGGCTCGCCGATACCTCAATGCCAAATTGCCGAATCACTTTAAGCGCGGCTGCGATAGTTTCTTCTCGAAACGAGAACTTGTCCCTATGCAGCACTTCATTGTATTCCGCCAGTATTTCCGCATTATAGAGTGGGACGATAACCTCATCAGCTATTGCGTCAATGACTCTCGCCGTTGCGCTGTCCGCGTTTTTCGTCAGAAATGATGAAACCAGTACATTGGTATCAAAAACAGCATAGTATCTCACTTTGAGGATTTCCTCCCCTGCCGAGCCGCACGGATTTCCTCATTGATTTCATCGAGAGTTATTTCCTTGCTGTCCGCGGCCTCGCGGCGCATCGCGGCAAACGCCGCCTTCGCCTCAGCCTTCGTTATCTTTTCTTCCGGCAGCACAGCGGGAAACGGCAATCCTCGAACCATACGGGTACGTTCCATAAACATACGGAGTGCGGTGTTCAGATCCATCCCCAGAGCTTCATAGATTGCAACGCAGTCATCTCTGAGTGTTTTATCGGACCGAAATTGATTCAGCACCTGTTCGCTCATCATAAACCTCCATTCATTTCAACTGCAAAAGTATTTGTTCTGTATTTATATTATATCCTATTCGATGTATTGTCAACTGCCTTTTTTTGCCAGCCGGTTCATCAACTCATACACCTGCTCCAGCATATACAGCCCATGCTTCGCATCCTCCGGGCGTGCGATCCCCGCGTTGACGCTTCTGGCAATTTGGTTGATATTGACGCCGATGTAGTGGATTTCCAGACGCAGCTTCTGGATTTCCTCCGAGGGACGCGCGCGGATCTCCTTGCCCTCAATGAACCGCGTCAGAAACCTGCGCTTCGTCAAGCCGCACGCTTTTGCCTTGTCGCAAAGCATTTGATACTGCTCTGGCGTCAGTTCCAAATGGAAGTGATAGTTCTCCGGCTTCTTTGCCAAGCTCGTCTCCTTTCCGCGGCCCACGGCCGCGCGATCTTCCGCCCTAGGGCGGCATTGGGGTCAGGGGTATCCCCTGCAAGCCGCGGAAATGTACATTTCCGCGATGCTTGCGCAGACGCCGCCAGAGGGGCGGCGCTGCAAAGCCCCGCCGATGGCGGGGCCGGTTGCAAGCGGTAGTGTTGATTCTGATTTTCCCTGCGGGGGCTGCTCTGAAAAGAAAAGGGGCAAAACGCCCACTGCAGCAGATACAATCCGATAAAGCAGCATTTCCCAAACACTTCGTATGCCGTAGTCGACTATATAGTCGACTACGGCATACGGTATGAGCCAGTTGCGGTGATCATAGTCGACTATATAGTCGACTATGGGCAGCCTATCGTTCTAACCTATGAGGGTTCTTTACCTTTGCTCGTCCCGGCAGGGGACCGACTCTGTCTTTGTACTCGGTCAGCTCGCGGATCACCCGTGAGAGACGGTTCCGCACGGCGTCATCAAGGCCGTCCATATCCTTGATCTTTGCAAGGTTCAGTGCGATCCTGCCCACGCCCCAATACTGCATTTCATAGACAAGCAGAGATATCTCCTTCGCGCGATCCGGGTGCTCCGCGGCAAACTGCGGGTCCGCCTCGCAAACAAGATCGTAATAGATCGACGCCACTCTGCCCGCCGTGTTCGATTCAAACCACGGGTTGTCCCACTCCTCGAACGGAATGTCGGGTGCGGGTTCATAGCCGCTCTCCGTGCGAACATATCCTTTGACGCGGTCGAAGCCGATCTCGCGCGCGATACGTGACAGCAGCTCCATTGCCTCATGGTCGTTACGCAGGCGCTCCATCCGTGTGAAGTCATCCACCAGATAGTTCTGCCCCTCGCGCACCTGAAGGATGTCCGCGGCACTCATGCCGTCGCCACTCTCCACGCCCAGTGTCAGGCGCGCATAGGGCCTGCCTTCCGGATTCGGCGGCGTTGCCTCGCTGTTGTACGGTTCGCCGCGCAGCTCGTCAAAGCGCGCTCTGGCTTCCTCAAAGGAGGAAAACCGTTCAAGCGGACTCCGCTGCTCCGCGTTGGTCGACCACGTCATCAGATCGGCGATCACATACAGCTTCCACTCGGACGTGAATGCTGTCGCTTCCGACACAGCCGGTTCCGCCCGCCGTTTCACCTGAAGCTCTGAGGGCTGCTCGCCAGACAGCGGACGGATCGCGTTGATCTTATCCGCCACATGGAACACATCCTCGTTGAGCTGTCTCTGCCACGCACCGACACTGGGCGCCCAACGGAAACCGTAGCTTTTCAGCTCGGCGCGGACATCGGCGTCCGGCTTTTCGTCGAAGCGTAGCTGCAAGCGGTTGCCCGTCCGGTTGATCTCAGCTCCACCGCCTTGGAATTCCCATCCGACGAATTCAGTTTCCGCCACACGGGTCAGTTCCTCGATGCGCATTGCCGTCTGGCGGATCACGGCGTTGTTGTTGGACAGCACATAGCTCTCATAGGGCTTTGGGTCCTTCCGCCAGCTGCGGGACATTGCCGCCTTCAGCCTTTCGATCTGCTCCCACGTCAGTCCCGGACAGCCCTCCAGCGTTTTGTTCTTTTTGTAGTAGGCGTTGACCGCCTTCATGCTCTCCTGCTCCTGCTTCAACCGTGACAGCTTCTCCTGGAGCTTGCGTACCGCCTCGGGATCGTCGGCGCTGATGCCGCCTCTGCCCACGCCGCGGATCTTGTCCAGCGACTTCTGGATCTCCTTCCACTCCGCCATATTCCTGTCACGGGCCGCGTTCTGCTTTTCCTTCTTTCGCACGGGGAAGTTGGAACCGCCCGCCACAAGGATGGACGGCACCCTCGCGTCGATGCGGTAGCGCTCATTCCAGTTCTCCGCAAGCCTCTGAGCATAGGCGTCCAGCAGGCCGTCGATCTTCTCGTGGTACATCGGGTCGACCATCTGCTTCTGTTCCTCCGCCAGCTTTACCGCGTCGTCCACGCAGGAGCGGTATCGTTCCGTTGCATAGCCGGGTTTATAGTCGAAATAGCTGTTGGCGTCATGCGCCCGCTTCGCAGCGGTCTCGTCGATAGGGTAGTAGGTAACGCCCATCACGCCGCCTGTTCCAGCTCTGCGCCGATGCGCTCGGCCGCGCGGGTGGCGTAATCCTCCGTCACCTCAATGCCGGTCGCGGTATAGCCCTCCAGCACAGCCGCCAGC
>CACZPK010000152.1 GCA_902783035.1 Oscillospiraceae bacterium
ATTCCATGTTGATGTGGTCGTTCGCCACAACCTTGCCGAAGCGCTTGGTGATGTTCTCCATCTTGATGGCGCAGGATACAGCCAAAGCGATCATCCTTTCTTAGTGGAATACAGGGCAAAACTCAGGGCGGAAAGGGTAGACCCATTCTGTCGTGTCTATTTTATCAAAGATTTTTGCGCTTGTAAACAAAAAGAACAAAAAATTTTGCTTGATGCCTAAAAAATTGTTTGCTTTGAGCAAAAGAAAAAGAAAGGGGGCTGCCGGAGCAGCCCCCTTTGGGAAAACGCTTAGTTGAGTTCGGTGATACCGTCGATGCGCTGGGAGAAGGACGGCGCGGAGATGTACTCGGACTCATGATAGTAACCGTCCACAATACCCTCGTTGGTATCGTTGGTCCAGTCGCCGTCGGAGTCGAAGGTGAACGCGCTGGTGACAGGAGCGCCGCCCACGGTGAAGGTGCTGGTGTCGAAGACGTGGAGCGTGCCGGCCTTGATTGCGGCCTCAGCGGCTTCAACAGCTTCCTTGGTGCCCGCAGCAACCTCAGGCCCAAGCGGGGTGATGGCGACCGCACCGGCGTCATAGCCCTTGGACCAGTCGGTCGGGATCGTGCCGCCGGAGAGCATGGTCTGGAATGCCTCGGTGTAGAACACGCTCCAGTCGTTGGTGGAGGAGGTCAGCGCAGCGGTCGGAGCCGCAGCGAGCATATCGATGTTGTAACCGACGGAGTAGACGGCCTTGCCGTTGTCCTTCGCGGTCTGGACAGCCTTCGGGGCGCCGGTGGAGTCAGCGTGCTGACCGATGATGCAGCAGCCGCGCGCCATCAGAGCTTCGGCGGCCTTGCCCTCTGCCTGGATATCAAACCAGGAGTTGGTGTACTGGACGTCCATGTGCGCCTCGGGGACGATGGACTTGATGCCCAGGAAGAAGCCGGTGTAACCGGAAACCACCTCAGCATACGGATAAGCGCCAACGTAGCCGATGTACGGATCGGTGACGAGGCCGGCGTCCATCATTTCCTTGAGTTTCATGCCGGCGACGATGCCGCTGACATAACGGGACTCAAAGGTCATATTGAACGCGTTATGGAAGTTGGAGAGGCCGGACTTGAGCGCGGTGTCGCCGGTCATGGCAATGAACTGGACGTCAGGGTTCTCCTCAGCGGCCTGCTGGCAATAGGTCTGATGGCCGTAGGAGTTGGTGATGACCAGATTGCAGCCCTGCTCGACGCACTCAATGCACTTGTCGTAGCAGTCCTCGGTCTCGCCGATGTTGTAGAACCAAACAATGTCCGAATCGGACAGACCGACCGCAGCCGCAGCCTTGCGGATGCCGTCGATGTGCGCAAACGTGTAACCCTCGTTTTCATCACCGACGAGGACGACGCCGACTTTCAGGCTGCTCGCCGCGGGAGCGGCGGGAGTGTCGGTGCTGGGAGCCGCCGGGGTCGTGGTGGTGCTGGGGGCCGCCGGAGTGCTGGGCGTTTCGGTCGTGGTGCTGCTACCGCCGCCGCAGGCGACAAGAGCCAGAGCCATAACCAGCGCGAGGAGCAATGCAAGGTGCTTTTTCATAACTTTCCTTCCTTTCTTTGATCCAATCGCTTCTTTATTTTATCCGGTGCGTCGGATGCGACGCACCGGACTTTTTAATGATAACGAATTTTCCGAAAAAAGACAACAGGAAAAGTGGGTTATTTTCGACAAAACGCGCGCGAAATGTTTGTGCGTTTTATCAGAAAATCTTACGCTGCCACTTGGAGGAGTCCAAAGCCATGAGCGTTTTGACGGGATCCTTGACCTTCGCGAGGAAGATCATCGCCGCGATGATGTACGGCTTGAAGGACGCCTGCTTATACAGAGGAACACGATAACGGTCGAACACGGAGTTGTCGACCTCGCCTTCCTTGCAGGAAAGACCGGTGATGTCGGCGGGGAGGCAGTGCAGATAAAGTGCCTTGCCGTCCTTCGTCAGCTTCATCATGTCCTCGGTGCAGGCCCAGTCCTTGTGCTCGGCGTTCTGCGCGAGGAGCTTCTTCTCCAGCGCGTCGATGCCGGCCTTGTCGCCCTGCTGATAGAGCTTGGTGCGCTCTTCCATGGCGGCAAACGGTGCCCAGGACTTCGGATAAACAATGTCGGCATCCTGGAAGGCTTCCTGCATGGAGTTGCACTTCTTGAAGCTGCCGCCGGTCGCCTTGGCGTTCTTCTTGGCGATCTCCTCGATCTCCGGCATGACCTCGTAGCCCTCGGGATGGGCGAGCGTGACGTCCATGCCGAAACGGGTGAACAGGCCGATGACGCCCTGCGGGACGCTCAGCGGCTTGCCGTAGGACGGGGAATACGCCCAGGTCATCGCAACCTTTTTGCCCTTGAGGTTCTCCACGCCGCCGAACTGGTGGATAATGTGGAGCATATCTGCCATGCACTGGGTCGGGTGGTCAACGTCGCACTGGAGGTTGACCAGCGTCGGGCGCTGCTCCAGAATGCCGTCACGATAGCCTTCTTCCAGGGAATCCATGAAGGTCTTCTGATACTTGTGGCCCTCACCAATGAACATGTCGTCACGGATGCCGATGACGTCCGCCATGAAGGAGACCATGTTCGCGGTCTCGCGCACGGTTTCGCCGTGGGCGATCTGACTCACCTTCTCGTCGAGCACCTGCTCCTCAAGGCCGAGGAGGTTGCACGCAGACGCGAAGGAGAAACGGGTACGGGTGGAGTTATCGCGGAAGATGGAGATGCCGAGACCCGAATCAAAGATACGGGTGGACTTGTTGCGCTCACGCAGATCGCGCAGTGCGTCCGCGACGGCGAACACGGCGGCAAGCTCCTCATCGGTCTTGTCCCACGTCCAGTAGAAGTCGTTCTTATACATGTTGTTGATGTGCAGCATTTCAAGCTGCCGTGCGAGTTCCATGGTCTTGCTCATTGGAATCTTCCTCCTGAATTATATTGTAAAGTGAAATTACTTGATATCGTTTCCGGTCAGTTCCTGACGGAAAGAGGTCGCGGTCGCACCCTTGTTCTCGGGCTTATACAGCGGAATTGCGGCGGCATACAGCGCGGCGCAGGTAACCAGATCCTGCTTCCAGGTCACTTCATTGGGAGCGTGCGCCTGACTCTCGGCGCCGGGACCGAAGCCCACGCAGGGGATGCCGTAACGGCCCTGAATGGAGACGCAGTTGGTGGAGAAGGTCCACTTGTCGGTCAGCGGACGGCCCGCACGCGTGGACTTGGCCAGATCATCCGCCCAAATACGATCGTTGCCCCACAGGCCGTGGTACGCATCGACGAGCGCCTGCACATGGGGCGCGGTCTCTTTGTTGATCCAGGTGGGGAAGAACGCCTCGGTCTTGTAGACCTCGCCCGTCCAGGCGGGGCGGTCGTACCAGTACATGCTGACCTTGACGTCGTCGCCGTACTTCTTCACGGCGGGCAGATCTTCGATCTCCTTGAGGCAGGACTGGTAGGTCTCGCCCGCGGTCATGCGGCGATCGATCGAAATTGCGCAGGAATCCGCCACAGCGCAGCGGGAGGGGGAGGTGTAGAAGATCTGGCTGGTCGTGCAGGTGCCGCGGCCGAGGAAACGCGCATCCTCATAATGCTCCGGATTATACTTCGGATCGAGCATTTTGACAAGGCCCTTGATCTCCACGCTGTCATCAGCGGGGTTCTCGTTGAGTGCGCGAACCTCCTGCAGGATGTCAGCCATCTTGTAGATCGCGTTATCGCCGCGCTCCGGCGCGCTGCCGTGGCAGGAAACGCCCTTGACGTCGACGCGGATCTCCATACGGCCGCGGTGACCGCGATAGATGCCGCCGTCCGTCGGCTCGGTGGAGATGACGAACTCAATCTTCTTCTGGGCTTCTTCCAGAGAGGCAAAGTCCCTATTGGCAATGTACTGCCAGCACATACCGTCACAGTCTTCTTCCTGCACGGAGCCGACAACCATGATCTTATAGCCCGCGGGGATCAGGCCGAGATCCTTCATGATCTTCGCGCCATAGGTCGCGGACGCCATGCCGCCTTCCTGATCGGAACCGCCGCGGCCGTAGATCTGGGTATCGTTCTCCCAGCCCTTGTACGGATCGTCCGTCCAGTTTTTGATGTTGCCGATGCCGACGGTGTCGATGTGACTGTCGATGGCGATGATCTTGTCACCCTCGCCCATCCAGCCGATGACGTTGCCGAGACCGTCGATCTCGACCTTATCATAACCGAGCTTTTCCATCTCCTGCTTGATGCGCTTTGCAACGCCCTCTTCCTCGCAGCTCTCGGAGGGGATGGCGATCATGTCGCGGAGAAACCGCGTCATGTCGGGGCCATACGCCTGCGCTGCCTTCTTGATCGCTTCAAAATCCATGTGGATCGACCTTCCTTTCTGTTTTTGGCGAAATTGGTATTCTTTGATTCTTCTCCTCTATCATAGCATAAGTGACGGCGATGTCAAACAAAAATTTTGAAAAGCTGAAAATATTTTTGAAAAGGCATTGCAATTTGCATGTGACCTGTATTAGAATAAAGGCAAGTGAATGAAGGAAGGCGATAGCGGACTAAGGAGGCGAAGGCTTATCGAATCGGCACAGCTCAATGAGCTCAAACAGATTGCGAAGGGCATTGCGGCGACTTTTGGGAGCAATTGCGAAGTCGTTGTGCATGACGTGAGCGCCAAAGGAACGGACCATACCATCGTTGCCATCGAGAACGGGCATGTGACCGGACGCCGCGTCGGAGACGGTGCGTCGCAGGTCGTGCTGGAGCAGGCGCTCAACGCGGATGCCCAGCCGGTGGACCAGATGTGCTACCTGACCAAGACGCCCGATGGCAAGGTGCTCAAGTCTACGACGATGTTCATGCGGGGCAAGCACGGCAAGGTCACGGCAATCCTCGGCATCAACTTCGACGTATCCGGCCTTGTCATGGCGGAGGCGGCGCTGCACGGACTGACCGCCGTGGCGGACAGCGAACGCGGCGAGCCGCAAAAAATCGTCAATGTCAACGATTTGCTCGATGATCTGATTTCGCAATCGGTGGCGCTGGTGGGCAAGCCCGTGGCGCTGATGAACAAAGAGGACAAGATGAAGGCCATCGGCTTTTTGAGTCAGAGCGGGGCGTTTCTCGTCACCAAGTCCGGGGACAAGATCGCAAAATTTTTTGGTATTTCAAAATACACATTATATTCTTATATTGATAAACAGGAGGAGAAACAAAATGGGTAAGATCGATCTGCACATCAACAAGGAAGGCCTCAAGCACAACATCGAGAAGGCCAGAGAAAACAACATCATCATCCCGACCATTGCGCAGATGCAGGATCCGGACAAAATCCCGGAGAAGATCAAGAGCAAGCTGAAGAAGACCGGGCTGTGGGACGTCGATCCCGTGAACCTGTTCCGCATCAACTGGCACAATGAGGCGAAGGAGAGCGGCGGCCTTTATCAGAAGGTCCCGAATTATGTGGAGATCCCCAGCGAGCTTTCCGGCGTGCCCTGCCGCATCCTCGCCATGGCGGGCAAGTGGTTCCCGACGGGCTGCCATAAGGTCGGTGCGTCCTTCGGCTGCCTCGCGCCGCGTCTGGTCACCGGCCAGTTCGATGCGACCTATCATCATGCCGTGTGGCCCTCGACCGGCAACTACTGCCGCGGCGGTGCCTTCAACTCCAAACTGCTCGCCTGCGACAGCGTTGCTATCCTGCCGCAGGACATGAGCAAGGAGCGCTTTGACTGGCTCAAGAAGATTGCCGGTCAGATCATTGCGACCCCCGGCTGCGAGTCCAACGTCAAGGAGATCTTCGATAAGACCTGGGAGCTCAAGCAGGACCCCAGCATGATGATCTTCAACCAGTTCGCCGAGATGGGCAACCCGCTGTGGCACTACAATGTCACCGGCTATGCCCTCGCCGAGCTGTATGAGGCGGTCAAAAAGCGCGGCCAGCGTTTCGCGGGCGCCTGCTTCACCTCCGGCAGCGCGGGCACGATGTCGGCGGGCGATCTGCTCAAGGAGCGTTATCCGAACGCCAAGCTCGGCGTCGGCGAGGCACTGCAGTGCCCGACGATCCTTAACAACGGCTTCGGCGGCCACCGCATCGAGGGCATCGGCGACAAGCATATCCCCTGGATCCACAACGTGCGCAACTCCGACATGGTC
>CACZPK010000153.1 GCA_902783035.1 Oscillospiraceae bacterium
CGCCTGCGGTAATGTGATTGAGACAGGTTCCACCAAGCAGGATATCAAGGTGGAAGTGTGCTCAAAGTGTCACCCCTTCTTCACGGGTAAGCAGAAGCTGGTCGATACCGGCGGACGCGTTGCCAAGTTCAACAAGAAGTTCGGCCTGGCGTAAAACACATCTAGGGAAACGCGGTGCTATTGCATCGCGTTTCCTTTTTTGCTATACTGTCCGGGAATGATCCGGCAAAATACCACCCAAGGAGCGATCTTATGAACGAGATCACCGAAAAGCCCCGCGACAAAGCCATTTTGGTGGGACTCATGTCGCCGCGGCTGGAAAAAAAAGAAAGCACCGACGAGGAGAGCATGCGCGAGCTGGAGGCGCTTGTGGAAACGGCGGGCGGCGTCAGCGCCGGCGTCGTGCTGCAATCGCTTGCCGCACCGAATCCACGCACATTCATCGGCGAGGGCAAGGTTGCCGAGATCCAGGAGCTGGTCAAGGCGCAGGAGGCGACCATGGTCATCTTTGACAATGACCTTTCGCCGTCCCAAATGCGCGTGTTGACCGATGAATTCGGCGTGCAGGTGCTCGACCGCAGCGGGCTGATCCTTGATATCTTTGCCCAGCGTGCCAAGACCAGGGAGGGCCGCTTGCAGGTGGAGCTGGCGCAGTACCAGTATCTTCTGCCGCGGCTGACGGGTATGTGGACGCATTTGGAACGTCAGGCGGGCACCAGCGGCAAAGGCCCCATCGGTTCAAAGGGACCCGGTGAGACGCAGCTGGAAACCGACCGCCGCCACATCCATCGCAAGATCGACAAGCTCAAGGAAGATCTGGAGGATGTGCGCCGTGTCCGCGGCACCCAGCGCGACCGCAGACAGAAAAATGAGGTACCCGTCGTTGCCATCGTGGGCTATACGAACGCGGGCAAATCCACGCTGCTCAATGCGCTTACCGGCGCCGATATCCCGGCAAACAACCGCCTGTTCGACACACTGGATACCACCACGCGTACGCTGACCGTCAGCGATACGTTGGATGTGGTGATCTCCGACACGGTTGGTTTTATCCGCAAGCTGCCGCACCAGCTGGTCGAGGCGTTCAAGGCAACGCTGGAGGAGTTGGAATATGCCGATCTGCTGCTGCACGTCATCGACGTATCCAACCCCGAATGGCTGGAGCAGGCGCAGATCGTGGACGATCTGATTGCGGAACTGGGCGCGGAGCAGATCCCCTGCCTGCGTGTTTACAACAAATCCGACCTTTATTTCGGCGACATTCGGCCGCGCGGCGAGAACTGCGTCAACATCAGCGCCAAGACCGGTGAGGGCCTGCCGGAGCTGCTGGCGCAGATCGACCGTATTCTGGACAAGGGTACGCGCCGCGTGACGCTCCATTTGCCCTATGACAAGGGCGGGCTGCTCGATATGCTTTACCGTGAGGCAAAGGTTGAACAGGTGGAGTATGCGGAAACGATCGACGTCGTTGCGGTCGTTGAGCC
The DNA here is from genome assembly GCA_902783035.1 of Oscillospiraceae bacterium. Lineage (GTDB taxonomy): Bacteria > Bacillota > Clostridia > Oscillospirales > Oscillospiraceae > Hominicoprocola. Next base: position 1,485 of record CACZPK010000153.1, read on the forward strand.
GAAAATACTCGGTCAGGTGAAGGACTATGCCGAGGGCGTACATGCACCGGAAGAGGACGGGGAAGAATGAGCGAGACGTACTTTGTCCCATGCGGGGAAGCGGAGACGGAGTTCACGGAGAAACGTTCGCGTTTTATCGGGCGCGTGGCGCGCGTCGAGAGCGAAGCGGAAGCGCGCGCGTACATTGAGCAGGTCAAAAAGCGGCACTATGATGCGCGTCATAACTGCTGGTGCTATGTGATCCATGAGGGCGGCGTTGTGCGTTACGGCGACGACGGCGAGCCGCAGGGCACGGCGGGACAGCCGATGCTCAATGTGTTCCAGCGCGAGGGCGTGGAGAACGCCGTGTGCGTTGTGACGCGCTATTTCGGCGGCGTGCTGCTGGGTGCGGGCGGCCTGACGCGCGCCTATGCCAAGAGCGCAAAGGACGCGCTCGACGCTGCGGGCAAGGCGCGCATGACGCGCTGGGCACGGCTGCGCGTCGGCGTGCCGTATCCGCTTTTGGAGCGGCTTACGCGCCTCATCGACGCCCACGGCGGCATCACGGAAGGCAGCGATTACGGCGCGGACGTCAGCGTGACGCTGCGCTTGCCGCAGGCACAGACAGAACCCTTTGCAGCGGCGCTGACGGAGCTTTCGGGCGGCGGCGTCGCACCGGAACCTTTGGGTGAGGTATTCCTGCCCGGAGCGCGGGAGACGTGAGAACTGACGAACGGCGCGCATTGACGGCGCGTCGGAAGGGAGAGAACGGATTGAAGACGGGACTTATCCTTGAGGGCGGTGCGATGCGCGGACTGTTCACCTGCGGCGTCCTCGATGTATTTATGGAACAGGGAATCACATTTGACGGCGCAGCGGGAATTTCCGCGGGCGCCGTATTCGGCTGCAATTATAAATCACGCCAGCCCGGCAGGGCGCTGCGGTACAACAAACGCTACAGCCGGGACCCGCGCTATTGCAGTCTCTGGTCGCTGCTGACGACGGGCGACCTGTACGGCGTGGAATTCTGCTACCATGAACTGCCGGACAAGCTGGATGTGTTCGACCGCGAAACATTTACGCGCAACCCCATGGCGTTTTACGTCGGCGCGACCGACGTGGAGACCGGCGAGGCCTGCTTTCACCTCTGTAAGGATGGCGGCGCGGATGACATCGCGTGGATACGCGCTTCGGCGTCGATGCCGCTGGCATCGCGTCCTGTGGAGGCGGGGGGACGGCTCCTGCTGGACGGAGGAATTGCCGATCCCGTACCCTATCGTTATATGGAGGGGCTGGGCTATGACCGGAACGTGATCGTCCTGACCCAGCCGAAGGGGTTCGTCAAAAAGAAAAGCAAAGCCGAACCGCTGCTCAATCGCGCATTGCATGAATACCCTGCCATTGTTGGGGCGATGGCGGCGCGGCATGAGTTGTATAATCGCCAGCTGTGTGAGATCGGTGAGCGGGAGGACGCGGGAAGCGCACTTGTGATCCGCCCGCCGCTTTCGCTCGGCATTCACCGCACGGAAAAGGATCCGGAAACGCTTCAGAGCGTCTATGAGTTGGGACGCGCCGTTGCGGCGCAGCGCGTGGACGACGTGGTTCGGTTCTTTTCGATGTGATGCGCCATCCTCTGTGCCTTGCACAAATATCAGGTGCAATGCTTGACTTTTTTTTGCAACAAGCGTACAATTCTTAGCATCCGAAAGAAAGCTGAGCTTTCGGAAAAGAACGAGAATTGAGGAGGATGGAACATGAAAAAAACCATTGCATTTGCACTGACGCTGGTCATGGTACTTGGCATGCTCGTCGGCTGCGGCGGCGCCGCAAATACCGAGCCTGCCGCGCCCAGCACGCCCGCACCTGCCGCACCTGCCGCGACGGACACGCCGGCTGCGCCCAGCGAGGCTGACCCGATGGCTGATCTGATTGCCGCGGCAAAGGCTGAGGGTGAGCTGGTCGTCTACGGCTCCTGCGAAGAGGATTATCTCGCGGCGGCATGCGCGAACTTTGAGAGCCTCTATGGCATCAAGACGCAGTATCAGCGCCTGAGCACCGGCGAGGTGCCGACCAAGATCGAGGAGGAGAACGGCAACCCCTCCGCGGACGTCTGGTTCGGCGGCACGAACAACCCCTATGATACCGCGGCGGCAAAGGGCCTGCTGGA
>CACZPK010000154.1 GCA_902783035.1 Oscillospiraceae bacterium
ATTCACGTTCCGCTGAGCGCCGAGGCGCAGGCGGAGGCGCGTATCCTGATGCTCTCCGCCAACAACCTGCTCCGTCCGCAGGACGGCGGCCCGGTTACGGTGCCGACGCAGGATATGGTGCTCGGCTCCTACTACCTGACGTTGGAGCGCTTTGAAAACGGCGTTTCCCAGATGGACAACGACGAATTCTGGCCGCAGAACATTCCCTTTGAGTTCGCCGGCAAGAGCTATAACGAGCTGACTGAGGAGCAGAAGGCGTCCATCCACCTCAATGTCTATCGCGATGAGGACGAGGCAATGCTCGCCTACAACGACCACCTCATCGGTATCCATCAGCCCATTCTGGTGCGTGCGAACAAGGCGCTGCCCGACGGCACCATGGCCAGCAAGATCGTGCGTATCAGCATCGGCCGTATCCTGTTCAACCGCAACGTGCCGCAGGACCTCGGCTTTGTCAAGCGTCTGGATGAGGACGGCAAGCCCACCGAGCAGTATTTCGACTATGAGATCACTGATATCTGCGGCAAGAAGCTGCTGGGCAAGATCGTCGACCGCGCCATCAAGCGCCACAACTTCACCATTGCGGCGGAGGTGCTGGACAACATCAAGGCAACGGGCTACAAGTATTCGACCCGTGCGGCCATTACGATCTCCGTGGCGGATATGACCATCCCCGCCGCGAAGTATACGCTCATTGAAGAAACCGAAAAGCGCGTTGTCGAGATCGAAGACCAGTTCAAGATGGGCTTTATGACCAACGAGGAGCGCTATCGCGCGGTCGTGCGCGAGTGGGAAAAGACCACAAACGACGTTACCGAGGCGCTGCAGGCGAACATGGACCGTTACAATCCCGTGTTCATGATGGCAGACTCCGGCGCCCGTGGTTCGATGAAGCAGATCCGCCAGCTGACTGGTATGCGCGGCCTGATGGCGAACACCGCCGGCCGCACGATCGAGATCCCGGTCAAGGCGAACTTCCGCGAGGGCCTGAGCGTGCTGGAATACTTCACGTCTTCCCGTGGCGCCCGTAAGGGCCTTGCCGATACGGCGCTTCGTACGGCGGACTCCGGTTATCTGACCCGACGCATGGTCGACGTCTGCCAGGATGTTATCATCCGCAGCGACGACTGCGGCGCGACGACGGGCATCATGGCGGCGGAGATCAGCGAGAACGGCCAGGTCATTGAGACCTTTGCCGAGCGTATCAACGGCCGCTATCCGGTCAGCGACATCAAGAAACCCGGCACGGACGAGGTGATCTTCTCCAAGGATCACATGCTGTCCTCCGACGATGCGGCGACGCTGGAGAAGTTTGATATCCACGCTGTCGAAATTCGCACGGTGCTCACCTGTAAGGCACACAGCGGCGTGTGCGCGAAGTGCTACGGCATGAACTTGGCCACGTCCAAGCCCGTCGGCCCCGGCGAGGCGGTCGGCATCATTGCCGCCCAGTCCATCGGCGAACCCGGTACGCAGCTGACCATGCGTACGTTCCACACCGGCGGCGTTGCCGGCGGCGACATCACGCAAGGTCTTCCGCGTGTTGAAGAGCTGTTTGAGGCGCGCCGTCCCAAGAAGATGGCAACGCTTTCCGAGATCTCCGGCAAGGTGCGCTTTGAGGAGAGCCAGAAGGGCAGCCTCGTCAACATCATCGTTACCGCCGACGACGGCGATGTACGCAACTACGCCATTCCGCACACCGGACTGCGCGTTGCGGACGGCGACACCATTGAGAAGGGCTTCCAGCTTCAGGACGGTGCGCTCAGCCCGCACGATATTCTCCGCATTCGCGGCACCTCTGCCGTGCATGATTACCTTATTCAGGAAGTCCTGAAGGTTTATCGTCAGCAAGGCGTTGATATCAACGACAAGCACATCGAGGTCATCGTGCGCCAGATGATGCGCAAGGTGCGCGTTGAAGACGCGGGCGACACGAACCTGCTCTCCGGCGCGATGGTCGACCTCCTTGAGCTGGAGGACGAGAACGAGAAGGTGCGTGCGCGCATCGCTGCCGGTGAGGTGAACGCCGAGACCGGCGAGCCGCTGCGCGAGGCGGATGCAACGCAGCTGCTCATGGGTATCACGAAGGCGTCCCTGGCGACGGATTCGTGGATGTCTGCGGCATCCTTCCAGGAGACGACCAAGGTGCTGACCGAGGCAGCCATCAAGGGCAAGGTCGACCACCTTGTCGGTTTGAAGGAAAACGTCATCATCGGCAAACTGATTCCTGCGGGCGCCGGCCTTACCGCTTATCGCGACTTCGCGCAGGAGATCGTTCCCGATCCGGAAAAACCCGAGGAGCCGGATGTGTATGAGGCCCTCCGCGGCTTTACCAATGCGATCTCCTGAGAGCTTTTCCGACAAAAGCACTGAAAATCCCGCCCGCAAGGGCGGGATTTTTCTGCATCTTTCCTTGAAATTGCCTTGACTTGGCGGGATTTTTATGTTATAATCCCACTCTGCGTGGTGTCTCCACGCGAAAAAATAAGAAAGGAGAACAGTAATGCCTACTTTTAACCAGCTGGTTCGCAAGGGCAGAGAGAAGGGGACCTATAAGTCCACCGCTCCCGCGCTGCAGTACGGCCTGAACACCCTCAAGAACCGTCAGACCGACCTCAGCTCCCCGCAGAAACGCGGCGTGTGCACCGCGGTTCGTACCGCGACGCCGAAGAAGCCGAACTCCGCCCTCCGTAAGATCGCCCGTGTGCGTCTTACCAACGGTTACGAGGTCACCGCTTAC